>NZ_SPVJ01000002.1:0-485170 GCF_004634465.1 Bradyrhizobium sp. MOS001
TGATTGCGGGACATCCCGCCCTCGATCGCGGACACGACACGCTTGCGAAGATCCAGAGAATAAGGCTTGCCCATCCATGCTGGCCTCCAACCCAGCCAGAATGGTGAATCAGAAACACACCGATTTGGGAATCCCAAATCGATTCAACCTAACCCCATCCTGCTTTAGGCCACACGAACAAGGGGCGCCGTCGCGGCGCCCTTTTCATTTCGATCGCGATTACCAATAGCGGTACGGATAGTGCCAGCGATGCCACCGGCAGACGCGGCGCGGACCGTAATAGGTCCAGATCACCCGACAGCGGCGCGGATAGTGGTAGTAGGGATAGTAGCCGCCGTAATAATAGCGCCGGTGGAAGTGACGATAGCCGTAATGCGGGCGATAGATCCCGTAGCGATGAAAACCGCCATAGTGGCGAAATCCGCCGTAGCGATAGCCGCCACCATGAAAGGCCGGTGCGGCGCGGAAGCCGCCGATATGGCCGCCCCGAAAGCCACCGCCGCGGAAACCGCCGATATGTCCTCCGCCGCCGTGGAAACCACCGCCACGAAAACCGCCGCCGCCGTGGAAGCCGCCACCATGTCCACCACCGCCGCCACCGTGGCGAACCTGGGTGATCATGTCGTCGCTTGCAGCCTTCGCCGCCGGCAACGGCGTCGGATTGATCGGAGTCATCGCTTCGGCACGTTGTGCAGTCCCGGCCGACAGCATCAGCGTGGCAACGGCCGCAAGCCCGAGCAAGCGTATCGAGCTTGTCCGAGCATCCAAGACCCTCAGCATGGAATTCTCCCTGAATCTGAACGGCAGCATTGCGGCGCAGCGTCGCTCGCATCGCTGTTCAATTGCAGTCGCTCCCAAGATTAAATTAGGGACAGCGACGTGAACGCCTTGTGAATGAACAAGCTTCCTGCCGAGGCGCCGTGCCACGACAAAAGGAATTCGAAAGATGACCGTCTACGCGATCGCGCAATTGAAGATGACGGACCGCGCGGCCAATGACCGCTATCAGGCGCGGTTCTTCGACGTGTTCAGAAAGTACAATGGACGGCTGCTCGCCGCCGACGAGCAGCCGCGCGTGCTTGAGGGCCCGTGGCCGTTCGACAAGCTCGTCATGATGTCATTTCCCGACGAGGCGGCGTTCCTCGCCTTCTCGAATTCGCCGGACTACGAAGAGATCTCGCGCGATCGCAAGGCGGGCGCGCAGGCAACCGTGCTGCTGGTCAGGGGATTTGCGCCGGCGGGCTAACGCGGCGCGTCACCACCACGGCCCGTAGCCGAACACGAAGGGTGCCGGCACGCCGTAGGGATAGGGACGATAGTAGATGGGCCGCGCATAATAATGCGGATCATGGGGCGCGGAGCGCCGCCCAACGTCATGGTGTCTTGCGTGCCGTCTCGCATCGAAAATCGCTGTCCCGGCCGAGGCATCCGACTTCGTCACACTCTGCGCGGTTGAAGCGCGAGGCAGACCCGCTGCGAGCCCGGCGACAACGGCCAATGCAATCCATCTCGTCATGACGAACTCCGCCCTCAAGATGCGGGCATCACGCGGCCGTTGAGGCGCGTCAGCCCCGCCGCCAGTAGCAGCTCATATGCGGCACGATCACCGTGCCGCTCGGCCGATATTCCTGCACATAGGTGGCGTTGCACTCGCGGACCGCATCGGGACCCGGATAGTAGCGCGGATAGACGCCGTCCGGAGCGTAGTAGGGCGTGACGCGCAGCCGGGCGGGCGGGCGCCTGCGCGGCGGAGGAACGTCGTCTGGCGAGGCCGCCTGGGCCAGCCTGACACCGGCGCCGGCCGTCTGGGCTTCCGCACCGACGCAAAATTGCGAAAACAACCCCATGCAAAGTAGAACCAGTATTGCTGTTCCCGCCCGCATCGCACCACCACCCACCTGAGCTATCCCCTTGAGGCGCCGTACGCTCCCCGTTTTCGCGCGCGGCGTCAACTCTTCGTAGCCTTCTATAAAGCCGGATGCATCGCCACGGAACCCGCGCTAAGAAAAGCCCATGTGGACGGAATTGAAAGCACCCTCGCTGGCTGAGATGGAAGCGACGGCGCACGACATCTTCGAGCGCCTGCCGGCGGAATTTCGCGGCCTCTGTGAGGGCGTGATCCTCCGTGTCGACGACTTCCCGACCGAGGAAGTGATGGACGAGATGGAATGCGAGAGCGAGTTCGACCTGCTCGGCCTGTTCCAGGGCGTCGGCCTGCCCCAGCAGAGCCTGGGCGATGTGGCGCGGCTGCCCAACATGGTCTGGCTCTACCGCCGGCCGATCCTGGATTACTGGGCCGAGCACGACGAGAGCCTCGGCCACATCGTCCGCCACGTCCTGATCCACGAGATCGGCCACCATTTCGGCCTCTCGGACGACGATATGGCGGCGATTGAGGCTCAGGCGGAGTAGGACGTCATCGGTTGCGTATGGTTGGCGCAGCGAGAAGCATCGTCAGTCGATAGTCGGACCAGCCCGCGAGAGACAGCGACACCTGCTGATAGTGCAGCAGTCCCATGGTCGGATGATCGAACGCACGCTCGCCGCCTTCGCGTGCCAGAACCCCCTGCGTCTCCCAGCAGCGTTCGAAGTCGGGGCTTCCAACTCTCAGTTCCTCGACGAGCCGGCGAATGTCCGGATCGTCGGAATAGGCTGTAACAGCGGCGCGGAATTCTGCGACGACGCGTTGCGCGCGTGGGGTCCAGTCGAGGATCAGTGTTCGCGCCTCGGGCCTGAGGAAGATGTAGCGCAGAAGATTTTTTTCGCCGTCAGCATCGAGCCATCCGGCAAACAACCGGGACGCTTTCGCATTCCAACGACGCGCGCCCCATGTGCGATCGAGAATGTAGGCCGGCCCATCGATCGCATCGACGCAGGCCAGCACCTCCTCAGGCGGATCATCGCTGTGGCCGGGACGCTCGGGATCGCGCTTGCCCCCAACTTCGAACAGATAGCTGCGCTCCGCTCGTGACAGGCGCAATCCGCGTGCGAGGCGCGCAAGTGTCGAAGCCGAGACGGAGACAACCCTGCTCGATCCACGTGTACCAGGTGACGCTCAATCCGCAGAGCTGAGCGACCTCCTCGCGCCGGAGGCCGGGCGTGCGCCGCCGTGCTCCGGCGGCGAGGCCGAATTCTGCCGGAGACTGGCGCTCCCGGAGCGCGCGCAGGAACGCGCTGAGCGAGAGAGCTGGAGCGATCGAGTCTGGTCCCTTCATGGTGGTTTTTATACCAGCATAAAGAACATTCTTAAACGGGTATAATCGGCATGCTAATTCTTTGCCGCTGCAGCGTCGCTGCGGAAAGGACGAGCGGGTATGGGCAGGCAATTCGCAAGGATCGAACCCGAGCACCGGGCTTTCATCGAACGGCAGAAGATCTTCTTCGTCGCGAGCGCCCCGCCGAAGGGACGCATCAACGTGTCTCCCAAGGGCCTGTCGTCATTCCGGGTGCTGGGAGAGAGCGACGTCGCCTACCTCGATTGCACCGGCAGCGGCAGCGAGACCCGTGCGCATCTGACCGCCTCCGACGACAAGCGGCTGACCATCATGTTTTGCGCCTTCGACGGCGCCCCGATGATCCTGCGGCTCTATGGCCACGCTCGATCGCTCATGCGCGGCACGCCGGAATATTCCGATCTCGTTCCTGACTTCGAGGACATGGCAGGCGCCCGCCAAATCGTGCGCCTCTCGGTCGACCTCGTGCAGACGTCATGCGGTATGGGCGTGCCGCTGTTCGACTACAGACAAGAACGCGGCAGCCTCGTGCGCTACTGGACGGCGCAGGGTGTCAACAATTTGCGAAAATACTGGGGTCTGAAGAACATGAAGAGCATCGACGGCCTGCCGACCGGCTTTGCCCCTGACAGCATGGCTCCGCCAGGCTGAAGACGAACCTCGATTTACGCCCCTTAGGCCTGCCGAATCCGGCCTAGGATTTGTGTGCCAACCGGGCTAAATAGCCCTCCCCTGACTTCAAACCGGGAAGCCTGAAATGGACAAGTTCACCACGCTGGAAGGCGTCGCGGCGCCGCTGAAGATCATCAATGTCGACACCGACATGATCATTCCGAAGCAGTACCTCAAGACCATCAAGCGCACCGGCCTTGGCAAGGGGCTCTTCTCCGAGCAGCGCTACAAGGACGACGGCAGCGAGAATCCGGATTTCGTCCTCAACCAGCCCGCCTATCGCAATTCGAAGGTGCTGGTCGCCGGCGACAATTTCGGCTGCGGCTCGAGCCGCGAGCACGCGCCCTGGGCGCTGCTCGACTTCGGCATCCGCTGCGTGATCTCGACCTCGTTCGGCGACATCTTCTACAACAACTGCTTCAAGAACGGCATTCTGCCGATCCGCGTCTCGCAGGAAGACCTCGACAAGCTGTTCGACGACGCCGAGCGCGGCGCCAATGCGACGCTGACGATCGACCTGCCGAACCAGGAGATCCGCGGCCCCGACGGCGGCAAGGTCAAGTTCGAGATCGACCCGTTCCGCAAGCACTGCCTGATCAACGGCCTCGACGACATCGGCCTGACGATGGAGAAGAAGGCCTCGATCGACACCTACGAGGAAAAGCTCAAGCGCGAGCGCGCCTGGGCCTGAGATCGAGCTCCAGTTCGAGCCCCGGTGCTGATAGCGCCGGGGCTTTTTCTTTGTCCTGATTAACCCCTAGACTGACGCGCATGCTGCCCGACATCGTCACCTTCTGGCACGGCCCGATGGACGCCCTGCGCCAGACCTGTCTGCGCTCGCAGCTCGCGGCCGGCCACAAGGTCACGGTCTACAGTTTCGACACCATTCCCGGCCTGCCCGCGGGCATCGGGAACGCGGACGCCGAGGCGATCCTGCCGCATGCGTTCTCCGAACGATTGCGACCGCCGCAGCCGGACGGAAGCTGGCGCGACTGGACCACGCTTCAGTTCAGCGACTTCTTCCGGATGAAGCTGATGGCGAAGAACCTCGGCCTCTGGCTCGATGCCGACGTGCTGCTGCTGAAACCCGTCGAGATCGATCCGGCAAAACCCTACTTCGCCTGGGAGCGGCCGCGCCAGCTCGGCAATTCCGTGATCTATCTGCCGGCGGAGCACGGCATCGTTGCCGCCTTCGAGGAGCTGATGGAGCAGGAGGAGCTGACGCCGAACTGGCTGTCGGTGCGCCATCGCATCACCTTCATGATGCGTCGCCTGCGCGGGGGCTCGAACCGTCTTTCGGACATTCGCGTCGCGATCTTCGGGCCGGCAGCGCTGACCGCGCTCGCGCGCCGCACCGGTGAACTACAGAACGCGCTGCCGAAGCAATCGTTCTACGCCGTGCATGCCGAGCCAAAACTGTTCTTCGATCCCTCGAGCTATCTCGGCCTTGTCACCAATCCCGAAATCATCGGCCTGCACATCTCGCCCAAGGGCCGCGGCGGCGAAAAGCCGATCCCGGGCAGCCTGTATGCGTGGGCGACGGAGCGGTTCGCGTAACCCAGTCCGCTACGCGGCGCTCTCCTGCCCCGGACGCAGCGCAGCGCCATAAGCGCGTTCACGCGCGTCTTCGACGCGCTATGGTGATGCGCTGCGGAGCCGGGGCCCAGAGATGCGGCGAGATGGGTCCCGGCTCTGCGGAGCGGCACTTCGCGCCGCACCGCGTCCGGGACACGAAACCAACCACCAACGCGCCACACTCCAACGCTTCCAAATTTGATCCAGCGCAACGCGCCTCTGCACCATTGTGCCTAATCTCGCTCCAATTCCGCCGCCCGAATGGAGCTTTCCATGAGCACCGCAAGCAGGCCTTATCCCATCGTCCAGGACCTCATCGAGTCCTTTGCCGCCTGGCTGAAGCATCGCCGCGAGATGAACGAGATGCGGCAGCTCGATCGCGCCGATTTCGACCGGATCGCGCAAGATCTCAGGATCGCACCTGACGATCTGGAGGAGCTGGTCCGTCACGGCAAGCATGCTGCCGACGAGCTGCCGAAAATGCTCGAGCAGCTCGGCATCAGCGCAGACAGGCTCGGTCGTGCGCAGCCGCTGCTGCTCCGCGACATGGAGCGCGTCTGCTCGCTCTGCAATCACAAGGGACAATGCGACCGCGATCTCGCCGAGGGCACCGCCGCGGAGAACTACCACGGCTATTGTGGCAATGCATCGACGCTGGAGTCGCTCGATCGGGCCGACGTCGCCCCGCGCTGACGCGTCGTCGGGATCGAAATATCAGTTCGGCCGGCGGAATGTCATCCTGTCCTAGATCGTGCCGTTTCGCGCGCATGCGTCGCGCTGGGCAAATCCTTTCACGAGCTTTCTGCACGCGCGATAGCGCTCTTCCATACTCGCTCCGCCGGCATGACCCGGAGGGCCAGGTTCGGCCGCGCTCTCTTTCTTGACTGCATGAGCTCGCGACGTTTTATCGCGTTTGGTCGGAGGTTCGGCATCCTCGGGCACCGGCACAAGCTGCCAGACTGGACGAAGCTCGATATTCGCGGTCTCTGACGGCTTCTCCTTATTGACGGAAGTCAGGGCAAGGACGTTCTTGTCCAGCTTGGCCGTAACAGGCGTCCCGTTGATGGAGAATTTATCGTTCGTAATGTACTCGGCGAACGATTTGTATCCCGCCACATCCTTCACCCATGATTGTTTCGTGGGCGGCCCCCAGAGGTAGTATCCTTTGGCCAAGCCCGTCGCGGAGACCTCCGTGACGATCAGCATGGCGTAGCGACCCTTGCCATTGGTCCACCCACGCTTGTTGGACCACACGCCGACAAACCTGGAATTGGCGTTAAGTGGATCGTTCTGATCGGACGAGATGGTGAAGCTCGGCAATTCGAGTTGCTGAGCTGCCGCGATGACAGAGATCTTTTTGTTGTCGTCGGGCGTAAATGGATTTCGTACGGCGCGCTTGGCATCAGCCTCCTGGCGTCCGCTCGCATCGGATTTCGGAGCAGCAGCCGGAGATGATAGCGCCGCAACTTCGCTGGCCTTGAGATCCTTGATTCGCTGGCGGGCTTCGGCAGCGTGGTCGCTGCGGGGGTATCTGGCGAGAAACTCCTCAAAGAGAGCTGCCACCGTCGACGTCCGGACAGCCTGCCAGAACTTCTCGTCTTCCGCAGGAGCTGCGGGCGCCGGAGTCGATGCAGCTGGTGCCTGAGCGGCGACGGCAGGGGCCTTGAGGTAAATCTCTTCCTTCGACAAGGAGCCATACACGAAGGGCTGCTGTTCGCGCCTGGTTGCCGCCATCACGTCGTCACGAACCCGACGAAACAGAAACGATATCTCCAGGCCGGGTGTTTCGATGTGGCGAAGCAGCGACGTCGTGAAGGGGCTATTCCGGCCATCGCCGTCGCTCGCCGTGGTGCCGTCCCGGGCGGCATACGCGATCAGGACGTTGTCGGACGGCTCCGTCGGCGCGAGCCCGCGAGCCACGGCCCGGGTGCTCAACGAGCGCTTCATCTTCGCGGCAAAAGGGTTGTTGCGGCACGCGTCAAGTATCACGAGGCCCAACTTCCGTGCCTTCGAAACCTGAAGGCTCACCGAACGCAGGCTGATCGCCTCGCTTTCGGCGTCGGTATCGCTGCGCAGCTCTGCGCTGATTGGGATCAGCCAATTCTCGCCGCCGACTTCCATGCCGTGCCCGGCGTAGAACACGACGGCGATGTCGGACATTTCGGCGGATCGGCCGAACTCAACGACGGCCTTCCTCATCTCTTGCGCGGTGGCGTTCCTGACTTGAGTGACCTTGAAATCCAGCCGCTCCAGCGCGCGGCCGATGTCGGCCGCATCGCGAGTCGGGTTCGGCAGCTCGGGCACCTTCTCGTAGGCGCCATTGCCGATGACAAGCGCAACCCGCGCCTGCGCAAGGGCGGGCTGAGCAGACAAAAGCGATGTGACGAGAAAGACAGCTGCCCCAAAAAAACGCATCAATAGATTGCCCGAACCCACCAATGGCTTCGAGGGTAGCACCCCTGTTCACCACCGCAACGGGAAAAGCCGAGATCATGGACTTCGGCGAAACGGCCGTTGTCGGGACGCGCCGACGACGAGCGGCCGAAGATGCTGGTACAGTTCGGCATCGGCGCGGAGGCGCCCGGGCCAGGGGCAGACTCCCGCGCTGCCACAACCATCACTGGTCGATCAGCACATGTGTCACCTCACCGAGTGGCAAAGAGCGTCAATAGTATGATGTATGCAAGGCCCTGTTTGCGCGGCGAGGATGCCGGCAAGGTCTCCGCAATTGTCCGTGCTTGATCTCGACGAATGGCTCTGTTTGGATGGTTCCCCTTCGGCAATTCGTATTCCGGATAATCATGGCAAACGAAATAGATGGTTACCGTCGTTCGTTGGGTGCTCGTTCACAGGAAAGCGCCATGACTGTCCACCGCACGGGCGTCGGGAATCGACTATTGGCGGCGTTGCCGCCGGCGGATCTCGGTTTGCTCACGCCCTACTTCCAGAAGGTCTCGTTCGAACCCGATGCCATCCTGGTGCGGTCGGGCGATGAGCTCGACCCGGTTTATTTTCCCCATAGCGGCGCCATCGCCTTCATGATCGATATGCCGGACGGGCAAACGGTCGCAACCACCTTGATGGGACGGGAAGGCGCTTTGGCCTCGTTCTCCGTGCTCGGCCCGTCGCTGTCATCCGTGACCGCGATTGCTCGGATCGCCGGCACGGCATCGCTGATTTCCGCCGCCAAGTTTCGCGCGGCCTTTGCGCAAAGCGCCGCCATCAGGAACGTCGTGCAAGTCCACGCCCGCGCGGTGTTGTTGCAGCTCCAGCACGTCGCCGCCTGCAACGCGCTGCACCGGGTCGATGGCCGCATGGCGCGGTGGCTCCTGCAGCTGCACGACCGCGTTCCCGATGACCGGCTTCCGGTGACGCACGAGGCGCTTGCGCAATTGCTTGGGGTGCGACGGACGACAGTGACCCTGACGATGAGCAAGCTGCGCGATGCCGGCGCCGTCCCGTCCGACCGGCGCGGGTTTGTCGAGATCCATCGGGCGCGGCTCGAGAAGGTCGCATGCGATTGCTATGCGCTCATGCAGCGCAAGATCGATCAGATGTATTGCCAGGAATTGGCGGCGCCGCAGCCTGTCGATGCGCCGTCCCGCGAAAGCGCCATCGTCGCGGGTGACGAATCCAGAGCCGCTTCGCGGGCGGGAAAATAGGCGATTGGGACTGACCGCCGCGATGACCGCATGGGTCACAAGCGGCAGTCCTCTTGACGTCGAGAAGATGTCCGCCTGGCGGGGAAAAGCGGATATCGCTTCTTCGAGTTGACGCCTCAGCCCTTGCTCATCGCTGCGATCGCGTCCGCGATCTCGATCGTACGCCGCGCCATGTCGGCGTGCAGACGCTCCACCATTGCGCCATCGAGCCGGATCGCGCCGCGCGAAACGTTCTCCGGCAGCTCGAATGCCGCGATGATCTTTCGCGCGCGCGCGACTTCCTCTTCGGGCGGCGTGAAGATCGCGTTGCAAGCCTCGATCTGCGACGGATGGATCAGCGTCTTGCCGTCGAAGCCGAGGTCGCGGCCCTGTGCGCATTCGGTGGCAAAACCGTCGGAATTGGCAATGTCGCTATAGGGGCCGTCGAGGATCTCGAGGCCGTGGGCGCGCGTCGCCAGGATGCAATGGGTGATCATCGGGATCATTGCCGCGCGACCCGGCAACATCTTGATGCGCGTCTCGCGCGAGATGTCGTTCGGGCCGAACACGAAACCGGAGAGGCGCGTCTTGGGATCGCGGCCCGCGGCGGCCAGCTCCTCGGCATGAAGCACGGCGCGCGCGGTCTCGATCATCGCCCAGACCTTCACCGTCGGCGCGGCGCCGAGCTCGGCAAGGCGAGCGCCGATCGCCTGGAGATCCTCGATGCTTGAAACTTTTGGAACCAGAATGCCATCGGGCGAGGCCTTGGCGGCCATCGCGACGTCATCGGCCCACCAGGGCGTGTCGAGGCCGTTGGTCCGGATCAAAATCTCGCGCTTGCCGAACCCCTTGTCCGCGATCGCAGCGGCGATGCCGTCACGCGCCACCCCTTTGAGGTCGGGGGCGACGGAATCTTCCAGATCGAGGATCAGGCCGTCGGCGGCGAGATTTCGCGCCTTTTCCAGCGCGCGAGGGTTGGAGCCAGGCATGAACAGATGGCTGCGGCGCGGGCGGGTCATGCGAGCATTCCTTCCAGTTTCCTCGGGTGTATTCTGGAGCATGATCCGGGAAAAGTGTGCGGCGGTTTTCCGAAAGGATCATGCTCAAACAACAAGCCAAGCCGATAGCATCTGGCCTGCCTATTCGAAAGGCTTGTTCGCCCCTCTGGTCTATGGTTAGGCATAGGCCATGATCACATTCCCGAAGCATTTGCTGGAAGGCTACAAGGCCTTCGCCACCCAGCGGCTGCCGACCGAGCAGAGCCGCTATAGCGAGCTGTCGGTGAAGGGGCAGTTCCCGGAAGTGATGGTGATCGGCTGCTGCGACAGCCGCGTCTCGCCCGAGGTGATCTTCGACGTCGGCCCGGGTGAACTGTTCGTCGTCCGCAACATCGCCAATCTGGTGCCGGTGTATCAGCCCGACGGCAATGCGCACGGCGTCTCCGCAGCGCTGGAATATGCCGTGACGGTGCTGAAGGTGAAGCACATCGTCGTGCTCGGGCACGCGCAATGCGGCGGCATCCGCGCCTTCGTCGACAAGATCGAGCCGCTCACGCCGGGCGACTTCATCGGCAAATGGATGCAGATGTTCATCAAGCCGGGCGAAGTGGTCGAGCAGCGCGACCACGAGACCATGGCGCAGTTCGTCGAGCGCATCGAGAAGGCCGCGGTGTTCCGCAGCCTGGAAAACCTGATGACGTTTCCGTTCGTGCAGAAGGCGGTGGACTCAGGCCAGATGCAGACCCACGGCGCCTATTTCGGCGTCGCGGAGGGGTCGCTGTTCGTGCTGGACAAGGTCGCGAAGGAATTCAAGAGCGTGCGCAACGCGGCTTGAATTCGTAGGCTGGGCAAAGGCGCAACGCGCCGTGCCCACCACTTCTATCGCAATCGGGGAGAGATGGTGGGCACGGCGCTTCGCGCCTTTGCCCACCCTACGGTAGCGTGCGTTACGCCGCCTTCTTCTTCGCGCTGATCAGCTTGCGGTTGATCAGCACTTCCGCGATCTGGATGGCGTTGAGCGCGGCGCCCTTGCGAAGATTGTCGGACACGCACCACAGCACGAGGCCGTTCTCCACCGTCGCGTCCTCGCGGATGCGGCTGATATAGGTGGCGTCCTCGCCGGCGGCTTCATAGGGCGTGGCGTAGCCACCGGGCTCCTGCTTGTCGATGACGAGGCAGCCCGGCGCCTTGCGCAGGATGTCGCGTGCCTCGTCCGCCGTGATCGGATTCTCGAACTCGATGTTGACGGCTTCGGAGTGGCCGACGAACACCGGCACGCGCACGCAGGTCGCGGAGAGCTTGATCTTGGGATCAAGAATCTTCTTGGTCTCTGCCATCATCTTCCACTCTTCCTTGGTGTAGCCGTCCTCCATGAAGACGTCGATCTGGGGGATGACGTTGAAGGCGATGCGCTTGGGGAATTTCTTCGCGATCAGCTCGCTGTTGGTGTAGACGGCCTTGGTCTGCGAGAACAATTCGTCCATCGCATCCTTGCCGGCGCCCGAGACCGATTGATAGGTCGAGACAACGACGCGCTTGATCGTCGCCTTGTCGTGCAGCGGCTTCAGCGCGACCACGAGCTGCGCGGTCGAGCAGTTCGGGTTGGCGATGATGTTCTTCTTCTTGAAGCCCGCCGTCGCGTCCGCGTTCACCTCGGGCACGATCAGCGGCACGTCCGGATCCATGCGCCAGGCGGAGGAATTGTCGATCACGACCGTGCCGGCGGCGCCGATCTTCGGCGACCATTCCTTCGACACCGAGCCGCCCGCCGACATCAGGCAGATATCGACATCGGAGAAGTCGTAGTGCTCGAGCGCTTTGACCTTCAGGGTGCGGTCGCCATAGGAGACCTCGACGCCGACGCTGCGGCGTGACGCCAGGGCCACGACCTCGTCCGCGGGGAATTTGCGCTCATCGAGGATGTTGAGCATTTCCCGTCCGACATTGCCGGTCGCGCCGACGACTGCGACTTTGTAACCCATCGTTCACTCTCCGATGAAAAAGCCCGTTCCTGAAGCTGACGCTTAAACAGGAAGAGCAGCGCTTCTATGCGAGAACCGGCCTCAAGACAACGTTGGACCATGCCTGAAGGCCGTGGATGCAGTCGCCAGAGGCCAGCACGGCCGCAACCCCTACCCAGATCCATCTGGCGCTCGCAGCCCTCGCCGACGAAATCGTCGGCACGCTGGCGCGCCTGTTCGCCTATGTGGGGACGCTGGTCCTGTTTGCCATCCTCGCCCTCGCCGCGCTCGACCAGCTGCCCAGCCTGCGTGACGATGAGCCGGCCGAGAAGCCGGGGTGGAGCGTGGCCGATCGCTCGCAACCGGCGTTCGCCCTCAGTCGGCTCGATTCATCAGAAAAAACAGCCTCTTACGTCATTCTCAGGCATCCCGAAGGCGGCCGTAGGGACGTGATGCGCTGGACCGGCGAGGCGGACAAGCCCGTGGCGGAGCTCGAGATCTACCGCGAAGGCGGCGAATTCGACGTGACCCGCCCGGCGACAGCGGACCTGGCGGTCCACATGGGCCTGGGGGAAGCAACGCCGCTCGAGCAGGCCGGCCTGATCGACACGAAATTCGGTCCCGTCGCCCTGTTCCGGCCCACCGGCACGGCGGAGGCCGCGCGGGCGTGCCTCGGCTACCTCAAGCGCAGCGAGGAGCCGGCGCTCCAGATCTCCGGCTTCTCCTGCCAGGGCGATACCCTGCCCGCCCGGCGCGCGGCGATCGCCTGCACGCTGAACCGGCTGACGCTCCTGACCTCGGGCAACGAGCCGAAGCTGGCGGACTTGTTCGCCCATGCGGAGCTGAAGCGCCGCTCCTGCGCTCCCCAGGGTTCGTCGGACTGGCTGCTGGGCGCGGCGAACGCGCAATTGCGCGGGGCGCTCTAACCGGCATCAAGGTCAAGTGGCTGGTATTGATGCAACTTTTGCCAGCGCGCACGATTATTCCGAGCTGGTGTGACCCAATAGACCTAGTTGCGGCCACCCTTGCCGGGCTAGTATGGGGATGAAATCGATTGGCGGCTTGCCGCCTGAAGGGGACGTGATGAGCTCGAATTTCTCCGCCGCGAACAAACTGGCGATATGGCTTGCGGCCGGCGCCGTGGTTGCCATGTCCTCAGCCCTCGCGACTCCCGCCTCGGCCGACACCAAGAAGCAACGTTACGACAACAGCCGGCCCTATTACGGTCCGAGCGGCCCCAACGCGGTCTATCAGCAGGGCCGCACCCGCCTTTATGTGAGCAAGCGCTCCTGGCTCGACGGCGGCACCGAGGTCAATCCGGGCGACCGCAAGTTCTCCGACTACGCTTTCCCGCCGGCGATCGGCTATCCGACCTTCGCCCGCGAGAACAACAACCGCCCGATCGATCGCCAGCCGCTGAGCACGCCGGCCGACGTCGGCGGTTATCCGCGGAATTTCCCGCTGTACTGAGCGGAATGATCGACCGAATCAAAATGGCCGGGCTCACGCCCGGCCATTTTTGTTTGTGAGAGATACGTCCGCTTCAGGCGTTGGCTGCCGGGTCGTAGCGCCTGCAAAATTCTTCGATCGCCTCGGAGCGGAAATCGCCCAGGCGCTCGAAGATGAGTTCGTCCGGCCAATCCCACCAGGCAATGCGGCGCAGGCTTGCCGCGACCGAATCGTCAAAGCGTTTGCGGATGGCACGCGCGGGAACGCCACCGACGATCGTGTAGGGCTCGACATCGCGGCTAACGACCGCGCCCGCGGCAATCACCGCCCCGTCGCCGACCGTGACGCCCGGCAGCAGGATGGCGGCGTGCCCGATCCAGACATCGTTGCCGACGATGACGCGATCTCCGCGACGATCCGCAAAGAAGTCGCGGTCACGCGTCGCACTCGCCTCGTAATATTCCGGGACATAGGTGAAGCGATGCTGGGACGGACGGCCCATCGGATGATTGGGCGCGCCGATGCGCACCGAATTGGCGATGGCGGTGAATTTTCCGATCACCGCGTCGGCGACCTCACAGTTCTCGCCGAGATAGGAGTAGTCGCCGAGCGCGGCATATTCGATGCGGGTGTTGGCGAGGATTTCGCAGCGGCGCCCGATCTGCGCCTCGCGCTGGCGGACCGTTTCATGGATGATGGTTTCCGCGATCTTGGGGCGGGGCGAGGCATCCATGAGTTGGCTTCCCTGACGTCGTCGGCAGAGCCGTAGGGTGGGCAAAGGCGCGTAGCGCCGTGCCCACCATCTCCCGGCAATCGCGATCGAAATGGTGGGCTCGCTATCGCTTTGCCCACCCTACGATTGCGGTGTTTGTGGCTACGCGTGCAGCTTCTGCAATTCCTTCAGGATCGCTTCGCCCATCTGCGTGGTCGAGGCGGCCGTGGTGCCTTCCGACTTGATGTCGGCGGTGCGCAGGCCGCTCGCCAGCACCGCGGCGATCGCGGCATCGACCTTGTCGGCGAGATCGCCCATGTCGAAGGAATAGCGCAGCGCCATGCCAAAGGACGAGATCATCGCGATGGGATTCGCGAGGCCCTTTCCGGCGATGTCGGGTGCCGAGCCGTGCACGGGCTCGTACAGCGCCTTGCGCTTCTTGCTCTTCACATCGACCTCACCGAGCGAAGCCGAGGGCAGCATGCCGAGCGACCCCGTCAGCATTGCCGCGATGTCGGAGAGCATGTCGCCGAACAGATTGTCGGTGACGATGACGTCGAACTGCTTCGGCGCCTTCACCAGCATCATGCCGCCGGAATCGGCGAGCTGGTGCTCGAGCGTGACGTCAGGATATTCGCGCTTGTGGACCGCCGTCATGACCTCGTTCCAGAGCACGCCCGACTTCATGACGTTGCGCTTCTCCATCGACGTCACCTTGTTCTTGCGCTTCCTGGCAAGCTCGAAGGCGACGCGGCCGATGCGCTCGATCTCATAGGTGTCGTAGACCTGGGTATCGACGGCACGCTTCTGGCCGTTGCCGAGATCGGTGATGGTCTTGGGCTCGCCGAAATAGACGCCGCCGGTGAGTTCGCGCACGATGACGATGTCGAGACCCTCGACCGCCTCGCGCTTCAGGCTGGAGGCATCGGCCAGCGCCGGATAGCAGACGGCGGGACGGAGGTTGGCGAACAGGGCGAGATCCTTGCGCAGGCGGAGCAGGCCGGCTTCGGGGCGCACCTCGTAAGGAACGGCATCCCACTTCGGGCCGCCGACCGCGCCGAAGATGATGGCGTCGGCGGCCAGCGCCTTGGCCATGTCGCCCTCGGAGATCGACACCTTGTGGGCGTCATAGGCGGAGCCGCCGACGAGTCCGGTATCGGTCTCGAATTTGGCGATCCCTGCCGAATTGAGCCAGTCGATCAGCCGCTTCACCTCGCCCATCACCTCGGGGCCGATACCGTCGCCGGGGAGCAGCAGCAATTTGTGGGTCGCCATGGTCGTTTCCTCTGAGATCGAATTCGGCCGGAGTGCTAGAGCGGCGTTGCGCGCTTGGCAAGACACCATTGCCGCCTCGCGGCTGTGCAAGGCCCGCAGGGCCTGCCACACTGGGCGTGCCGGAGTATCCCTTGCGCGCCCCTGATCGTCCCCCGCCCGACGCACATCCCGCGCGGCTGATCCTGACCCTGTCGCTGGCGGCGACGGTCGGGCTCGGCATCGGCCGCTTTGCCTATGCGCTGGTGCTGCCCGATATGCGGGAGGACCTCGGCTGGTCCTACTCGGCGGCCGGTTTCATGAACACCATCAATGCCGTCGGCTACCTCGCGGGCGCGCTTGTCGCGTCCCGGCTGATCCAGCGTGTCGGCTGGTCGGCGGCGATCCGCGGCGGAACCCTCGCCTGCGTCGCCGCGCTCGCCACCTGCGCGCTGACAGGCAATTTCGTTGCGCTGAGCCTCGCACGCCTCGTGCTGGGCTTAGGGGCCGCGGCCGGCTTCGTCGCCGGCGGCGCGCTGGCCGCGGCCATCGCGCAGTCGCGCCCGGAACGGGCCAATTTCCTGCTCAGCCTGTTCTATGCTGGGCCCGGCATCGGGATTCTCGCCTCGGGGCTGATCGCCCCGTTCACGCTGCAATATTTCGGGCCGGGCTCGTGGTGGCTGGTGTGGTGGGCGCTGACGCTGCTGTCGGTCGTGATGACCGTGCCGCTGTTCCTGATCCGCATCGAGAGCGGAGTGCGTTTCTCGGAAGGCAGCCACGCCACCTTCGCGATTTTGCCCGTGCTGATCTATCTCGCCGGCTACTTCCTGTTTGGCGCCGGCTACATCGCCTACATGACCTTCATGATCGCCTATGTGCGCGACGGCGGCGGCGGCGCCGCGGCGCAGGCCGCATTCTGGAGCCTGATCGGCCTCAGCGCCTTCGTCACACCCTGGGTCTGGCGCGGCGTGCTGGCGCTCGACCGCGGCGGGCTCGCCACCGCGATCATCCTCGGCACCAACGCGTTAGGTGCGGCCTTGCCGATGCTGGGGCATTCGCCGGCGTGGCTTGCGGTCTCGGCAGTGGTGTTCGGCGTCGCCTTCTTCGCCGTGGTCGGCTCGACCACGGCCTTCGTGCGCTTCAACTACCCGCCGGAGGCGTGGCCAACCGCGATCGCGGCGATGACGATCTCGTTCGGCGTCGGCCAGACGCTGGGGCCGATCGTGGTCGGCGCGATCACGGATGCGCTGGGAAGCTTGAGTTACGCCTTGAATGTGTCGGCGGCGCTGCTGGCGCTGGGGGCGGTGGCCGCGTTGTGCCAGCGCAAGGTGGGGCCGGCCAAGCAATCGGTGCCGTAGGGTGGGCAAAGGCGCAAAGCGCCGTGCCCACCATGACCGTTGTCGCGGATACAGCATTGGTGGGCACGCTTCCGCCTTCGCTCTTCGAGCTATGGCGGACAAGTCGCTTTGCCCACTCTACGGCAGCGGGGCTGGCGTCAGCTCCCGCTGAACGAATTGTACCCCTGGTCTTCCCAATAGCCGCCCTTGTAGTCGTTGGTGACTTCCATCGAGACCACGTATTTCGGGTTCTTGAAGCCGAGCTTTGTCGGCACGCGGATCTTCATCGGGAAACCGTAGGCGCGCGGCAAAATCTCGTTCGCGTATTTGAACGTCATCTGGGTCTGCGGATGCAGCGCGCTGCGCATGTCCAAGGGCGAGTTGTAGCCATCCTTGTCGGCGCACTGGAACCAGACGTATTTCGCGCGGGTATCGGCGCCGATCAGCTTGAGGAAATCGCGGAGCGGCGTGCCGGTCCAGCTTCCGATCGCGCTCCAGCCCTCGACGCAGATGTGGCGGGTGATCTGCGTGACCTGCGGCAGCTTGTAGAGCTCGTCCAGCGTCCAGGACTTCTTGTTGTCGACGAGGCCGCGCACCTCGAGCTTCCAGTCCTTGCCGTCGACATCAGGCGCGTCGTCGAGATCGTAATAGGCGTTGAACGGGAACGGTTTCGTAATCGCGCTCTCGGGGAAGGTCGGCGCCAGCGCGTCGGGATTGAACATCCAGGCCTGCACGGCGTCGTTGAACTTCGAGACCTTCGCGAGCAGGGTATCGGCCGACGAGGAATCGACGACGTCGCAGCCGGTGAGCAGCGTCAGCGCGCCGAGGCTGGCGCCGCCGGCGATGAAGCGGCGGCGGGTGAAGTCCGGCATGGACTTGATGGAGTCCTTGATCAGCAGCCGCTTGTCGACGCCGGGGATGAGGAATGAGCGCTTGGCCATAACGGGTCTCACATATTTATCTTGAGCATGATCTTGTCGGAAAACCGGTTCCCACTTTTCCGGATCATGCTCTCAGCGACCAATGATCATCGCGCGCAGGCTCTTTGGCACCAGCAGCGCGAGCAGGACGTGAATGACGAGGAAGGCGCAGATCGCGGCCATGCAGAAGAAATGGACGTAGCGCGCGGTCGGATAATCGCCGAACAGCATCACGAGATAATAGAGCTGCACCGGCTTCCACATCGACAGGCCCGACAGCACGATCAGCACGCCAACCACGATGATGCCGGCATAGAGCAGGCGCTGCACGTAATTGTAGACGGTGAGATCGTCGTGGCCGAGCTTGAAGGTCAGCGCAGCCCTGACGTCGTGGAGCACGCCGGATGGCGTGATCGGCAGCAGCTTCTTGCGGAAGCGGCCGGTGGCGAAGCCGGTGACGAGATACGCGAGGCCGTTCACCATCAGCAGCCACATCGCCGCAAAGTGCCAGAGCAGGCCGCCGCCGAGCCAGCCGCCAAGCGTGTATTCGCGCGGAAAACTGAAACCGAACAGCGGCGAGGCGTTGTAGATCTGCCAGCCCGACAGGATCATCAGGATCATGGCGACCGCGTTGGTCCAGTGCATGACACGGACCCAGGCCGGCTGGATCACTTTGGCGGGGGTGGCGCTGACCTGCTCGTCGCTGACTGTGAGGCTCGACATGATGGTTCCGTCCTGAAGGTCGTCTGACACCGAATATACGCCGATACTTCCGCTTTCGTTACGCCCCCGCACGACGGCGAATCGAGTCTGCGGGCGACCTTGGTCACAATAAAGCGAGCCGGGTGCCCCCGGCTCGCCGTCTCAAAGCATCCTGTTCCGGGGATGAAACAGGGGTGGGCGGTGTTACGTCGCCGGCATCAGCACGGTATCGACCACATGGATCACGCCGTTCGACTGGTTGACGTTGGAGATCGTCACCATCGAAGTGCCGCCCTTGGCATCGACGATCCAGACCTTGCCGTCCTGCTTCTTCACGGTCAGCTCCTCGCCTTCGGCGGTCTTCATCTTCTTGCCATCGGTGAGGTCGGAGGCCTCGAGCTTGCCGGGCACGACATGGTAGGTGAGGATCTTGGTCAAGGTCGCCTTGTTCTCGGGCTTGACCAGGTTGTCGACGGTGCCGGCCGGCAGCTTGCCGAAGGCGGCATTGGTGGGCGCGAACACCGTGAACGGGCCCTTGCTTTCCAGCGTCGGCACCAGGCCGGCGGCCTTCACCGCCGCGACCAGCGTGGTGTGATCCTTGGAGTTGACGGCGTTCTGGACGATGTTCTTGGACGGGAACATCGCGGCGCCACCGACCATGACGGTCTTCTCCTCGGCGCGGACAGGCGCGACGACGGTCGCGGTGATGGCCAGGGCGCTGAAGGCGGCGGCGGCGAGATAGGCAATACGCTTCGACATGGAGAGTCTCCCGATTGGATTGTGACCGGCAATGGCCGGCATTTGCGTTGGGGCAACAACGGCGCCTGCGACCTTTTGGCGTGAAGCAGCAGTGCCGTCGTTGGACCGAACTACGGGAGGGTTCGCGATGGGGTTTCGGGAAATAATTTATCGTGATGCGTGAAACTAAGCGGGGGTACGTTCGTGTGTGAGCGAGCGCGCCACACATCTCAGGAGCCGTAGGGTGGGCAAAGGCGCGCATGCGCCGTGCCCACCATCTCTCCGCGATTGAGGATAGGTATGGTGGGCACGCTTCGCTTTGCCCACCATACAAGGCTCAATCCCTGTTGTTCGGCGTCTGAATGAATCCGCGATTATGCGTCGGGCTGATCAGGAGCTCGTTGATGCAGACGCGCGGCGGCATCGATGCGATGAACGCGATGGTGCGGCCCAGATCTTCCGATTGCAGCATCTTGGCCTGCTCCTCCTCGCTCGGCACCACCGGGCGCAGCTTCAGGATGGGAGTAGCCACCTCGCCCGGCATCAGGCAGCAGGCGCGCAGGCCGTTAACGCATTCGTCCATGTTGAAGGAATGAGTCAGCGCCAGCACCGCATGCTTGGTGGTGGTGTAGGCCGGGCCCGGCATCTTCGAGACGTGGCGGCCGGCCCAGGACGAGACGTTGATGATCGAGCCATCCTGCTGCTTGCGCATCGTGGGCAACACTGCGCGCATGCAATACAGCACGCCGTTGAGGTTGACCTGGACGAGCTTGTCCCAGCCCTCCAGTTCCATGTCCTTCCAGCTCCGCTTGGGGACATTGATACCGGCGTTGTTCACGAGCAGGTCGATGCGGCCGTGCTTCGCGACGATTTGATCGGCCGCCTTCTGGGCTTCGGCGGCGTTGGACACATCGAGCGCAATGGCCTCGGCCGCCCCGCCTGCCTTGGCAATCCTGGCAACCACGGTATCCAGGGCGTCCTTGCGGCGGCCCGAGACCACGACTATCCAGCCGTCGGCCGCGAGCGCCTCGGCGCCGGCCTCCCCGATCCCGCTGCCGCCGCCCGTCACCCAGGCCACGCGTTTCCCGTTTTTGGTCATGCAAACTGTCTCCGTTGCTTCATTGGGGCGGTTTTTGCTAATCCAGCCCTCGGTTTTGACCGGCCTTGTTTGCCTTGCGGTCGAGGAAATCTTGCATGAACCAAGCTGCCAACGCCAACCTGTTTTCCCGCCTGTTCGACGGTCTGGACGATCCCAAACGCCTCGCGGTCGAGACGCAGGACGGCGGCCGTATCAGCTATGGCGATCTGATCGCGCGGGCCGGGCAGATGGCGAACGTGCTGGTCGCGCGCGGCGTGAAGCCCGGCGACCGCGTCGCGGTGCAGGTGGAGAAATCGGTCGCCAATATCGTGCTGTATCTCGCCACCGTGCGGGCCGGCGCGGTCTATTTGCCGCTGAACACGGCCTATACGCTGAACGAGCTCGATTACTTCATCGGCGATGCCGAGCCGTCGCTGGTGGTCTGCGATCCCTCCAAGGCGGAAGGCCTCGCCCCGATCGCCGCCAAAGTGAAGGCCAAGGTCGAGACGCTCGGGCCCGACGGCAAGGGCTCGCTGACGGAAGCAGCCGACAAGGCCAGCAGCGAATTCGTAACCGTCTCACGGGCAAACGACGATCTCGCCGCGATCCTCTACACGTCGGGCACCACCGGCCGCTCCAAGGGCGCGATGCTGACGCACGACAATCTCGCGTCGAACTCGCTCTCGCTCGTCGGCTACTGGCGCTTCACCGACAAGGACGTGCTGATCCACGCGCTGCCGATCTACCATACGCACGGCTTGTTCGTGGCGACCAACGTGACGCTGTTTTCGCGGGCGTCGATGATCTTCCTGCCGAAGCTCGACCCTGATCTCATCATCAAGCTGATGGCGCGCGCCACGGTGCTGATGGGCGTGCCGACCTTCTACACGCGGCTGCTCCAGAGCTCCGCGCTGTCGCGCGACACCACAAGGCACATGCGACTGTTCATCTCGGGCTCCGCGCCGCTGCTCGCCGAAACCCATCGCGAATGGTCGGCGCGCACGGGACACGCGGTGCTCGAGCGCTACGGCATGACCGAGACCAATATGAACACGTCGAACCCGTATGACGGCGAGCGCGTGCCCGGCGCGGTCGGCTTTCCTCTCCCCGGCGTCTCCGTGCGCGTGACCGAGCCCGAGACCGGCAAGGAGCTGCCGCGCGACGAAATCGGCATGATCGAGGTGAAGGGCCCGAATGTCTTTAGGGGTTATTGGCGCATGCCGGAGAAGACCAAGTCGGAATTCCGGCCCGACGGCTTCTTCATCACCGGCGACCTCGGCAAGATCGACGACAAGGGCTACGTCCACATTCTCGGCCGCGGCAAGGATCTCGTGATCTCCGGCGGCTTCAACGTCTACCCCAAGGAAATCGAGAGTGAGCTCGACGCCATGCCCGGCGTGGTCGAGTCCGCCGTGATCGGCGTGCCGCATGCCGATTTCGGCGAAGGGGTCACGGCGGTTCTGGTCTGCAACAAGGGCGCCGACGTCACCGAAGCCGCGGTGCTGAAGGCACTCGACGGAAGGCTGGCAAAGTTCAAGATGCCCAAGCGCGTCTTCGTCGTGGACGAGCTGCCGCGCAACACCATGGGCAAGGTACAGAAGAACGTGCTGCGCGATACGTACAAGGATATTTACGCGAAGAAGTGAGTGGGGGAGCTCTGCTCTCTCGCCGTCCTTGCGAGGAGCCTCTACCCGGTACGCTGTCATGCCCCGCGAAGGCGGGGCATCCAGTACGCCGCGGCCTCTGGGATCAATCACCGGCGCTGGTGGAATACTGGATCGCCCGCCTTCGCGGGCGATGACAGCGGAGGATGTGGCGCGGAGTTCAGCCGAAGCCGTTCACTGCCCGCCCACCAAGCTCATCACGAACCGGCTTCCGACGATAAACAGATAGCACCCGAACGCCACCTCCAGCGTTCGCTTCGACATCGCATGCGCGGCTCTCACGCCGAGCGGCGCTGTCACGAGGCTCATCGGCATCACCAGCACGGCGCCGATCAGCGAGACGTAACCGAGCGCGAACGGGATTTGCAGCGCTGCGACGGCTGGATAGGTCGCCGCGGCCGGCCAGCCGGCATAGATGTAGCCGAGCGCGCCGGGGATCGAGATCAGGACCGCGAGTGCCGACGAGGTCGCCACTGCCTGGTGGATGGGCCGGCCGTAGAACGTCATCAGCAGGTTCGAGAACAAGCCGCCGCCGATGCCCATCAGCGTCGAGAGGATACCGACGCAGAAGCCGTAGACGCGCATCAGCGGGCCTTTGGGCAGATCGTCGCCGAACTTCCAGCCCTCGCGCGCGAAGATGAGCCGCGCCGACGCGGAATAGGCGACGCAGACGAACACGATCTTGAACAGCTTCTCCGGCGCGTAACGCGCGATGACGCTGCCGGCGACGACGCCGATCACGATCGGCAGCCACCACACGCGCAGGATCGACATGTCGACGGCGCCGCGCTTGTAGTGCGCCTGGAACGAACGGATCGAGGTCGGAATGATCACCGCGAGCGAGGTGCCGATGCAGAGCGGCATGCGCACTTCGAGCGGCACGCCGGCGATCCGGAAGCATTCGTAGAACACCGGCACGAGAATCGCGCCGCCGCCAATGCCGAACACGCCGGCCAAGAATCCCGAGAGCGCGCCGGTCGCGATCAGCAACAGCGCGAGCTCGACGATCTCCTTGATATCAAGACCTGCAATCACCCCTGACCTGCCCCGGCGACTGGTCGCAACTTCTCCGAAACATGCGTTCGGAAAGCTGCGTGCGGAGCTTTAGGCGATCTGATTCTCGCGGTCGACACGCCACGTCTTGCGGCTGGGGTGGAATGCAAGGTGCGCATATCCGGACAGGGGTCAAACCGGGCCCGGGCGGGAGCGGGTTGGTGCCGTCCGAACGGCGTTAGCGGCCCAAAAGACCGGCGCCGGGCAGGTTTGGACGGCATGGTCCGTTTAGAGGCGTTCCAATAGCAATTTCAACGCGCATCGGTCCCTTCAGAACAAATGAATCTACATTCTTTTTTTCGTTGGCGGACAGAAGTGCTGGTATACCAAGCCACTGATTGGCCTTGCATCATCAACGCTCTAGAGCTGAACCGCGGTTCGATTTATGGCGATTTGGTGATTGCGCAGGCGAAATCGACTCCGTAAATAGAGCCGACCTTTCGCGATCCCCGCGTGCCCCCTGCTGGGGCCGCAATAAACATCAAAAGCCCATGACCGCACGGATCGAACGACCGCTTTCCCCCCACATGCAAGTCTACCGCTGGACGCTAACGATGGCGCTGTCCATCGTCCATCGCGCCACCGGTATCGCGCTCTACGTCGGAACCCTGCTGCTGGCCTGGTGGCTGATCGCGGCGGCTTCCGGCCCCGCCGCCTATTCCCACGTCCAGGCCTTCACCGGCAGCATCATCGGCCGGCTGATCGTGTTCGGCTACACTTGGGCGCTGATGCACCATATGCTGAGCGGTATCCGGCACTTCGTGTGGGACCTCGGCTACGGCTTCAAGGCCAATGAGCGCGAGGCCCTGACCTGGGGCGCGCTGATCGGCGGCATCGTGCTCACGGTCCTGATCTGGATCATCGCCTATGCGATCGGAGGCGGACGATGAGCGCGACCGATACGCCCAAGCGCAGCATGCGCACCCCGCTCGGCCGCGTCCGCAATCTCGGCGCGGCGCATTCGGGTACGTCCGATTTCTGGCGCCAGCGCATCACCGCCGTCGCCATGACGCTGCTGATGATTCCGGTGCTCGTGATCATCATGATGCTGCTCGGCCGCAACCAGGCCGGTGCTGCACAGATCCTCGGCTCGCTGCCGATCGCGGTGATCCTGCTGCTCTTCATCGCCGCCAGCGCCTGGCACATGAAGATCGGCATGCAGGTGGTGATCGAGGACTACGTCCATAACGAGAAGCTGAAGCTCATCTCGATCATGCTCAACAATTTCTTCTCGATCGCTGTGGCGCTCGCCTCGACCTACGCGATCCTCAAGCTTTCATCCGGAGTGTAACCCATGGCCACAGCGACGAATGGCAAGGGCAACGGCGCTCCCGCCACCAACGGCAAAGCCTATCCGATCGAAGACCACACCTATGACGTCGTCGTGGTCGGCGCCGGCGGCGCGGGCCTGCGCGCCGTGGTCGGCTGCAGCGAAGCCGGTCTGCGCACCGCCTGCATCACCAAGGTGTTTCCGACCCGCTCGCATACGGTCGCGGCCCAGGGCGGCATCTCGGCTTCCCTCGGCAACATGCACAAGGACGACTGGCGCTGGCACATGTACGACACCGTGAAGGGGTCGGACTGGCTCGGTGACCAGGACGCGATCGAATACATGGTGCGCAACGCGCCCGAGGCCGTCTACGAGCTCGAACATTGGGGCGTGCCGTTCTCGCGCACCGAGGACGGCAAGATCTACCAGCGCCCGTTCGGCGGCATGACCATGGACTACGGCAAGGGCCAGGCGCAGCGCACCTGCGCCGCCGCCGACCGCACCGGCCACGCCATGCTGCACACGATGTACGGCCAGTCGCTGCGTCACGCGGCTGAGTTCTTCATCGAGTTCTTCGCCATCGATTTGATCATGGACGACCAGGGCACCTGCCGCGGCGTCATCGCGCTCAAGCTGGACGACGGCACGCTGCACCGCTTCCGCGCCCAGACCGTGATCCTGGCCACCGGCGGCTACGGCCGCGCCTACGCGTCCTGCACCTCGGCACACACCTGCACCGGCGACGGCGGCGGCATGGTGCTGCGCGCCGGCCTGCCGATGCAGGACATGGAGTTCGTGCAGTTCCACCCGACCGGCATTTACGGCTCGGGCTGTCTCGTCACCGAAGGCGCGCGCGGCGAAGGCGGCTATCTCGTCAATTCCGAGGGCGAGCGCTTCATGGAGCGCTATGCGCCGTCCGCGAAGGACCTCGCCTCGCGCGACGTCGTTTCGCGCGCGATGACCATCGAGATCCGCGAAGGCCGCGGCGTCGGCAAGAAGAAGGACCACATCTTCCTGCATCTCGACCATCTCGATCCCGCGGTACTGGCCGAGCGCCTGCCGGGCATCTCCGAATCCGCAAAAATCTTCGCCAATGTCGACGTGACGCGCGAGCCGATCCCGATCGTGCCGACCGTCCACTACAACATGGGCGGCATCCCCACGAACTATCATGGCGAAGTGCTGACCAAGCGGGATGGCGACGACAACGCCATCATCCCCGGCCTGATGGCCATCGGCGAAGCCGCCTGCGTCTCCGTGCACGGCGCCAACCGCCTCGGCTCCAACTCGCTGATCGACCTCGTCGTGTTCGGCCGCGCCGCCGCTTTGCGTCTTGCCGAAAAGCTCACGCCCAACGCCAAGCAGCCGGAGCTGCCGGCGAACTCGTCCGATCTCGCCCTCGGCCGCCTCGACCATTACCGCTACGCCTCCGGCGGCACGCCGACCGCGAAGCTGCGCGAGGGCATGCAGCACGTGATGCAGAACAATTGCGCGGTGTTCCGCACCGGCGACATCCTGAGCGAAGGCCAGAACCTGATCGAGAAGGTCCACAGCGGCATCACCGACATAGCCGTGTCCGACCGCTCGCTGGTGTGGAATTCCGACCTGATCGAGACGCTCGAGTTCGACAATTTGATCTCGCAGGCGGTGGTGACGATGGACTCCGCCGCCAACCGCACCGAGAGCCGCGGCGCCCACGCCCGCGAGGACTTCTCCGCGCGCGACGACAAGAACTGGATGAAGCACACGCTGGCCTGGCTCGACGATGCCGGCAAGGTCAAGATCGAGTACCGCCCCGTTCACGACTACACCATGACCAACGACGTGCAGTACATTCCGCCCAAAGCTCGCGTTTACTAAACGTCGCGCGTGTACTGAACGAACAGCGAAAGCTTTATCGAAATGGTTGAATTCGCACTTCCGAAGAACTCCAAGATCACCGGCGGCAAGACCTGGCCGAAGCCGGCGGGCGCGACAGACGTTCGCGAATTCCGCGTCTATCGCTGGAATCCGGACGACGGCAAGAATCCGAGCGTCGACACTTATTACGTCGACACCCATGATTGCGGTCCGATGGTGTTGGACGGCCTGATCTGGATCAAGAACAACATCGACCCGTCGCTGACCTTCCGCCGCTCCTGCCGTGAAGGCGTCTGCGGCTCCTGCGCGATGAACATCGACGGCCAGAACACGCTCGCCTGCACACGCTCGATGCACGACGTCAAGGATGGCGCGGTCAAGATCAACCCGCTGCCGCACCAGCCGGTCGTGAAGGACCTCGTTCCTGACCTCACCAATTTCTACGCGCAGTACGCTTCGGTCGAACCGTGGCTGAAGACGACCTCGCCGACGCCGCAGAAGGAATGGCGCCAGAGCCATGAGGACCGCGAGAAGCTCGACGGCCTCTACGAGTGCATCCTCTGCGCCTGCTGCTCGACCTCGTGCCCGAGCTATTGGTGGAACAGCGATCGCTATCTCGGCCCGGCCGCCCTGCTCCAGGCCAACCGCTGGGTCTCCGACTCCCGCGACGAGGCGACCGGCGAGCGGCTCGACAATCTCGAGGACCCGTTCCGCCTCTATCGTTGCCATACCATCATGAACTGCGCCAAGGCCTGCCCGAAGGGCCTCAACCCGGCGGAAGCCATCGCCGAGCTCAAGCTCAAGATGGTCGAGCGCCAGATTTAGCCCGCCTTTGTCGCCTTGATCCCCCGGCCGGGACGGCCGGGGGATTCTACGGCCGCCGCGAATTCAAGGAGATTGTTCTCCCGGCCCGCGCCACGCGCGAACTTCCGGATTGCAACCTCCGGTTCCATCGACAAGCCGCTTCCTTCCCAGCGGGAATTTCAAGTAAGCTCTCCGGTCACGGACCGGAGCGACTGTGCAGGGCGCGCAACGCAACTCGCTGAGACTGTTGCAGTGGATGATGGCGGCATCCCTGGCGCTGCCGATTGCACTGTTCGTCTTCACTTCCACGATCTCCTACACGTCGACAAAGGACATCGCCGACCGCGAGATCGAGCGCACGCTCGATGTCGCCCATGAGCACGCGCTCAAGGTGTTCGAGACCATCGACCGCAGCCTTGCCGAGCTCAACGAGGTCGTGCGCAGCCTCCCCGACGAGGTCATCCGCTCGCGTGAACCGGCGCTGCACCGGCGCCTGAAACGGCTGACCGATGCGCTGCCGCAGCTCAAATCGGCCTGGATCTTCGACGCGAACGGGAAATCGCTGGTCAACAGCCTCGCCTCGCCACCGCAGGATCTGAGTTTTGCGGACCGCGATTACTTCTACGCCCACGTCGACCAGAACATTGGCACGTTCGTCGGCGCGGCCCTGACGCCGCGTCCGCCCTATCAGGGAGCACGCTTCTTCGGCATGAGCCGGCGCCGCGAAGCCGACGATGGCAGCTTCATCGGCGTCATCCAGGCCTCCGTCCTGCCGGAATATTTCGAGAGCTTTTATGCCAGGATCGGCTCTGATCGCGGCAGCTTCTTCGCCATGGGACGCACGGACGGCGTGGTGCTCACCCATTTTCCCCGGCTCGACCGCGACTTCCGGCTCGATCCGACTGGGCCGGTCGGGCAGCAGATCGCCGCTCACCCCGAGCAGGGCCTCATCACCATCGCCTGGCCGTCGGACGGAATCGAGCGGCGCGTCGGCTACAGACGCGTCGCCGAATATCCGATCTATGTCAGCGCCGGGCTCGAGACCTCGGCGATCCGCGCGCGCTGGCTCGCCACCATGGGCCAGCATCTGGTGTTCGGCATTCCCGCCACGGCGCTGCTGTTTCTGCTGCTTGCGCTCGCGTTCCGGCGCACCCAGCATCTCCACGCCGAGGCCACGGCGCGACGCGAGGCCGAGGAGGCGCTCAAGCACAGCCAGCGGCTGGAAGCGCTCGGCCAGCTCACCGGCGGTGTCGCGCACGACTTCAACAATCTCCTCACCGTGATCCGCGCCTCGGTCGACCTGTTGAACCGGCCGCAGCTGAGCGAGGAGCGGCGGCAGCGCTACATCAATGCCATCGCGGACGCGGTCGCGCGCGCCGCCAAACTGACCTCGCAGCTGCTGGCGTTCGCGCGGCGCCAGACCCTGAAACCGGAAGTGTTCGACGTCGGGGAGCGGATGCAGTCGCTGCACGACATGCTCGCCACGCTACTCGGGCCGGCGATCGAGATCGGAATCCGGCTGCCGACCGAGCCCTGTCTCGTCAAGGCCGATGCCGGCCAGTTCGAGACGGCTCTGATCAACATGGCGACTAATGCGCGCGACGCCATGCAGGGCAAAGGCAGGATCACCTTCGCCGTGCAGGCGGCGGCGACCGTACCCGATACATTGGTGCACGCCTCGGGCAGCCATGATCTTGCAGGCAGCGATGGCTTCGTCAGTGTCGCCGTCAGCGACACCGGCATCGGCATTCCCGCCGCACGATTGGAGCGCATCTTCGAGCCGTTCTTCACCACCAAGCAGGTCGGCCAGGGCACCGGTCTCGGCCTGTCGCAGGTGTTCGGCTTCGCCCGGCAATCCGGCGGCGAGGTGACCGTCGAGAGCGAGGTCGGCCAGGGCAGCACCTTCTCACTCTATCTGCCGCGCGTGCCGGCAGACCTGCTGCCGCAGCGGCAGGCGCCCAACACCGCACCGGCGGTGGCCGGCAGTGGCATGTCGGTGCTGTTGGTCGAGGACAATATCGAGCTCGCCAATTTCGCGGCCGACGGCCTCACCGAGCTCGGTTACAGCATCACTTTGGTGGACAACGCCACCGACGCGCTCGCCGAGCTCACCGTGGACGCAGAGCGCTTCGACGTCGTGTTCTCCGACGTGGTGATGCCCGGGATGACCGGGCTCGATCTGGCGCAGGCGATCCGCGACCGCGGCATTCGCGTGCCGATCGTGCTGACCACCGGCTACAGTCAGGCCCTCTCACAAGATGGCGCCGCCGGCTTCGATCTCGTGCAAAAGCCCTATTCGATCGAGGAATTGTCGCGCGTTCTCCATCGGGCCGCGCGGCTCCGGCCGGTCCGCGACGGCGCAGCCGAGTGAGGCTGGCGCGGAACCAACGGGAACCGATTGATTTGGTTCGCGTTATCCGCTCATGCACAAGCCGGCCGCAAAGCGCGAACAGGGCAGGAAGCCCCCCATTGTCGAGATCAAGGGCGAGAACGGCGACGAGGTCACGCCGCCGCCGCCGGAGGTTATTGAGCCCGATCCTGCACTCTCGCCCGAGGAGGCCGAGCAGGTTCGCAAGGACTATCTGCTGACGCGCTTCTGGATCAGCGCCCGCGGCTTCTGGGGCCGCAACGGCGACCGGCTGGCGTGGCTCTACTCGATCGGCCTCGTCGTGCTGATCGTCCTCACCGTCGGCTTTCAATACGGCATCAATGTCTGGAATCGCGCGATCTTCGACGCCATCGAGAAGCGCGAGGCGGCCACCGTCTTCCATCTCACGGCGGTGTTCTTCCCGCTCGCGATCGGCAGCATCGTGCTTGGCGTCGCGCAGGTGTTCGCGCGCATGGGAATTCAGCGCCGCTGGCGCGCCTGGCTCACGGCAAGCGTGTTGACGCGCTGGCTGGCCAATGGGCGCTATTATCAGCTCAACCTGGTCGGCGGCGACCACAAGAACCCGGAATACCGGATCGCCGAGGATCTGCGCATCGCGACCGATTCGCCGGTCGATTTCCTCGCCGGCGTCACGTCGGCGCTGTTGTCGGCTGCGACCTTCATCATCGTGCTCTGGACCATCGGCGGCGCGCTCACGGTCACGCTCGGCGGCTCTGCCATCACCATCCCCGGCTTCCTCGTCATCGCCGCGATCCTTTACGCCGCGATCGCCTCCGGTTCGATCCTGGTGATCGGCCGGCGCTTCGTGCAGGTCTCCGAGGACAAGAACCAAGCCGAGGCGGATTTCCGCTACACGCTGACGCGCGTGCGCGAGAACGGCGAGAGCATCGCTCTGCTCGGCGGCGAGGAGGAGGAGCGCGGCGGCATCGACCGCAATTTCACCAACGTGCTGCGGCAGTGGGCGCGTTTGGCCGGCCAGCACATGCGCACAACGCTGGTCTCCCAAGGCTCGAGCCTTGTCGCTCCCGTGGTCCCTCTCCTGCTCTGCGCGCCAAAATTCCTCGACGGCAGCATGACGCTCGGACAGGTGATGCAGGCGGCCTCCGCCTTCACCATCGTGCAGAGCGCGTTCGGCTGGCTGGTCGACAATTATCCCAGGCTCGCCGACTGGAACGCCTGCGCGCGCCGCATCGCCTCGCTGATGATGTCGCTCGACGGCCTGGAGCGCGCCGAGCAGGGCGACGGCCTCGGCCGCATCAAGCGCGGCGAGACCGGCAACGACGCCATGCTGGAGATGAAGGATCTCTCCGTCACGTTAGATGACGGCACCGCCGTCGTCGGCGAAACCGAGGTGGTGATCGAGCCGGGTGAGCGGCTGCTCGTCGCCGGTGAATCCGGCACCGGCAAGAGCACGCTGGTGCGCGCCATCGCGGGGCTCTGGCCATGGGGCGGCGGCAGCGTCAATTTCCATCCCGACCGGCGCCTGTTCATGCTGCCGCAGCGGCCTTACGTGCCGTCCGGCAGCCTGCGCCGCGCCGTCGCCTATCCCGGCGCCGAGGACGACTGGAGCGTTGAGGAGATCGGCGAGGCCCTGCACAAGGTCGGCCTCGACCACCTCAAGGAGAGGATCGAGGAAGAGGGACCGTGGGACCAGACGCTGTCAGGCGGCGAGAAGCAGCGCCTCGCCTTCGCGCGGCTGCTGCTGCACAATCCCGACATCGTCGTGCTCGATGAAGCGACCTCCGCGCTCGACGAGAAGAGCCAGGACAAGATGATGCAGATGGTCACCGACGAGCTGCCGAAGGCGACCATCGTCAGCGTCGCCCATCGCGTCGAGCTGGAAGCCTTCCACAGCCGCAAGATCGTGCTGGAACGCCGCAAGGGCGGCGCAAAACTCGTCAGCGATATCGACCTGATCCCGCGCAAGGGCAAGCGCAAGCTGCTTGGGCGATTCCTGAGGCAGCGCAAGGCGGCGCCGAAAAAGGCGGCGTAAGAGGCTCTGTCGTCCCGGGGCGCGCGAAGCGCGAGCCCGGGACCCATAGCCACAGGATTGAGTTTGGCGAGGCCCCGTAGTTGCCAGTCCCATGTCACAACTCTTCCCTGGGGTTATGGGTCCCGGGCTCGCTTCGCGCCCCGGGACGACACCTGTGATGGAGCGTTGGAGTCCCCCGCAAAACCGGCTATGCATGCGCCGCTTGCAACGAGGATCGCCTGCTTGACGCCCGACAACGCCCCTTCATCCGCGCCGTTCGGCGCGTTTGCGCCGAACGCGGCGCAGGCTGCGATCATCCGCCTTGCGCAACAGTCGGGGCTGAAGCGCGGTGCGTTCCGCCCGTGGATGTCGCGGCTGGTCAACCTGATGCGCGGCGGGCCGATCGATGTGCAGTACCAGGGCGCCTCGTTCCGCTTCTATCACCAGGGCAGCGCGACCGAGCGCGGCGCGCTGTTCAATCCCGACTACAATCTCGACGAGCTCGACTTCCTGCGCCGACACACCCCGGCAGGCGGCGTGTTCGTCGACGTCGGCGCCAATGTCGGCACCTTTGCCCTGGTGATGGCGCAGCAGGTCGGCGCCAATGGCAAGGTGGTCGCGATCGAACCGCATCCGATGACGTTTGGACGGCTCTCGTTCAACCACGCCGCGTCGAAGACGACGCAGGTGCGCCTGGTGCAGGCTGCCGCCGGTGACAGCGACGGCGAGCTCATGATCGAGAGCGGCGGCGGCAATCTCGGCGCCACGCACGTCGTCACCGGCACGGCCAGCGCGGAGGCCATCAAGGTGCCGTCGCTGCGGCTGACGCGCATTCTGGACGAGGCCGGCGTCGGCCAAGTCGATTCGCTCAAGATCGACGTCGAGGGCTTCGAGGACCGCGTGCTGATCGGCTTCTTCCGCGACGCGCCGCAATCGCTGTGGCCGCGCGCGGTGGTGATCGAGCATCTGTCACAAAACGAATGGCAGCAGGATTGTATCGCTGACATGGTCGCGCGCGGCTTTGCGATCGCGCGCAAGACACGGAGCAATACGTTCCTGTCGCGCTAACCGTGAGCAAGGGAGATTTGCGATGATCGACCATTTGGGTTTTTCGGTCTCCGACTATGAGCGCGCGAAAGCGTTCTACGCCAAGGCGCTGGCACCGCTCGATTACAGCCTGATCATGGAGGTAACGGCGGAGCAGACCGGCCACGCCGCAGCCGCCGGCTTCGGCGCCAACGGCAAGCCGGACCTCTGGTTCGGTGCGGAAGGCGCGATGAACAAGCCGGTGCATATCGCGATTCTCGCCAAGGATCGCGCCACGGTCGATGCCTTCTACAAGGCAGCGATTGCCGCCGGCGGCCGCGACAACGGCGCGCCCGGCATCCGCCCGCATTATCATGCGAACTACTACGGCGCGTTCGTGCTCGACCCTGACGGACACAACATCGAGGCCGTCTGCCACGCGCCGGAATAGCGCGCGTTCAGGCACGACACGACAAGGAACATCGGCGCGGCATCATCGTTGTCATTCTCCAGACAACTGACCTCGATGATGCCGATGCCGATCGAACCGCCCGAGATTCCACCGTCGACGCCCGGCACTCCCACCGAGCCGCCGCCTGGAATTCCGCCGGGCAATCCGCAGCCTGAAATCGCGCCGCCCGTGCGCGAGCCCGGCGAATCACCGCGGCCCGACGAATTGCCGGGCCACGTGCCGGAAGAGATTCCATCGCGCGGACAGAACGGACCGCTGACGCCGAATCCCGCGACGGATGCAAGTTCGCTGCGCGATCATATGTGAGGCGAAGCATCACATATGAGGCAATTGCAACCTGCGTCTGAATGCGCAATGAACGTCACCATAGTGAGGTGATTTGCGTGCAGAAATAAATCGGGCCGCGACCTCTTCGCCCGCCACATTCCGGCCTAACGCGTAGCCGTTCATCCCGACACTTCGTCAAAGAACCTTCCGGGGAAGTTCACCATCATGACCAACCTTCGTTTCGTGCTGCTTGCAACGACGGCTCTGACCGCGATGCAATTCGCAAGCTCCGCATCGCATGCGCAAAGCGCGCCACCGCTCGTGGTCGCGCAGGCGCAGACACCACCACCAGAGACCGACAAATCGAAGCAGCCTCCGAAGGAAGCACCGAAGGGACCGCCGCCTGGCGCACGTCCCGCAGCACCACCTCCTCCGGCCGCGGCACCGCCCGCAGCTCCTGCGCGCCCCACGGCGCCGCCGCCCGCGGCTGCACCTCCGCATCCTCCCGCTCCGCCGCCGCCGGCCGCCGCGCCGTCGCGCCCGACTCCACCACCGCCTCCTCCGCCTGCGGCACGTCCGGCACCTCCGCCTCCGCCGCCACCCCCACCGCCGGCAGGTCCCAAGCAGCCGTCGCCGCCTCCGGCTGCGGCACCCCAGCAGCATGCGCCTGCGCCAACTCCGCCGCCCCCGGCCGCGCAGCCGCACACGCCGACGCCGCCTCCCGCCGCAGCTCCGCCTGCCGCGCGTCCCGCTCCGACTCCGCCGGCAGCAGCAACGCCGCCCGCAGCAGCTCCCGCACGTCCGGCACCGGCACCGGCACCTGCGGCTACGCCGTCGCCTTCACCGGCCGCGCCTGCGGCCCGCCCTGGCGCGGCTGCACCGACCGCCACGCCTACTCCGACGGCAACACCTGCGCCGACAGCAACGCCGGCACCGGGCGCCACGCCCGGCGCACCGCCGACTGGACGCCCGGGCACCCCGCCGCCCGGCGGACGTCCCGGCACGCCTCCGGCTGCAGGATCACCGACACCGGCCCCCGGTGCCGCGCCCACTCCAACGGCCACGCCGGCCCCCGGTGGCGCTCCGACGCCGCTGCCCGGCCGTCCCGGCGCAGGACCGACGCCCGCCCCCGGCGCAGCCCCGGCAGCGACGCCGACCCCTGGTCAACAGGGTGGAACGCCTCCCGCGGGCGCGCCCGCCGGTGCCGCAGCTCCGAGCACAGTCCCGGGCTCGGCGGCCGCAACGCCGCCGCCCAACCGGGCGCAATTCGCTCCGCCGACGGTTACGCCTGCCTTCCAGGCAAGGCCGACAGTCGTCGCACCGCTGCCACCTCCGCCGCGCCCGCCGCAGCGTGACCTGACACCGCTCGCGATCGGTGCGGGCGTGGTGGCCGGTGCCGTGATCGGAGCCACCATTGCCGACCTGCACAACCAGCGACGCGAGGCCATCGAAGGCGGCCGCACCGTCTACACCGAACCGGATCGCATCATCATCCGCGATCCGGGCGGGCAGGCCTACGTCCGCGGCAACGACCTCTATCGCTTCCGCTATGGCGCCCGCGACATCCGCACCGACACCGTCGGCGGCGAAACCCGCACGGTCGTGATCCGTCCTGATGGCAGCGAGGTCATCACCGTGGTCGGTCCCGACGGTTCGTTGCTGCGGCGAATCCGCAGGGACCCCGGCGGGCGCGAGATCATCATCATCGACAACAGCTACCGCGATCCGCGGTCGGTCGGCGGCTTCTATGTCGATGCGCCGCCGCCGGTCGTGAACATTCCCTACGATCGCTACATCGTCGACGCCGAGGAAGCATCGCCGGACCTGATCTACCAGACCATGGAGGCACCGCCGGTACAGCGGATCGATCGGCGTTACACGCTCGACGAGATCCGCTACAGCCCCAATGTTCGCATGCAGATGCCGAGCATCGACGTCAACACGATCACCTTCGAGACGGGCTCGTGGACCATCCCGCCGGACCAGGCGGCCCGGCTGCAGGGGATCGCCGACGGTCTCAACCGTGCGATCCAGCGCAACCCGCGTGCGGTGTTCCTGATCGAGGGACACACCGACGCGGTCGGCAACGAGGTCGACAATCTGTCATTGTCGGATCGCCGTGCGCAGTCCGCGGCCGAATTGCTGACCCAGCAGTTCGGGGTGCCCGCCGAGAACCTGACCTCGCAGGGCTATGGCGAGCAGTATCTGAAGGAGCAGACGCAAGGACCGAGCCTGATCAACCGGCGCGTCACCGTCCGCAACATCACGCCGCTGCTCAACGGTGGCCAGGCCTCGCTGCCGCCGCCCCCGCCCGGCACCGCGCCGCCGCGCTGAGGCGAAGCACAAATGCAAAATGGCCGGGAGCAATCCCGGCCATTTTTGTTTGGATCAGGCGCCCGCTGCCTGAAGCGGCACGCAGGCAGCGCAGATGGCTGCGGCATGCCTGTGATCGGTGCCGCAGCAGCCGCCGAGCAGTTGCATGCGCGGGAATGCCCGCCTGAGCGCCACATAACGGCGGCCAAGATCGGCGGGATCGCCGCTGTCGAGCACCTCGGACTCATCGAGCTCGGCATGACTCTTGGCCGACGCATTGGCCCTCACGCCATGAATGCGTTCGACCCATGGCTCGCCGGCTTGGAGGGCACTCTCGAAATGGGTCGGATGAGCGCAGTTGATCAGGAAATATTCGCAAGCACGTTCCGTTGCACGATCGACGATTTCGATCGCTTCCCGCAGGGTCTCTCCCCTGACCAGGCAACCGTCAGTTTCGACCGTGAAGGAGATGGCAACCGGGATCGCGTGCATCTTTGCAGCACGCACCACGCCGATGGCTTCATTGACGCTGTTCAGCGTGAACGCGGTGACCATGTCGGCGCCTGCCTCGGCGAAGGAGGCGATCTGGGACGAATGATAGTCCATCGCCTCCATCGCATCCATGTTGCCGGCCTTGTAGCCGTCGCCCCGCGGACCGATCGCACCGTTGATCACGCAGGGCAGGCCGGAGGTCTCCCATGTGCCGCGCAATTCCTCGAGAAAGCGAACTGCGCGCATGTTGATGGCCTTGAGCGCGTCCGCATCGTAGCCGAGCTTGGCACCCCAATCAGGATTGGCGCGCCAGGTCGGGCTGTCGAGCACGAAGCCGAGCCCATGCTGACGCGCGATCGCAAGATAAGCTTCGTAATACTGCCTCAGATGCGAGCGGCCGGCCTCGCTCTCGAGCAACACGAAGGCAGCGAAGTGAGGAAGTTCCAGACCTTTGTGAAAGATCAGGGTGGTCTCCATGCCGCCGTCGGTCAGGAAGATGCCGCCGTGGCGCTGAGGCAGATTGTCTCTGTACTTCGCCATTGGTCGCTCCGTCGCTGCGAGGCCCCACTCATTCGGTCGTTTCAACCTCCTTCCGGTCTCATGCGAGGTGGTGCCGCATAATGTCGCGCGGCACGCGACTGCTCCTACTGCGCTGCGGCGAGTCCAAGTGCATCGACCATCACGCGAAACACCTCGGTGTTGTCCATCGAGCCGTGCACGCGCTCGCTGCCCGGGCCAGTGGCCGTCAGGATGACGTCCTCGCCCGAATGCACGCTGGCACCGATCATCGCCGACAGATTGCCCGGGCGCAGCACCGCGCCGGGGACGTCCTTGTATTTGTCGTTGGCCTTGAAGGTCCCGTCGTCGCCCGCTTTGACGGTCGGCTCGTTGGGATTGTCGAGCTTCGGCCGGAACGTCTCGTAGTGATCGGGCAGGCTGGCCGAGAAGATGGCGAGCCGGCGGCTCACATCGATGCGTGACGGATAGCCCTCGGCATCCGGCGCCGGATAATTGGGAAATCCGGCCTGCTCGTAGACGCCGACGCGCTCGCGCAGCGGCACGTTGGGCGTGGTGCCCATGTCGTCGTTCACCGTGCCGACAAGGCTGTTGGGATGATTGTGGTCCGCCAAGACCAGGATGAGGGTGTCGTCGCCGCGCGCCCGTGCCCATTCGCGCGTCTGGCGCACTGCGTTGTCGAGCATGATCGTATCGTAGACGGCGCGCTCCATGTCGAGGACATGCGCATACTTGTCGATCAGTCCGGATTCGACCATCAGGAAGAAGCCGGTCTCGTTCTTGGAGAGGATGTTCAGCGCTGCCTGCACCTGATCGGTCAGATCAGGCTGTTCAGGGAATTTCTTGACGCCGCCGCCCTTGAGGAATTTGCGGTCGAGCACGCCATCCATGTTGCCGGTCGCAAACAGGCCGAGCAGCTTGCTTGTCTCCGGCTTTGCGGCCGAGGCTCCGAGCTCGCTCGCAGTCGTCGCAACCTGATAGCCTGCGTCGCGGAACTTCGCGATGTAGTCGGTCTCGTCCTTGCGTTTGGAGCCGGTCGCGGACTTCGGCAGGAAATTCGCGCTGCCGCCGCCCATCAGCACATCCGGCTTCGCCGCGAGAAACTGCTCGACGATCTCGTCATAGGCGGCGCGACGGCGCGTGTGCGCGACCATCGCGGCGGGCGTGGCGTCTTCGATCTCGGTGTTGGTGACGATGCCGATCGCCATGCCGTGCCGCCGCCTGACAAGGCTGGTGATGGTTTCGACCCGGGGATCGTCGAACGGACTCGCGGTACGGTCCGCGTAAACACCCAGGGCGTTGACGGCGCTCTTGTGGCCGGTCGCATAGGCGCTCGCCGAGTTCGCGGAGTCCGTAATGATCGAGTCCGAGCCCGCGGTCGCCACCAGCGCCATGTGGGGCATGTCGTCGATCGCGAGCTTGCCGCGGCTCTTGCCTTCCGCAATCCCCTTCGACAGGATTCGCGCCGCGACCCGATGCGCCGGCGACATGCCGTCGCCGATGAACAGGATGACGTTCTTCGCCTTGCGTGGCCCCGTGTCGTAGACCGTCCATGCGATGCTGCGCTGCTGCGTGCCATCGCTGACATCCACCGTGACGGTGCCGGGCTTGGCCAGCGTGACGTCGCGCAAAATCAGCGCCGACTGGTCCTTGCCGTCCTCGCGATCGATGAAGGTCCCGCTACGTCCGAACGCGGCAGCATAGTCCGCGCCGTTCACGGTCACCTTCAGCCTGGCCGGATCGACCGGCCCGGGAAACTCGACCTTGAAGTCGAACAGGGCGCCGGCCAGGATCTCGGCACGATCGATCGGATAGATCGTCTGCGCCGACAGCGACGTTGTCCAACAGAGGGCGATAAGTGAGGCGAGTGCCGATCCCTTGACCATGCTCGATGCTCCGCAATCCGTTCCCAACAGGAACGGAAAGCTAGCGATCGAGAATGACACCGTCATTAAGTCGCGCGTCGCCCGGTCGGGCGACAAAAGGCCTCAGCCCAAAAAGGCCTCAGCTCTTGTCGTTCTCCAGCCGGAAGATCTGCGAGCCTTCGCTGCCCGACAGCAGGCCGGTATCCGTGTAGAGTTTCAGCTTGGTGCGCGTGTCGGCGATGTCGAGATTGCGCATGGTGAGCTGGCCGATACGGTCGGCCGGCGTGAATGCGGCGTCTTCCACCTTCTCCATGCTGAGCCGTTCCGGCGCATAGGTCAGGTTCGGGCTCTCAGTGTTGAGGATCGAATAATCGTTACCGCGGCGCAGCTCCAGCGTCACCTCGCCGGTGACGGCGCGTGCGACCCAGCGCTGCGCGGTCTCGCGCAGCATCAGGGCCTGCGAATCGAACCAGCGGCCCTGATACAGCAGGCGTCCCAAGCGCATGCCGCTGATGCGGTACTGCTCGATGGTGTCCTCGTTGTGGATGCCGGTGACGAGGCGCTCATAGGCGATGTGCAGCAGCGCCATGCCAGGCGCCTCGTAGATGCCGCGGCTCTTGGCCTCGATGATGCGGTTCTCGATCTGGTCGCTCATGCCGAGGCCGTGGCGGCCGCCGATCGCATTGGCTTCGAGGAACAGCGCGACGGGATCGCTGAAGGTCTGGCCGTTCAGCGCCGTAGGCTGGCCTTCCTCGAAACGCACCACGACCTTCTCGGCCTTGACGTTGCAGTCGTCGCGCCAGAACGGCACGCCCATGATCGGGTTGACGATCTTGATGCCGCTGTCGAGGCTTTCGAGATCTTTGGCCTCATGCGTGGCGCCGAGCAGATTGCTGTCGGTCGAGTACGCCTTCTCCGCGCTCATCTTGTAGGCAAAGCCCTGCGCGGTCATGAACGCCGACATTTCGGCGCGGCCGCCGAGCTCGTCGATGAACTGCTGGTCGAGCCAGGGCTTGTAGATGCGCAAGGATGGATTGGTCAGCAGGCCGTAGCGGTAGAAGCGCTCGATGTCGTTGCCCTTGAAGGTCGAGCCGTCGCCCCAGATGTTGACGCCGTCTTCCTTCATCGCCGCGACCAGCATCGTGCCGGTGACGGCGCGCCCGAGCGGCGTGGTGTTGAAATAGGTGATGCCGCCGGTCGAGATGTGGAAGGCGCCCGACTGGATCGCGGCGATGCCCTCGTGGACGAGCTGGGTGCGGCAGTCGACCAGCACCGCCTTCTCGGCACCGAACGCCTCGGCCTTGCGCGGGATCTCGTTGTAGTCGGCTTCATCGGGCTGGCCGAGATTGGCCGTGTAGGCGTAGCAGCGCGCGCCCTTCTGCTTCATCCAGAGCAGCGCCGCGCTGGTATCGAGACCGCCCGAAAAAGCGATGCCGACTTTCTCACCCTTGGGCAGGCTTTTCAGGATCGTGGTCATGGGGCTTCCAATCGGGTCTCAAGGGGCGGATGGCGTTCGTGGGTTGACCGCGCGAATATCAAATTTCGCGCGCCTCGGCACGCATTTAATGGCTCAAATCGACGGCTCGGGGCCTGTCTTGCGGCCGAACAGGCGCTGGCGGAGCCGGTAGGCGGGCATGTTCAGCCGGGTCAGGGCGGCATCGATCGCCTCGTCCGAGAACCGGGTCCGCGGCCAGCGGTAAATCAGCGCGTAGGCGAACCAGATCACGACGAAGGTGACGAGGCCGGCGATCGAGACATCGGTGAAGAAGTGGCCGCCGAAGGCCATCCGCAGCCCGCTGGTGACCATGCCGAACACAACCGCACCGGCATAGGCGAGCGGCCGCCATGCCGGCGGCGCCAGCGCAGCAGGGGCCAGCGTCCAGAACGCGGTCGCGCCCTCGCCCGAGAAGAACGAGCAGTTGCGCGCGCAATCGCCGCGCGGATCCCACCACGGCACGAATTGCTGGTCGCCGGCAAACTCAGTCACCACCACCGGACGCGGCCGTCCCCAATAGGTCTTGAAGGTGAGATTGGTGAGGATGCCTGCCGACATGATGATGGTGACCAGCAGGAATACGATCGCGCGCCCCGATACCATCAGCGGCCGGTCGGGTCGGATCATCTTGACCACAAGCGCGACCAGCGGCGGCAGCACGAATGCCCAGGCGACCCACATGGCGGCGTCGCGCGCGACGCCCGCCCACTCATTCAGCTTGAGCGGAAACGTCTTCGTCTCGGGGTCGAAGAACAGTGCGGCGAGCTTGAGATCGAGCTCGGGATAGAGGCCGAAAACGACGCCGATCACAAGCCACAGCGCCAGGGCGATGAAGAGTCCAGTCCGGTTCATGGCGCGCGGTTTAGCGGAGTGGGGAGGAGATGAAAACCCCGGAAGCGGCGCGACTCATCGCGCATCCGGCCGCGAATTCGACGGCAGCGGCGGAGGCGGCTTGTGCGGGGGCGGCGGATTGCGCCAGGCGCCGGCGTTACGGCCGGCAATCAGCCAGTAGACCACGCCGGAGACGATGCCCGCGCCCGTCATGATCTCCAGATGCCGCCGCACGATGCCTTCGAACTGGAGCGTATCGGAGTGGAAGGGGATGAGGCCGAGATAGCAGGCTAGGCCAACTACGCCGCCACCCACGGCATAAGCGAGCGCGCTGCGGATATAGAGCGCTTCGGTGATCGCGACGATCACCGCCGCCGGAACCAGCGCAAAGCCCGAGACGAAGATGAAGCCGAAGCCGAGCAGAATGTCGATCGCGCCCTGGTCGACCGGACCGGCGCCGAGATCGGCAAACTCCGGAAACAACAGCGCGACGACGACGATCATGCCGCCGACGAAGCAGGCGGCGAGGAAGCCAATGAAGATGACGATGAGGCGGCCGATCAGGGACATGACGGGAAAGCTCACCTCGCCGTCATTGCGAGGAGCCACCCGGTCCCGCCTTCGGCGGGCCGGATGACAGGCTCCACGACGAAGCAATCCAGACTGTCTCCGCGGAGGGAATCTGGATTGCTTCGCTGCGCTCGCAATGACGAGAATGCGAGAGCGAAGGCATGAACTATCAATCCGTCATCGCCATGGCGCGCAGCGCCTGACGTTCGCGGGCCGAGAGCTTCTCGGTCTCCGACTTGAGCTGGCCGCAGGCGGCGAGGATGTCGCGGCCGCGCGGGGTGCGCACCGGCGAAGAATAGCCGGCATTAAAAATGTATTCGGAGAATTTCTCGATCTGGTCCCAGTCTGAGCATTCATAGGCCGTGCCGGGCCAGGGATTGAACGGGATCAGATTGATCTTGGCGTGAATGCCCTTGAGCATCTTTACCAGCAGCTTGGCATCGTCGAGCGAATCGTTGACGCCCTTGAGCATCACATATTCGAAGGTGATGCGGCGTGCATTCGAGGCGCCGGGATAGTCGCGGCAGGCCTGCAATAGCTCCCTGATCGGATATTTGCGGTTGAGCGGCACGAGCTCGTTGCGCAGCTCGTCGCGCACCGCATGCAGCGAGATCGCGAGCATCACGCCGATCTCGTCGCCCGCGCGCACGATGTTCGGCACGACGCCCGAGGTCGACAGCGTGATGCGGCGACGGGAGATGCCGATGCCTTCATTGTCGCCGACGATGAGCAGCGCGTCGCGCACCGCGTCGAAATTGTAGAGCGGCTCGCCCATGCCCATCATCACGATGTTGGTGACGCGGCGCGTGCCGTCCTCGCGATCGGCCCAGTCATTGAGGCGGTCGCGCGCAACCATCACCTGTCCGACGATCTCGCCGGCGGTGAGATTGCGCACCAGCCGCTGCGTGCCGGTGTGACAGAAGGAGCAGTTCAGCGTGCAGCCGACCTGGGAGGAGACGCAAAGCGTGCCGCGATCGGTCTCGGGGATGTAGACGCACTCGACTTCATGCGCGCGCTCGACGTTGTCGCCGCTCGGCAGCCGCAGCAGCCATTTGCGGGTGCCGTCGTTTGAGATCTGCTCGGCCACGACTTCGGGACGGTCGACCGTAAAATGCTGCGCGAGCTCGGCGCGAATGCCCTTCGAGATCGACGTCATATCGTCGAAGCTTTGGGCGCCGCGGAAATAGAGCCAGTGCCACAGCTGCTGGACGCGCATCTTGCGCTGCGCGGGCGCGACGCCGATCTCGCCGAGGCGGTCGGCAAGCTCGCTACGCGACAGGCCGATCAGCGAGGGCCTGGCCGGCGGCACATAGGTTTCGAGCGGAGTCTTCTCCACCAGGATTGCGTTGTGCGGCTCGGTCGTCGGTTGCATTGGTTGCCTGATATCTCTCGTCATGCCCGGGCTTGTCCCGGGCATCCACGTTCTGTTCCACCCGTTGCTAGCGCGTGGATGGCCGGGACATCTGGTGCGAAGACGCGCTTCGCGCTTTAGCCCGGCCATGACGGCTGCACCTTTGGGATACCCCAATATAGCAACCGGAACCGCCGATTGCGACCGTGATGCCGCCCTCAGGCTTAACGCCGGCAGTCCTACCGCCTGCAATCCTGGGCGATCCGGTCGAGCGCCTGGGCGAGGCCCTTCAGCGAAAACGTATCGGTCGTCTCCGTTCCCTTGGCCGAGACGCCCTTGACCACGAGATCGGCGGATTTGCGCATGGCCTCGACCATCCGCTCTTCCTCGGCCGCGTTCTTGATCCAGAGGCCGTCGCCCTGCGTGTACATCGCGAAAGCGGCGCCGCCGACCTCGACCGAGGATTCCGAGCCCGGCTTCAGCGCATAGCCGATCATGACAGAGACTTCGTTGTTCACCTTTTCCGCCGGCCGGGTCGAAACGAAGGCATAGGCGGGATCGCGCGGGCGGTTCGGCGGGTTGGTCTTCGACGACGACGGCTTGGCCAGCGCGAAGCAGACCTTCTTGCCGTTGGGTGTGGCCGAATAGGCGCCCCAGGTGCCGAACTGGCCGATCAGGGTCGGCTCCGCGCCGCCCGCAACCGCCGTGGCTGGAGCCACCGGCTTGCTCTCGGGCTTTGCTGCGGTCTTTGGAGCTGTATTGGCCGCCGGTGCAGCCGCCTTTGGCGCGGCTTTGGGCGCCGGTTGCGTCGTCTGCGCCCGCGCGGAATCGGTGATTCCCACGGCCATAACGCCCGTCATCAAGGCTAAAATCAGCACCCGCCACATGCTGGAGTGGTTCCCTCAATATTGTGACTGGAAGATGGCCCGGCCGCGCTTTGTCCCCCGGCAGGGATAACCGGGAAAGTCCAATTTGGGAAGGCAGTTAGCGGCTCAGCCTTTGGATCGCGCAGCGCGCTGCTCGGCCCATTGGGCGTCGGTCCAGCGCAACAAATCCTCGGCGCCGGAACTGCGCAAATGGGCGCCACCGTCGATCACGACCATCTCGCCATTGATATAGCCGGCACGGTCCGAGACCAGGAAACTGGCGAGGTCGGCGAGCTCACTGTGTTCGCCGGTACGCCCCATCGGGTTCCGGGCGGTCCAGCCTTCGTCGCGGCCCTCGGGACGGAGCTGCCCCGAGGCGCCTGCGGTCGGGAACGGGCCCGGGGCGATCGCGACGGTGCGGATGCCCTTCGGGCCCCACTCGACCGCGAGACTCCTGGTCATCGCCAGCACCGCCGACTTCGCCATCGCCGAGGGAACCGTGAAGGCGCGGCCGGTGATAGTCGAGGTCGAGAGGATCGACAGCACGACACCGCCATGCTTGCCGTCGATCCAGCGCTTGCCGGCGGCGAGCGTGCAATACATCGCGCCATGCAGCGTCGGCGCGAGGATCGCGTCGGCCGCGCGAAACGACAGATGCTCGCTCTGCGCGATGAAGGTTGCGGCAGCGTTGTTGACGAGAATATCGAGCGGCGCCTCGCGCCAGATCGCGTCTATCATGCTCTCGACGGCAGCGCCGTCGCGAATATCACAAGCCATCGTCGTGACCTTGCCGCCGGTCTGTGCGCGCATCTCGCTCGCCGTTGCTTCCAGCCGGTCGAGCTTGCGACCACAGATCACGAGCTCGGCGCCGAGCGCGAGGAAGCGGTGTCCCATCGCGGCGCCGAGGCCGGAGCCGCCGCCGGTGACGAGGATGCGCTTGTCCCTGAGCAGACCTGTTTCAAACATCGTTTGAATCCTCTTTCCACGTAAGCCGTCATTGCGAGGAGCGAAGCGACGAAGCAATCCAGACTATTTCCGCGGGACGGACTCTGGATTGCTTCGCTTCGCTCGCAATGACGAGGATAAGCCGGCGCGTAGCCTCAGACAAAGAATCCGGATTGTCGCCCGTGCCTAAATCCGGCAAAACCCAATCAACTATAATTCCGCTCGAAACGCCCAGTGCTTACTTCTCAAGAAGGTGCCGCCATGAAAGCCATCCTCTGCTCGCAATATTGCCAGCCCGATGATCTCGTGCTTGCCGACGTGCCGGATCCGGTGGCAGGTCCCGGCGAAGCGGTGATCGCGATCAAGGCGGCGGCGCTGAACTTTTTCGACATCCTGATGATTCAGGGCAAGTACCAAATCAAACCACCGTTCCCGTTCTCGCCCGCAGCCGAAGTTGCCGGCGTGATCGAGAGCATCGGTCCCGGCGTGACTGATCTGAAGGTCGGCGATCGCGTCGTCGCGTCTTGCGGCCACAACGGCGCGCGCGAAAAGATCGCGCTGCCGGCGGCATCGATCGTCAAGATTCCCGACAATCTCGACTATGACCGCGCGGCCGGCATCATCATCATCTACGGCACCGCGCTGCATGCGCTGGAAGACCGCGCGAGCCCGAAGCCGGGCGAGACGCTCGCGGTGCTGGGCGCAGCCGGCGGCACCGGTTTGGCCGCCTGCGAGCTCGGCAAGCTGATGGGCCTGAAGGTGATCGCCTGCGCCTCGTCGGACGAGAAGCTCGAATTCGCGAAAGCGCATGGCGCCGAGCTGACGCTCAACTACGGCAAGGAAGATTTGAAAGAGGGCCTGCGCAGGCTCACCGGCGGCAAGGGCGTCGACATCATCTTCGATCCGGTTGGTGGCGCCTATGCCGAGCAGGCACTGCGCTCGATCGCCTGGGAAGGCCGCTTCCTGGTCATCGGTTTTGCCGCCGGCGACATTCCGAAGATGCCGCTGAACCTCGCGCTGCTGAAGGGCTGCGACATCCGCGGCGTGTTCTGGGGCGCGTGGACCCGGCTCAACCCGGCCAAGAACCGCGCCAATCTCGAGAAGCTCGTGAAGTGGACCGCGGAAGGAAAGATTTCCTCGCATGTCGACCGCACCTTCCCGCTGGCACAAACCGCCGACGCACTGAAGGTCCTGGCGGGACGCCAGGCCATGGGCAAGGTGATCCTGCATCCGTGATGGTGTGAGCCGCAGCGCTTGCCTGCCACACGCACTCGCCACATATGCGACCGTCGTCGCCCGCCTTCTGCGCAATTGCGTACTGAGGCGGGCGGTCCAGATTTCAGAGACGCCAGAGATTTCAGCCGAGACGCCGCGGCCCACTGGATGCCCCGGGGTCAAAGCCAGCGGAATCTAGGAAAACCTTCCTCAACCATCACCGCCAAAATCGTGGTGCATTCCTCCGCTCCGCCTCAATCAAACCCAAATATTTCCTAATTCGCGCAAACCGTCGTCGTTTTTTGGGCTGATTCCAACTGCGTTTTACCGGTTCCATTTGCGGGACACTTTGGACAAAAGCAAGAAGACTTAAGCCGAATTGCCCCTGCGTTGCGTTGGTAATGGGGAGCATGACCATGGAGACGACGGCACATCGCCCGTCGAAGGAGTCGAAGGCGTTCGACTCCGATCGAGCCACATCACATCCGCCGACCGCGTCCTTTATCCGTGCGCGCGCCGCGCGGGCCGATCTTTCGCAGGACGATCCAATTCCACTCTTCCTGTCCGATCCGCTCGGTGCGCCGGACCCAGGCGAATATGCGCCCATTGAGGTGCGCTCCAGAATTGTCCCGCGTGTTCTCGCGGCCGTTCTGACGGCATCCACCCTGGCAATTCTGGTCACACTGTATCAGTCCGACTTTCGCGGCCTCTTCCCCGCCAATGCCGTTAGCTGGATGGGCATCGCGCCGGAGCAAGCCATGGCGTCGGCCAACACGCCGGCCATGACGCAGAGCTCGCTGAAGGATTCGGACCGCGCGACCAACACGAGGCTGGCGAGCGCCGACACGCAGGTTCCCCCTGCACCGTCAACGCCGAGCCGCGAAGCGATCGCGACCGCCTATCAGACGGCGCTGCAAGCCCAGGCACCCACACCTGCGCCCGCACCCGTCGCGGCGCCGCCGGCGCCCACTCCGCCCGCCAAGACGCTAGCCAAGACGCTCGATGCCGACACGCTGGCCGGGCTGATGACACGCGCGAAGAGCCTGTTGAGGATCGGCGATATTGTTGCAGCCCGCCTGCTGCTTGAGCGCGCGGCCAATGCACAGGATGCAACGGCCGCGTTTCTGCTGGCGCAGACCTACGACCCGGCCGTGCTGGGCACCAGCGACGCGCGGAGCATCGCCGGCGACGCGACCGTCGCGCGTGACTGGTACCAGAAGGCCGCGGCACTCGGATCGGCGGAGGCGCGGCAGCGCCTCGCTCAGCTTCAGAACTAGAACTTTTTAGAGGGTATCATGCGTAACGCTTTGGGAATGGCGGTTGCCGCCATCATGACGATCTGTGCCTTCGCGGCACGCGCCGAGCAGACCGAATACGATCCGGCCAAGGTCTCGGACGGCCTGAAGGCCATCTTCCAGTTCGGCTCGACCTCGACCAAGCAGTCGCTGAACGCCAATACGGTCACGCTGATCACCGGCACGATCGGCGGCACCTACGTGCAGTTCGGCGCCGACCTCGCCTCCGTACTCGACGACGGCAACAAGATCCGCGTGCTGCCAATCGTCGGCCGCGGCTCGGTGCAGAGCGTCGCCGACATTCTGTTCCTGCAAGGCGTCGATCTCGGCATCGTGCGGGCGGATACGCTCGACTATCTCGAGCGCAAGGGCTTTGCCAAGGACATCAAGAAGCAGTTCACCTATGTGACCAAGCTCTACAATGAAGAGATGCAGGTGATCGCACCGAAATCGGTCGCGACGCTCAAGGACCTCGAAGGCAAGACCGTCAGCGTCGACCTGCCGAACGGCGGCACCTTCGTCACCGCGCTCACCGTGTTCGAACGGCTCGGGATCAAGGCGAACTTCGTCTATGTCGAGCAGCGCATCGCGATGGAGAAGCTGAAAGCCGGCGAGATCGACGCCGTCATCGTGGTCGGCGGCAAGCCGTACAAGTCAGTGTCGACCTTCAGCAATGACGGCCGCTTCCACCTCGCGGGGGTCGACTATGCAAAGCCGCTCCAGAGCGACTATCTGCCGGCGACGCTGACCGCCAAGGACTATCCGAACCTGATCAAGGAAGGCGATAACGTGGACACCATCGCGGTGCCGGCGGTGCTCGCGGCCTACAACTGGGCGCCCAACACCGACCGTTACCGTAAGCTTGCGCTGTTCGTGGATGCGTTCTTCACGAAATTCCCGACCCTGCAGAACCCGCCTTTCCATCCCAAGTGGAAGGAAGTCTCGCTCCCGGCACCTCTGACGGGCTGGAACAGATTGCCGGTGGCGCAGCAATGGCTCGACAAGCACGGCGTCGAACCGGTGACCCGGCAGCGCTTCGAGGCGTTCCTCAAGCAGAACCCTGCGGCCCAGAAGGTGTCCGACGCAGACAGGGAAACGCTGTTCAAGCAATTCCAGGCGTGGGACGCGGGGAACGCGCGGGCGGAGAAGAAGTAACGAGCGGCATTGCGGCCGATGGTGTCGCAAGCGGCACCCACACACTCGCTGTCATCGCCCGGCTTGACCGGGCGATCCAGTACTCCGTGACGTCAGTGATTGAATCGAGAGGCCGCGGCGTACTGGATTCCCCGCCTGCCGCCTACGCTAAAGCTTCGGCGGCCCTGGACCGCAACCCCGGCGAAGCCTTGGCGTAGCCGGGTCGCGGGGAATGACAGCGGTGGGCGTGGCTACGGCGTGTCGCCAACAACGCCTACTGCGCCGCCTCCGCACCATCCACCCCGCGCTTCAGCACGGCGCGGGCGGCTTCGCGGTGCTCCGTCGTGATGTGGCTGGCGACCATGCGGATGGCGGTGGCGAGCACGGCGGCGTCATCGGTGAAGCCGAGGATCGGCATCACGTCGGGGACGAAATCGAACGGCAGGATGAAATAGGCGATCGCTCCGAGCAGCGACGCCTGGACATGGCGCGGCGTCTGCCGGTCGAACGCACAGTAATAGGCCGCGAGCAGGTCTTCCGCGAACGGCAATTGCGCGGCGACACGCTTCAGCTTGCGCCAGAAACGGCGGCGCACGCTCTCATGATCCTCCGCGAGCCGATCGGCCGGCTCGAAGCCGACGCTGTGTTCGGCAGCCATGTTCGACAAACTCCCCGTTCAGCCAGGGGCGGCAGATGGCCGCATCTCCTGCTGATCACAACATGGGGATGCAGCCGATCCTCGCAAGGTGTCAGGTAGCTGTCAGCTTGGCGATCGTGTTCATCGTCCTGGCGAGCTCGATGTCGAGCTTGGTGACGCCGCCGGCGTCATGGGTCGACAGCACCACCTCCACTGTCTTGTAGACGTTGCGCCATTCGGGGTGGTGATCCATTTTCTCGGCAACCAGCGCCGCGCGGGTCATGAACCCGAACGCCTCGTTGAAATCCTTGAAGACAAAGGTCTTCCCGATGGCGTCGCGGCCCTGAACCTCGGTCCAGCCCGGTATGGCGCCCAGTGCCTGCTTGCGTGCTTCCGGCGTCAGCCGCTCTGCCATGATCGCCTCCATTTTCAGGGGAACTTTACCCTAACACCGTGCATATGGCCCTGGTTCAGACCGGATTTCGTCCATCCGCTAACCATGACGGAGATGTAACCCCGCGGGACAAGAAATTTGCTATGATTATAGGTGTAAATCGCTGGCCAAGATGAAACTGAGCCTCAAGCGCCTGTTTGGGAGATCGATGACCGGGGGATTGGACCTGGCCGAAGCGCCCACCCCGCCTTCGCCGCGATCAGCGGCGCGGAAGACGGCGCTCGTGTCTCTGGCGCTGGTGCTTGCGATCATCGGCGCGCTCGTCGGCGGATACTACTTCGCGATGCGGCCGGTGACGTTGAAGATCGCGGTCGGTCCGGCCAATAGCGACGACCTCAAGGTGGTGCAGGCGCTGACGCAGGCTTTCGCGCAGCACAAGAGCTTTGTGCGGCTACGCCCGATCCAGACCGACGGCGCCACCGCCAGCGCCGATGCGCTCGCGGAAAACAAGGTCGATCTCGCCATCGTGCGCGGCGACGTCGACGTGCCGAAGAACGCGCAAGCCGTTGCGACCCTGCGCAAGAACGTCGTGGTGCTGTGGTCCGTGCCCGGCAAGGGCAAGAAGAAGGGCGCGAAGATCACCAAGATCGCGCAGCTCGCCGGCCATCGCGTCGGGGTGATCGGCCGAACCCAGGCCAACGTCAATTTGCTCAAGGTGATCCTCCAGCAATACGGCGTCGATCCCGCGAAGGTCGAGGTCATACAGTTCCCCGCCAATGAAGCCGCCGAGGCGATCAAGGCCCAGAAGGCCGATGCCTATCTCGCAGCCGGCCCCGTCAACAGCAAGATCACGTCGGATGCGATCGCGGCTTCCGCCAAGGACAGCGGCACGCCGACGTTCCTCGCGATCGATTCCGCGGACGCGATCGCGCAAAACCATCCCGTCTACGAAGCATCGGAGATTCCCGCCGGCACCTATGGCGGCTCGCCCGATCGCCCCGATGACGAGGTCAAGACCATCAGCTTCTCGCACCACATCGTGGCGCGCAAAGGTGTGTCCGATACCACCATCGCGGCGTTCACGCGCCAGCTCTTCGCCGTGCGCCAGCAACTGGTGGCGGAATTCCCGATGGCGGCGAAGATCGAGACGCCCGACACCGACAAGGATGCGGTGATCCCCGTGCATCCGGGCGCCGCCGCCTTCGTCGACGGCGAGGAAAAGACCTTCCTCGACAAATACAGCGATTACATCTGGTGGACGCTGATGGCGCTCTCGGCGATGGGCTCGATCGGCGCCTGGTTCGCGGGCTACCTCAAGAAGGACGAGCGCGACAACAACAGCCATTTGCGCGACCGCCTGTTCGACTTGATCGCGGCGGCGCGCAAGAGCGAGACGACCGACGAGCTCGACCAGATGCAAACCGAGGCTGACGAAATCCTGCGCGACACGCTGCGCTGCTTCGATCACGGCGCGATCGAAGAGGGCGGGCTCACCGCCATCAACATCGTGCTCGACCAATTCCACGCCGCCGTCGCCGACCGCAAGGCCGTGCTGTTTGCCATGCCGCAAAGCCTGCAGCGCGCAGGCGCGCAATTCAGGGCCGCCGGCAACGCGTAAACGCCTGCCGCGTTATTGCTGCGTCATACTGTCTCAGTATAGCTTTCGCTGTCATTCCGGAGCGCGCGCAGCGCGAGTCCGGAATCTCGAGATTCCGGGTCCGGTCGTTCGGACCGTCCCGGAATGACGACGCGAGATGCGCACGAGACAAAAAGCGAAGCCGCCATGAACATCAAATTCTCCCGCCGCCGCTTCCTCACCACCAGCGCCGGCGCACTCGGCGCGATCGCGATGCCCCATCTCTCGCGCGCGGCCGACCGGCCGGCGGTTACGCATGGTGTGCAGTCCGGCGACGTCACGGTCGACGGTGGCGTGGTCTGGGCGCGCGCTGACCGGCCATCGCAGATGCTGGTCGAGGTGGCCACGACCGAGTCCTTCAAGGATGCCCGCGTGCTGCCGCCGATCGCGGCGCTGCCGGAGAGCGACTTCACCGCGAAGATGCTGATCGAGAACCTGCCGGGCGGACAGGACATCTTCTATCGCGTCCGCTTTCGCGATCTCTCGCATACCGCGATCGAGGGCGAACCGGTGATCGGCCGCTTCCGCACCGCGCCGGCCGACCGTCGCGACGTCAGCTTCGTCTGGGGCGGCGATGTCGCAGGGCAAGGCTGGGGCATCAATCCCGATGATGGCGGCATGTTCACCTTCTCCGCGATGCGCAAGCATCGCCCGGATTTCTTCCTGCATTCCGGCGACACGATCTATGCCGACGGCCCGATCGAATCCGAGGTGAAGCTCGCCGACGGCAAGACCTGGAAGAACGTCACCATCCCCGAGAAGGCCAAGGTCGCGGAGACGCTGGACGAGTACCGCGCCGCGCACAAATACAATCTCACCGACGACAACGTCCGCGCCTTCAATGCCGAGGTGCCGATCTTCGTGCAGTGGGACGACCATGAGGTGACCAACAACTGGTCGCTGTCGAAAGAACTGCCCGCCTCCTACAAGGTGCGCGACATCTCGCTGCTGGCGGCCCGCGCCGGCCGCGCCTTCCACGAAATGTATCCGATGCGGGAGAGCATCGTTGAGCCGGGCCGCGTCTATCGCCAGATCTCCTACGGCCCGCATCTCGACGTGTTCGTGCTCGACGAGCGCAGCTATCGCGGCCCGAACGGCGCCAATCTCGAAACCGCTTACGGGCCCGCGAGCTATTTTCTCGGCCCGGACCAGATCGCCTGGCTCAAGCGCGGCCTTCTGAATTCGCGTGCGACTTGGAAGGTGATCGCCTCCGACATGCCTATCAGTCTCGTCGTATCGGACACGCCGAAGGGCGGATCGGAAGCCATTGCGCAGGGCGACGGCCCGGTACGCGGCCGCGAGTTCGAGATCGCCGACATCCTGCGCTTCATCAAGATGGCGCCGATCAACAACACGGTCTGGCTGACCGCGGACGTGCACTACGCCGCCGCGCATTATTACGATCCGAACAAGGCGCAATTCCAGGAGTTCGAGCCGTTCTGGGAATTCGTCTCGGGCCCGCTGCATGCGGGCACCTTTGGTCCAAATGAGCTCGACAACACCTTTGGGCCCGAGGTGCGTTTCGTCAAAGCGCCGGGCAAGGACAACCAGAACCTGCCGCCGTCCGCGGGCATGCAGTTCTTCGGTCACGTCAAGATCGACGGCGCATCCGGCCAGATGACGGTGACCTTGCGCGACCGCGCCGACGTCGCGCTCTGGTCGACCACGCTCGATCCGAAATTGGCCTGAAGCCGGGAGAACGTCGACGGGCGATCAGGCGCCGCGCAAGCGCAGCGCGGCCTCCAGCGCTTCGCTCGAGCACGGCTTTTGCAGCCGCGGCCGCGTCTTGAATTCGGGAGCGATCCGATCCTCGGCGCCGTAGCCCGTCACGAAGACGAAGGGAATTTGCGCCGCCGCCAGCCGGTCGGCGACAGCAAAGCTTTTCTCGCGGCCGAGTTCGACGTCGAGCAGAGCGAAATCCGGCGCGCGCGCTGCGATCGACGCCAGCGCCTGCGCCACCGACCCCACGGTGCGCACGCTCCTCACGCCAAATCCGAGCAGGCGATCCTCGAAATCGATCGCAATGATCGGATCGTCTTCAACGATCAGAACATCGGCGGGCATGCCGGTCGAGCCGTCCGGGGGAGCAGGTATCATGATGGTGGATATCGAGGGCTGCATGTTCTTACCGATCGAGGACAGCCTCATCCCGATGCCTGCGCCCAGCGCATCGGAGGGTTCCCGGAACGAAACTCATCACAGAACAGTTTTGACGTCTGTCCACTTGTGCACATAGCCCATGATCGGACCTCGCTAGTGTTGAAAGGAGAGCAGGGGATTTACGATGGACGCGCGCATCAGCAAGACAACCGAAGTCGGCAGCCGGCCGGCCAACAATCTGCTGCGACGCTTGAGTCCGGCTGACTACGCGCTGCTGGCACCGCACGTCACCCTGGACACCGCCGGGGCCAACGAGCTGCTCTACAGTCCCGGCGACGATGTCCAGGTCGTGCACTTCCCCTGCGGGCCGTCGCTCGCGACATTTCTCGTTCCCAATGAGGACGGCCGCGACGTCGAGACCATCCTGGTCGGCCGCGAAGGCGCAGTGGGCGGCATCGTCAGCGAGGGATTTTTGCCGGCCTATACCCGCATCTGCGTGAAATTCGGCGGACCATTCGCGCGCATTCACGTCGCCAAGCTGGACGCTGCCAAGATGCGCTCGGCCTCGCTGCGCAACATCTTCGCCCGCTATGCCGACTGCATGCTGGCGCAGATGTTCCAGTCCACCGCCTGCAACGCCATCCACTCCATCGAACAGCGTACGGCAAAGTGGATCATTGCGGCGATGGAGCGGACCGGCGACGAGAGCAGCGTGCCGCTGACGCATGAGCAGCTCGCGACGCTGCTCGGGGTCGGCCGCAGCTATGCGAGCCGCGTGCTCCAGTCGTTCAAGGCCGAGGGCGTGCTCGATACAAGACGCGGCGCGATCCTGGTCCGCAATCTCGACGGCCTGCGCCTGCGCGCCTGCCTGTGCAACGACGCGGTGAAGATGCACTTCGAGGAGGTGCTGCGCGGGGTCTATCCGACCGAGGAGACCAGCCCCGGCTCGGCGCAGGGCTGATCGAGGCCCCGTCCCCGAGCAAAGGCCGGTTTGGTGCTGGATTTACCCTAACCCCCGGAGATTCCCGGACAAAATTCAGTCAACCAACCAGCAAAGAACACATTGTTTTTTGGCGGTTTTTGCATATATTGCGCCGCAACGCGTAGGGTGCCTGGTCGAGATGGCCGGGCGGCCCTTTTTGGGCGGAAAGCGCCCGTTTCCAGTCTTCCAGCGTTGTTTCGAGAAGAGGTCCCGGTCCGACCGGCGAGATCGCGCTTAACCCATTGTCCGACCGCAAAGAAGCTCACTCATGAACCTCCGTAACGTCGCCATCATCGCCCACGTCGACCACGGCAAGACGACCCTGGTCGACAAACTCCTCCAGCAATCCGGTACGTTCCGCGAGAACCAGAAGGTGACGGATCGCGCCATGGACTCCAACGATCTGGAGCGTGAGCGCGGCATCACCATCCTGGCCAAGGCGGCCTCGGTGCAGTGGAAGGACACCCGCGTCAACATCGTCGACACCCCCGGCCACGCCGATTTCGGTGGTGAGGTCGAGCGCATCCTGAACATGGTGGACGGCGCCCTGGTGCTGGTCGACGCCGCCGAAGGCCCGCTGCCGCAGACGAAGTTCGTGGTCTCCAAGGCGCTCAAGGTCGGCCTGAAGCCGATCGTCGTCATCAACAAGGTCGACCGGCCCGATGCGCGCCCGACCGAAGTCATCAACGAGGTGTTCGACCTGTTCGCGGCGCTCGACGCCAGCGAGGAGCAGCTCGACTTCCCGATCCTGTACGGGTCGGCCAAGCAGGGCTGGATGGCCGAAAGCCCCGAAGGTCCGCAGGACAAGGGCATGGAGCCGCTGTTCGACCTGATTCTGCGCCACGTCGCACCGCCGACGGTCGAGGAAGGCCCGTTCAGGATGATCGGTACCATCCTGGAGGCCAACCCCTATCTCGGCCGCATCATCACCGGCCGCATCTCGTCCGGCGTTCTCAAGCCGAACCAGCAGGTCAAGGTGCTGCATGCCGACGGCAAGCTGGTCGAGTCCGGGCGTATCACCAAGATCCTGGCATTCCGCGGTCTCGAGCGCACGCCGCTCGATGAAGCCGAAGCCGGCGACATCGTCGCCATTGCCGGCCTGACCAAGGGCACCGTCGCCGACACCTTCTGCGATCCGACTGTCGAGGTGCCGCTGCCGGCGCAGCCGATCGACCCGCCGACCGTGTCGATGTCGTTCATCGTCAACAACTCCCCGCTCGCCGGCACTGAAGGCGACAAGGTGACGAGCCGCATGATCCGCGACCGTCTGCTGCGCGAAGCCGAGGGTAACGTCGCGTTGCGCGTCGTCGAGGCCACCGACAAGGATGCGATGGAAGTGTCCGGCCGCGGCGAATTGCAGCTCGCGATCCTGATCGAGACCATGCGCCGCGAAGGCTTCGAGCTCTCGGTGTCGCGCCCGCGCGTCGTGTACCAGAAGGACGAAGCGACCGGCGCCACCATGGAGCCGATCGAGGAAGTCGTGATCGACGTCGACGAGGAGCATTCCGGCGTCGTCGTGCAGAAGATGAGCGAGCGCAAGTCCGAGCTGGTCGAGATGAAGCCGTCCGGCGGCAACCGCCTGCGCCTGGTGTTCTACGCGCCGACCCGCGGCCTGATCGGCTATCAGGGCGAACTGCTCACCGACACCCGCGGCACCGCGATCATGAACCGCCTGTTCCACGGCTACGCCCCGTACAAGGGCGAGATCCAGGGCCGCCGCAACGGCGTGCTGATCTCCAACGACCAGGGCGAAGCGGTGGCCTACGCCATGTTCAAGCTGGAAGACCGCGGCCCGATGATGATCGAGCCGGGCTGGAAGGTCTACAAGGGCATGATCGTCGGCGAGCACACCCGCGACAACGATCTCGAGATCAACGTGCTCAAGGGCAAGCAGCTCACCAACATCCGCACGACGTCCAAGGACGAAGCCGTGCGCCTGACCCCGCCGATCCGCATGACGCTGGAAAAGGCGCTCGCCTATATCGAGGACGACGAGCTCGTCGAGGTCACGCCGAAGTCGATCCGTCTGCGCAAGAAGCACCTCGACCCGAACGAGCGCAAGCGCGCGGAAAAGTCCAAGGAAGCGGTGGCGTAAGCCGCTCCACACCGTAGTGCCGTAGGGTGGGCCAAGCGTAGCGGGCCCACCACTTGAAATCCCCGTCGGCAATGGTGGGCACGGCGCAAGAGCGCCTTTGCCCACCCTACGAAGATGGATCACTCGCCCCAGTGCACAACGTGCGCACAAGGCGGGTGATGACACCTCACTTTGTGGTGGCTTCAGCGCTCCTCGCGAACGTGCTAGAGCCCGCCCATGACCTCCCTGCCTTCCCCCGTCAACGTCGCGATCATCGGCGCCGGCGCAGCCGGCCTCGGCGCGGCGCATGCGCTGGCTGGCTCCGGCCTCTCCGTGATCGTGCTGGAGGCGCGTGACCGGATTGGCGGACGCGCCTGGACCGTGCAGGCCTCGCCTGAGGTGACCTTCGACGTCGGCTGCGGCTGGCTGCATTCGGCCGACAAGAATTCCTTCGTCGGAATCGCCAAGCAGCTCGGTTTCGAGCTCAACAAGGACCTGCCGCCCTGGCGCGAGCGCGCCTTCGGCAACGCGTTTCCGCAGGCCGAGCGCGACGATTTCATGCGCGCGATGGACGCATTCTACGAGCGGCTGTGGCAGGCGGCGCAAAAGGGCAAGGACGAGCCCGCAAGCCTGAGCCTCGATCCGGGCAATCGCTGGAATCCCATGATCGACGCGGTCTCGACCTACATCAACGGCTGCGAACTGAAGGACATGTCGACGCTGGACTGGGACGCCTATGAGGACAGCGACCTCAACTGGCGCGTCCGCCGTGGCTATGGCGCGCTGGTCGCGGCCTATGGCGCCCCCTGCCCGGTGGCCCTGGGCTGCAATGTCACGCTGATCGATCATTCCGGCCAGCGCCTCCGCATCGAGACGTCGCAGGGTACGCTGACCGCCGACAAGGTGATCGTCACCGTTCCGACCAATCTCATCGCCGATGAGGCGATCCGCTTCTCACCGCCGCTGCCCGCCAAGGTCGATGCGGCGGCCGGCCTGCCGCTCGGCGTCGACGACAAGGTGACGCTGGCGCTCGACGATGCAGAAGCCTTTCCGAAAGAGGGCAATCTGCGCGGCGCCACCATGCGCACTGAGATGGGCACCTATCACATCCGCCCGTTCGGACAGCCCTGCATCGAAGGCTTTTTCGGCGGCAGCTTTGCCCGCGAGCTGGAAGACGCCGGCGACGGCGCCATTGCCGCGCACAGCATCAACGAGATCGCGGGCTTTCTCGGCAACGACATTAGGCGAAAGCTGAAGCCGCTGTACGAGTCGCGCTGGACGCATGATCCGTTTGCGAGGGGCTCCTACTCGCATGCCCTGCCGGGGCACGCTGGAGACCGCGCGGTGCTGGCAGCGCCGGTGGATGGGCGGCTGTTCTTCGCGGGCGAAGCGACGTCGCCAAGCTTTTTCACGACGGCGCACGGGGCCAGGGACAGCGGGGAGCGGGCGGCGAGGGAAGTGCTGGCGGCTTCAGGCAAGCCGTAACCGCCGGCTACGTCACTCAATCACCCGCGCCTGCAAATCCGCATCGGGAACGAAGCAGGCGTTGTACTTCCCGAAAATCCGGTAGCGGTTGCGCGCGATGAGGCTGTACACGGGGTCTCGCAGCAGTTTTGGCACGGCGAACAACATCCGCACCCAACGCCATCCCGGCAGATGCGACAGCACGGTCAGCGCGGCGTCGGACTTCATAAAGACCTCGCCGTCATGAACCACCGCATTGGTGTCGGGATCGTCAGGATCGATGCCAAAGGTCCGCGCGAGCTTTGCGCCGTACTCCGACTGGATCGGCGTGAAGCGAAAGCGCTTCGCCGTATCGCGCTTGGCAACAAAGCGGACCCAGCGCGAGCAGAAGATGCAGACGCCGTCGAACAGGATCACGTCGTCGTCGGGCCATTTGGGCATCAGCGATTATCCAGCATCAGCAGCGCGACCAGCATCAGCACGATCGCCGGCCCTGTCTTCACCAGCGCGCCGAGCGGCTCGATCCAGAGGTCGGGCGTGAGGATTGCCGCGCCAACCATATAGCCGAGCGAGGCGACGATGCCTGCGACCAAACCGATCGCCGCGGTGCGGCGGAAGGCGATCAGCGCGCCGATGCTCATGTCCATCAGGCTGGTCCCGATGGTGATGGGATCGACCAGCGCGGGCGAAAAATTGTGCGCGGTCAGGATGCCGGCGGCGGCGCGGTAGGAGACGAACAGCGCGATGAAGCCGGAGACGAGCCAGAACGCAACGAGGCTGGCGAAGATCAGCGCCTTGATCAGGAACAGCCGCGCGAACCATTTGTCCTGGATGGTGGCGGGATGGCGCCCGATCGTATCAGTCAACGTCTTCGGCGCGATGCCCGTGGCGGCGATCCAGGCGGAGGGATCGCCAGTCACGCCGCGGCGCAGCTCGGCGATGGCGGTGGAGCGCATCGGCGGCATCCAGCCGAGATAATTGGCGAGATCGCCGATCTTCGCGCCGAGATCGAGCATGAAGGACGGCATCGCGAGGCGCGGCCAGCCGGCCGTGCCGAAGGCGTGGCGGAACTGTTTGATGACGCCGGCCATAGTGACCGGCTCGGCCTGCATCAGGTCCCACGTCACGGCTTTGACGGAGGCGTCGTCGATATCGCGCGCGGCGAGCCAGGCGATGGTGGCCGAAATGTCCTCGACTGCGACGGACTGGAATGGCGTCGACATCTCCTTCTGCGGCAGGTCGAGCGGGAAGGCGGCGAGCGCACGCAGCATGGCGCTGCCGCCATAGGCTGACGGCGCGATGACGAAGCCGGGCCGCAGGATCGCGTGGGGAATGCCGGAGGCTGCAATCAGGCGTTCGGCCTCGCGCTTGGTCGTCGCGAAGGCGGTGCGATCCGCCTCCGTGGTCCCGGGGATCGAGATGTGCACCAGCCGGATCGCGCGGCCGCTGTCGGCGATCGCCTCAAGCAGGCGCGCGACGAAATCGCGATGCACCGCGCCGGTGTCGCTGCCGGGACCGTCCTGGAGCACACCGAGACAGTTCACGACGACGTCGACGGCGTGCTCGCTGAAAAGGCGCACCAGCGCGGCTGCACCAAGCGACAGGATCGGCTGCTCGATGTCCAGCGCGCTCATCTTCTGCGCGGGCGACAGGCTGCGTGCGACGCCGACCACGCGAAATCCCCGCACGCGCAGATCGTCGGTGACGAAGCGCCCGATCAGGCCGGAGGCGCCGAGCACCAAAACAGTTTGCTGGGTCATCGCATCTCTCAAAACGGTTTCGCGATCATCAGCCACAGGATCAACATCGTCGCGCCGAAGCCGGGGAAACCGAACGCGAACCAGCGGCGGTAGAGCACGAAGTAGCGTTCAGGCAGAGCGCCGCGCTGCTCGGCCGCCTTGCGCGCGAGATCTCGCATCTCGATCTGCATGAAGACGACGGGGACCCAGAACAGGCCCGCAAAGACGTAGAGCCCAAGCGAGGCCAGCAGCCAGCGTTCCGTGATCGGCATGGCCGAAAGCATCATCAGCACGCCGCCCGTCACCGGCTGCAGGATCACGGCCGACAGCGTGAAGATCGCGTCCGCAATCACCACCACCGAAGCGGTGCGCGCGATGAATTCGGCGTCGTTCGTGCGATGCGCCATCAGCATGAAGAAGGCGATGCCGGTGCCGGTGCCGAGAATGACGATGGCGCCCAGCACATGGAGGTATTTGACCAGGAGATACAGCGTCATGGCTTCTTGGCCGCCGCCGGTTTGGACTGGTTCAGCGCAAGCCCGAGCTCGCGGCTGGCGGCTTTGACGCCGGCTTCGCTCTCGATCATCCAATGCCCTTCGCTGCCGACGACCGGCAATGTGCGGAAGTCCACCCTGCCGCCTCCGCCGCGAAACGCATCCGCCAATTGCCGCGAGAACGCCGGCGCGAAATAGCTGTCATTGGTCGCCACGAGCCATGTGACGGGAATGCGCGCCGCCTTGCCGAACTCGGCCGCCGCGGCGAGAAGCGTCTGCGGCGCGCAGATCCGGTTCGGTTCATCATTGGCGTGGCCACCGCGCCCCGGCGCAAACGCGATGATCGCGGAGATCGCGTTCGGATCGGCGTTCGCGAGCGCCAACGCCCCCCAACCGCCGGCCGAATGGCCGAGCACGACGACCGAGTCTTGACGAACGAAATCCTGCTTTCGCAAAAAATCCAGCGTGAGCAAAATTTCGGCGGCCGTCGCGCGGCCCGAACGCGCGTAATCCGCCTCGTCGCAGCCGCCCTGGTCCTCGACATAGCGGCCGCCGGTCGCACCATGGCCGAGCCGCTCCGGCACCAGCACGGCGAAGCCGTGCGCGACGAGAAACGCGACCAGCGCGCGGTATTCAGGCTGCGGCATTTGCGCCCGGCGCAGCACATTTTGCGTCGAGGCATGTGCGATCACCGCAAGCCGGAACGGACCGGCGCCGACGGGGCGAAACAGCAGCGCATGCGCGGCAATGTCTTTATCCGGCGATGGCACGCGCCATTGTTGCCGGCGAAACGGCTCGCCCTCCTCACCCGATGACCCAAACGTGACCTGTGCGCACAGAGGCGACGCCATCAGCAAGGGCAGCAGAGGCAGGAGGGCGAAGATGTTGAAGAGGCGCATGAATCGCCGCAGGCGAACACGGACAGCAACGGATCTGCAGGAACGAATCATTTTCGGCGGACTTTTTGCGTTGCCATCGCGGTTCATTGGTTGCCGCAGGGCAGTTTTGCACCGGCAATGGCAGGCCGGTGCCGTTCGAGATGGCGTCTTGTCTTCTTTCGGTACAACATGGTTAAAATACTGATGCACAAAATCCACACGTTAACCGATAATTAACGATAGGTCTTGCCGCCGGCGCGGCGACTTGGTTTGATCGTCTCCATGAGCACAACCCTGATCGAGGTCCGGCCGGCCAAAGCTGCAGATGCAACTGCGGTGGCGTCCACCCATGACGAAGCCTGGCGCTCCGCCTATCAGGGCATCATTCCCGGCGGCGAGCTGGAAAAGCTGATCAACCGCCGCGGTCCGCAGTGGTGGGACAGTGCGATTCGCAAAGGCAGCCGCGTCAGCGTGCTCGTGTTCGGCGACAAGATCGCCGGCTATGCCAATTACGGCCGCAACCGCGCCCGCAGCCTGCACTTCGACGGCGAGATCTACGAGCTCTATCTGCGTCCGGAATTCCAGGGTCTCGGCTTCGGCCGCCGCCTGTTCACCGCAGCCCGCCGCGACCTGATGCAGAGCGGCCTGAAGAGCATGGTCGTGTGGGCGCTCTCGGACAACGATCCGGCGACCGAGTTCTACCGCGCCTTGGGCGGCCGCATGGTGGCGCGCTCCTCCGAGCGTTTCGGGCCGAAGTCGCTCGACAAGGTTGCCTTCGCTTGGACCAATTGAGCTGCTGAAAGTCTAGCCGGCAGCGCTTCCCATCCGTCGATACCGTTGCCTTTTGAGCCGGTAGTCGCTGGATTCATTATTTCACAAAAACACGATGGATTGGCGCGCCAAGCCCGCGTATGACAGCGCCAAAATCGCTGCCGGGCGCGATTTAACCTCGGCAACAACGGAGCCTTGAATGCGTATCGATGCGGTCTCGATCGGAAAAAACGTACCCCACGACGTCAACGTCATCATCGAAGTCCCCGTGGGCGGCGAACCGATCAAATACGAGATGGACAAGGAAGCCGGCACGCTCGTTGTCGACCGCTTCCTCTACACGCCGATGCGTTACCCCGGTAACTACGGCTTCATCCCGCACACGCTGTCCGATGATGGCGATCCCTGCGACGTGCTGATCATCAACACCCGCGCCATCATCCCCGGCGCCGTCATGAGCGTGCGCCCGGTCGGCGTGCTGTTCATGGAAGACGAAGCCGGCGGCGACGAGAAGATTCTCGCGGTGCCGTCGTCGAAGCTGACGCAGCGCTACGACAAGGTGAAGTCGTACTCCGACCTGCCCGACATCACGCTGCAGCAGATCCAGCACTTCTTCGAGCACTACAAGGATCTCGAGAAGGGCAAGTGGGTGAAGATTCTGCGCTGGGGCGGCCCGGAAGACGCGCAGAAGCTGATCCTCGAAGGCATCGAGCGCGAGAAGAAAAAGAAGGCGTGAGATTGCGTGTCCCGGACGCGGTGCATCACGAAGTGATGCGCTGCGCAGCGTCCGGGGCGCGAGACCTGGAGTTAAACCGCCGGCTTCGGCAGCCCGGCGATCGCGCAAGCCGCGCGCAGCGTATTCACCAGCAGGCAGGCGACCGTCATCTGGCCAACACCACCCGGCACCGGCGTGATCGCGCCGGCAACGGCGAGTGCTTCCTGATAGGCGACATCGCCGACGAGACGCGTCTTGCCGTCGTCCTTCGGGATGCGGTTGATGCCGATGTCGATCACGGTCGCGCCCGGCTTGAGCCAGTCGCCGTGCACCATCTCGGGCTTGCCGACCGCGGCATAAACGAGGTCGGCGCGCTTCACGAGTCCGGGCAGATCGCGCGAGCGCGAATGCGCGATGGTCACCGTGGCATTCTCGTTGAGCAGCAATTGCACCAGCGGACGGCCGACCAGATTGGAGCGGCCGATGACGATGGCATTCATGCCTTCGAGCGAGGCGTGGACGCTCTTGGTCAGGATGATCGAGCCGAGCGGCGTGCAAGGCGACAGCGCTTCAAAGCCGCCGGCGAGCCGGCCGGCATTGTTCGGATGCAGGCCGTCGACATCCTTGGCGGGATCGATGGCGTTGATGACGGCCTCGGTGTTCAGGCCCTTCGGCAGCGGCAGCTGCACCAGAATGCCGTGCACGGCCGGATCGCGGTTGAGCTTGGCGACGACGGCCAGCAGATCGGCCTGCGACACGTCGGCCGGCAGCTTGTGCTCGAACGAGGCCATGCCGGCCGCCTGGGTCTGGGTGTGCTTGGAGCGGACATAGACCTCGCTGGCGGGGTCGTTGCCGACCAGAACCACCGCGAGGCCCGGCACCAGATTGTGCTCGCGCTTGACGCGGGCAACCTCGTCAGCGACGCGCGCGCGGAGTTCCGCAGCGATGACTTTTCCATCGATGATCTTGGCCGTCATGTCAGTTCCCTTGGTCTGTCGGTTTGGCGTCTGCCGATCTGGCTTGGGCGAGCTTGCGCAGGGCTTCGCCGAGTCGCGCCGGATCGCCGTCGACCGCGATCTGCTTCAGCCGCGAGGTGGCACCGGATAGCAGCTTTACACTGGCCTTGGGGACGCCGAGCGATTTCGCCAATAGCACCAGAACGGCCTTGTTGGCCTCGCCGCCATCGGCGATCGCGCGCACCCGCACCTTGAGCACGCTGCGGCCGTCGGCCAATTGCTCGATCCCGTCGATGTCGTCGCGGCCGCCGCGCGGCGTCACCCGCAGCGCGATGCTGATTCCTGCGACCGAATAGCGCCAGGGTTCCTTGAAGGCCTCTTTCGCAACCAAGGCGCTCCCGCCTGCTTAGATCACGTTCGGGTAGATGTAATACAGGATCACCCGCTCGATGAACATGATGAGCAGGATCAGGATGATCGGCGAGATATCGAGGCCGCCGAGACTGGGCAGGAAATTGCGAATCGGCGCCAGCACCGGCTCGGTGATCCGGTACAGGAACTCCGCCACCGCCGAAACGAACTGGTTGCGGGTGTTCACGACGTTGAAAGCGATCAGCCAGGACAGGATCGCGGAGGCGATCAGCAGCCAGACGTAGAGGTCGAGCACGATGATGACGATGTCGAGAACGGCACGCATTGAAGACTCTGGCTTTCGGTCGGGATTGACGCTTTTTGCTAGATATCGGTTCCCCCCGGCCCAAACAAGGGAAGTCGGTGCCGGGGATGGTTAAAACCGGGTCACACCCGTCCTTGACTTGACCTTGGCGGGGACTTAAATGGCGCCCGGTTGTCGGCCGCATTCACCAGAGCGGCCGCCAAACGGGGCCATAGCTCAGCTGGGAGAGCGCGTCGTTCGCAATGACGAGGTCGGCGGTTCGATCCCGCCTGGCTCCACCAGCCTTCGCTCGCTTCGCGAGCTACGGCTAGGCAAGCCAGCCGAGCTCCCTCGTAGCGAAGCGAGCGAAGGCTGTCCCGCCATAGCCCGAAGGGCGACGGCGGACCCCATCCACCATCACTGACATTCGCGAGCTACCGCTAAGGCAAGCCAGCCAAGCTCCCCCGTAGCGAAGTGAGCGAAGGCTGCCACGCCATAGCCCGCAGGGCGACGGCGGGCTTCATCCGGAAACCTCTCCCCCTACCCCCCCGTAAACCTCGGCGGCCGCTTCTCCATGAAGCTCGCGACCCCCTCCCGGAAATCGCTGCCGTTCAGCGCGACCATCATCTCGCGGTTGGCCTCGATCGTCGCCTCCGCCAGGGTCTGGAACGGCACCTCGTAGAGCTGGCGCTTGATCACGGCCATCGCGCTCGGGGAAACCATGTCGGCGAGGTCGCGCGCATAGGCGTAGGTCTCCTCGCGCAGCTTCTCGGGCGAGCAGAGCCGGTTCACCAGGCCGATCCGCAGCGCCTCGTCGCTCGACACGCGCCGGGCCGAGAGCAGCAGATCCATCGCGTTGGCGTGGCCGACGATGCGCGGCAGCATCCAGGACATGCCATGCTCGGCGATCAGGCCACGCCGCGCAAAGGCCGTGGTGAAGACGGTATTGTCGGCGGCAAAGCGCAGGTCGCAATAAAGCGCGTGCACGAGGCCGATGCCGGCGGTCGCGCCGTTGAGCATGGCGATGACGGGCTTTCCGATCGACGGATAGAAGCCGTAGCGCGTCTGCCAGTCCGGCCGGCGGTTCATGTCGAAGGGCGGCAGGTTCGAGGCACGCCTGACGTCGTTGGGGTCGAGCCCCTTCAGCGCATCCATGTCGGCGCCGGCGCAGAAGGCGCGGCCCGCGCCGGTGAGCACGATGACGCGGACATCGTCATCCGCGCTCGATGCTTCCATTGCGTGACGCACGTCGCGCTCCATCGTCGGCGTCCACGCATTCATGCGATCAGGGCGGTTGAGCGTAATGGTCGCGACCTTGTCGCTCACCTCATACAGAATGTGTGACGCTCTCCCTGTGTCTGCCGGCACGCGTTCGCGCGCGCTCGTTAGGAACGAGCCTAGCATATCCAACGGTGAGGCAAGAGCTTGTGCCAAGGCCTTGCGCGAAGGCCTTGCGCAGAGGCGCGATCACTCGGCGGCTTGCGCCAGCACCCGCCGGCGCGCCAGCCAGCCGTCGATGAAATGATCGAGCCAGGCCCGCTCCGCAACGTCGTAGACGGCACGGTCCCCGAAATGATGATGCCGCTCGCGCGCGCCAGGCGCGCTGAGGCCGTCATAGCCGCGCGTGGTCCAGCAATGCATCATCGCGCAGGTCACGTCAGGATGAAACTGCACCCCGAAAGCATTGCCGGTGCGGAACGCCTGGATCGGAAAATCATCGCCTTCCGCAAGCAGCTCAGCGCCGACGGGCAGTTCAAATCCTTCGCGATGCCAGTGATAGACCTGCGCCGGCCAATTCGGGCAGAGCGCGTGGCCCGCGGCGGTCGGGCGGATCGGATAGTAGCCGATCTGGGTCAGCGCCTCCGCATGCGGCGCGACGCGGGCCCCCAACTGCATCGCCAGCATCTGCGCGCCGAGGCAGATGCCGAGGAACGGTCGCTGTTCGCGGAGCGGAATTTCGATCCAGTCGATCTCGCGACGGATGTAGTCGTCGGAATCGTTTGCGCTCATCGGACCGCCGAAAAAAACAGCGCCGGCATGCTGATCGAGCGTATCGGGCAGGGGATCGCCGAAGCGCGGTCGGCGAATGTCGAGGCGATGGCCGAGCGCGCGCAGCGCATTGCCGACGCGGCCGGGCGTCGAGGATTCCTGATGCAGGATGATCAGAACCGGCAACCGGGCTTCGGAGGCGGCGGCGCTCGGCGTCCTTCTGGGGAAGGGCACCAATTCTGCGCCACCAAACCTGTCCGTCCGGAACGACATGGCCTCTGCGAGTGCTATCGGTTCAGACCGCCAGCATAGCTAAGCGGTAGTTAACATCGTGTGAGTTCGCGCACACACGTCCCGATATTGAAGCAAGCTCCGGGCCACTACGGAGCTTTGAGCTTTCTTCAAAGCGATTTCGAGCGAAGTGGATACCGGTTCGCGTCAAGAAAACGCGTCAAAACAAGAAATCAGTGCCTCTGCCTCTGGAACCGGCTGGTGGCGGACAGGATGAAGCCGCGCGGGAAGAAACGCAGCGCGAACGGCACGATCTTGATGCCGAGACCAGGCAGCACTGCCCGCTTGTTGGCCATCAGGCCTCGATAGGCTTGTTGCGCGACATCGGCGGCAGACACGTTGAGAAGAGTTGTGTCATGCCCGGACCCGACGCCGGCGCGCGCCTGGAATTCGGTGGGCACCGGACCCGGGCAAAGTACGGTGACGCGAACGCCGCGCGGCGCGAGCTCCGCCCGCAGGGCCTCGGTGAGGGAAATCACATAGGCCTTGGACGCGTAGTACACGGCCATGCCGGGGCCGGGCAGAAAGCCCGCGACCGATCCGACATTGAGAAGACCGCCCTTGTTCCTGATCAGCTGATCGGCAAAGCGCAGCGACAGATCCGTCAGAGCCCGGACGTTGACATCGACGATGCCGACCTGTTCGACGCGGTCGCGGTCGATCGCATCGCCGAACACGCCGAAGCCGGCATTGTTGACGAGATGGTCGAGCTCGACACCTTCGGCGGCGAGCGCGGCGGCGATTTTGTCACCCGCATCTGCCTCCTGCAGGTCGCAGGCGATCACGATCGGCTTCTTGCCGCCCTTGGCGGCGAGCTCGTTCGCAAGCGCCTCCAGCCGGTCCGCCCGTCGCGCCGTCAGCGCGAGGCGATGCCCGTTGGCGGCGAACACACGCGCCAGCTCCGTGCCGATGCCCGCCGACGCACCGGTGATCAATGTTACCCGCTCAGTCACGATCGAAGTCTCTTGAATTGAAGTTTTTTGGCCCCGCAATGGCGGAACGAGAGCATAGGCCGAGCGCGACAGGCAAGCGTCACCGGCAGCATGGCTGCTTGAGCGGGCAACAGGGAAGCAGGAAAACCACGGATTTTACGGGGAAATCCGGGCCGGGCTGGCCGACGGGTGTATATTAAAGTTTCGTCATGTGGTCAGCACAACCGCCGATAATACCGCGTCGAGACGGTTCAACCCCCGACGGCACCGTCCTTGACCTGACCACCGGCGCGGTTTGCGACCGCATGCTTGAGGTCGATCCGGTCGCGCTGGGCGATCCCGAGCAGGTCGGAGGCGCGCCAGACGACGTTGTCCTCGAACTCGGAGACCTGGCCATCGGCATAGACCAGCTCCCACATCATCTGGACGATGCGCTTGCGGCCCTCTTCGTCGAGCGAGCGCATGATGACACTGGTGAAGTGATAGAGGTCGACGGCCTCGCCCTCGACCTGGGTGGCGTCCGCGATCAGGCGGTCGGCGGTACCGCGATCCAGCCCGAAATGGCTTTCGATCAGGCTGTGCAGCTTGCGCTGCTCGGTCGCCGTCGGCTGACCGTCCAGCGAGACCACGTGAACCAGCAGCGCGGTGGCCGCAAGCCGGTAATCGCCATCGCCGAATGCGCGATCCCCGGCATGAGGGGCCACGATGTCGGCGATGAATTGGCGCAGGCCGTCGAGCATAGGATCCTACCAAAAACGATGAAGCCGCGGGAGTGCGGCCGCCACCAGCATTATATGAGCGGGAAACCCAACCGCCGCAACGTGCGTCAGCTCCGCGCGGGCATTACCTTTCTGCAATCTGGACGAGCTGGTTACCGTCATGACCGGGCTAGTCCCGGCCATCCACGCGCCACAGCGAAGCAAGACGTGGATGCCCGGGACTAGCCCGGGCATGACGACAGTGAGTGTGGCACGCACCTGTCTCCACATCGTCATTGCGAGCGCAGCGAAGCAATCCAGACTGCCTCACTGGAAAGACTCCGGATGCTCGCTAAGCTCGCAATAATCGGGAGTGCCGTCCTCACGGTATCTCGTACACCACCATCTTGTCGGCGATGCCGCGCAGGGCCGCCTGCTTCTGGATCGGCTTGATCGCGCGCTGCTCGAGCACCTCGGCGACTGCGGGCGCATCGAGCACGGGGCCCGTGATGTGGATCTCCCGCGCCGTCGACAGGCTCTGGACGCGAGCGGCGATGTTGACGGTCTGGCCGAAATAATCCTGGCGTTCGTTGAGCATCACCGCAAGACAGGGGCCTTCATGGATGCCGATCTTGACGATGAGATCGTCGGTGCCGCGCTGCCTGTTGAGCTCGTCCATAGCGGCCCGCATCCGCAGGCCCGCGACGATGGCGTGCTCCGGACGGATGAAGGTCGCCATCACGGCGTCGCCGATTGTCTTCACCACCGCGCCCTTCTCGGAGGAGATGATCTCGAGCAGCGCATGGAAATGCGCGCGCACGAGATCGAAGGCGGCGAGATCGCCGACGCGCTCGTAGAGCGCGGTCGAGCCCTTCAAATCGGTGAACAGGAATGTCAGCGACGTGATCTGGAGCCGCTGGTCGAGGCTGAGATTGTCCGCCTTGAAGACATCGCGAAACGTCTGGTTCGACAGCATGCGCTTGGCGGTGAGGAACGGCTTGCGCTTGCCGATGAGATGATGGAGCGCCTCGGCCGCGATGAACACCGACGGCAACACGCGCACGCCGGCCTGGTTCTCCAGCGACAGCCGCAGCGGCCCCGGCCGCATGGTCGTCGTCCCCGTCGGAGCCTGCACCTTGTTGTACATGATCGCGAACTGCTGGCGCTCCTTGGTCGGCTCGCCCTGGACGTCGATGAAATGGGCGGCGTGCGTCACCGGCTCGAAGATGATGATGAAGTCGCCCGGCAGTTGCAGCGACATGGTCGCCTTCTCGCCTGCCGGAAGCTCGAGCGTATCGAGCGTCACCTCGTTGGCGAGCGTCGCGAAGGATTCCTTGTTGAAGTCGACGCCGGAACTCCAGAATACCTGCTTGAAATATTCCCACACCGGAAGCGTATCGGGATCGTGCGCTGCGATGCGCCGCACGCGCGGATTCACGGTGAAGGAGACCTCGACCTGATCGTCGACCGACGCCTTGTAGCCGCAGGCGCAGAGCGCGCAGTGATAATCGTCCGGCTTGAGCGCCTTCAGCGTCGAATGGGCCCCCAGCACGCCGCCGCAGCCCGGACAGAGCACGTTCCAGCCGAGATCGAACAGTCCGAGCCGCGCCGAGTGCAGGAAGGTGGAGATCGTGTGCTCTTCATCGAGGCCATGCTGCCTGGAGAAATCGAGAACATTGACGCGGTTGAGCTCGTGATCCTCGCCGTCCTCGATGAGGCGCGCAATCGCGTCGACCACCTTGGCGTCGGCGGTCTGCTTCAGAACGGAAAACTGGGCCTGGATGTCGCTCATGGCGGAGGCTCTATCTGGGGTGGATCGCGCCATCGGGCAGACGAATGTCTGTCACCGACGCGTGATGCGGAACAAAGGTGAGTGGTCCGGCTGGGTCGTCACGACGCCGAGCGGGATCACCGGAACCCTGTCGGCAAGCTCGATGCGGAACGCGCCGATCAACCGGGCCAGCGCCAGCACGGATTCGGCTTGCGCGAACGGCGCGCCGATGCAGACGCGCGGACCCGCGCCGAACGGCAGGTAAGCGAAACGGTCGGGCGCCTCGTTCGACATGAAGCGTTTGGGAATGAAGGCGTTCGGCTGATCCCACAGCTTCTCATGCCGGTGCAGCAGCCAGGGCGCGATCATGATGATGTCGCCCTTGCCGATCTCGACGCCGGCCGCATTATCCTTCTCGCGCGCGGCACGCGCGACCAGGAAGGCCGGCGGATAGAGCCGCATGGTCTCCTCGATCACCGCGCGGGTGAACTTCTGGCGATCGATGTCGGCCATGCTGTCGAGATGCTCGCCATGGGTCTCGGAGGCAACTTCCTCCTGCGTCTCCGGATCGAGCGCGAGCAGATAGAGCGCCCAGAACAGCGCCGTCGCCGTGGTCTCGTGACCCGCCAGGATCATGGTCGCGACCTCGTCGACGAGTTGCGCGTCCGAAAAGCCCTTGCCGGTTTCGGGATCGCGCGCCGCGTCCATGAGATCGAACAGGTCGCGCGGCGGCGCGCCGTCCTTCTTGCCCATCGTGCGCCGCTCGGCGATCAGCATCGCGACGAATTCGGTCCAGCGCTTGCGGAAGCGGGCGCGGGCAAAATCCATCGGGGTCGGCCAGGACACCGGCAGCAGCATGTCGAGGAAATAGGGCCGTCCCAGCCGCGCGCCGTATTCCATGACGAAGTTGCGCAAGGTCGGGCCGTGACGGTCCATGCCGAACGAGAACATCGTGCGCCCGGCGATCTCCAGCGTCATACGCTGCATCGTCTCGCGCAGATCGACCGGCTCGCTTGTTCGCGCATCGAGCTTTGTGATGGTCTCGTCGAGCACCGCGGTCATATGCGGGACGAGATTTGCGGTCGCACGCGGCGTGAAGGCCGGCGCGAGCGTACGGCGCTGATGCGCCCAGGCGTGGCCTTCCGCGATCAGAACTCCTTCGCCGAGCACCGGACGCAGCATGCGGATCCCCGCCGGCGTGCGCGTGTAGTTTTCATAATTGCTGAGCAGGACATGCCGAATTGCATTCGGCTGATTCAGAATGAAGCTGTTGTGGAGGAAAAAGCGGCCCTTGATGACCTCTTCTTCGTAGGCACGCTGGCCCCAGGTCGCGATCATGTTCTGCTTGAGGACCGCGACCCGGCCGAGAAACGACATGTCGTCGGGCGCACGCGGCGGGGTCGGAGGGATGATGGGCCGACGCACACTGGCGATGTTCATGGCTCTCTCCCGCAGATATGACCCAGGCCAATAGCTAGTAAGTCAGCTCGGCAATCGCAATCCTGTTCTCGGAGGCGGGCCAGGCACGCGCCACAATTCGTTCTTCGCCGAACTGGGCCACGACGTTACGCCCGGCCTCCGCGGCCGGGAGCCGCAAGGTTGCTGCCGAATCCGTGGGCACACCCGGCTTGACGTCGGCCGGCTCCTTGCCGTCGAGCAGCACCACGTCCCGCGGCAGGCCGAAATAGCCGCGCGGGCGTGACATGATCACGACGGCGCCGGCATCCTTGTCCGCGGGCCCGAGCGGGCGCGCGGCACGCAGATGCACGACATCGGACGAGCGCGCGAACGGCGTGCGGTAGATATGCGTCGTCGGCGCGTCCGGCGACGTCAGGGCGAATTCGAGGAACCAGGAAGGCTCGACCTGCGCCGGACCCCAGCGGCCGTCGGCGCCGGTCTTCGCGCTGTGCACCGCGCCGCCTTTGCGCTCCCCGGTATCAGGATCGACGCGGAAGACATCGACGGTTGCACCCGCCACCGGGCGATTGGTCGACACGCCGCCTGGCGTACCGGTCACAAGGCCGCTCAACCTGACGCTCTGCTCCGGCACAATCGCGATGCGCGCGGGCTCGCGGCCGGCAATGAATTTGTAGATCTCGCGGAAGGCACGCGGGTGAAACGCCACTTCGCGATGGTCGAGCGCGACGAGCACGAGATTGGTGGCGCCCGTCAACTCCGGCCCTTCGACGGTAACGCCGGTCGGCGTGCCGGGCTTGCCGATGAAGCGGCCGTCGGCTTGCGCGTACTTGTCCATGCCATCGCTGCGCAGGGTGAGGAAGGCCGTGCCCGGCGTCACCTCGCTCTCGCCCTCATTCAGGCCGCGCAGAAATGTACCGCGGCCATTGAATTCGTTGTTCGGCTGGTCGTCGGTCGCGAACACGCCGTGATTGGGCGTGCCGCACAGCACGGCATGGCTGACATCGCCGGCACCGCCGTTCCTGATGACGTTGCGAATGGCGTAGCCACCGCGCGAACTGCCGACCAGCGCCACGCGGGCCGCGCCGGTGCGGCGCTTCAATTCCGCGATGGCCGCCGCGAGCTCGCGGCGCTGGTCCCCGGTCGAGGAGCGGCCCGCTTGCTCGACCTTGTCGTCGCTGCGCGCCAGCGGATCCGTGAAATTGATCGCCATCATGCGATCGCGCGCGACGCCGTTGGATTCCATCCGCCAAAGCGTCGTCATCCAGACCGCGTCGTATTCACCATTGCCGTGGACGAACAGGATCGGCGGCACCTCGGCATTCTGAGCCGTGGGCGCGGTCTGCGCCAGCGCGCCTGTCCGCAAGCTCGCAACCGCGAAAGGCAAGCTGCCTGCCCCCAGCAGGATCGACCGTCGCGACAGCTTCATATGTTTCTCCGGAAAAACCACGTCTTTGGACCGCTTATACCGGCCTAACCACTGGACAGCGAAGGACTTTCGCAGGCATCACTGAACCTGCCGGAATCACCCAAAGACCATTCCAAGACCACTTCTGCCAGCCCATATGGAAGGGGATATGACCGAGCAGCCGAACCGTCAGAAATTCGCCGGCGACGGCATCGCCGCACCCCTGCGGTACACCGTGTTCCGGCGCATCTGGCTCGCCAGCCTGCTCTCCAATCTTGGCCTCTTGATCCAGGGCGTGGGCGCGGCCTGGGCGATGACGCAGATGGCGGCCTCGGCCGACAAGGTGGCGCTGGTGCAGACCGCGCTGATGCTGCCGATCATGCTGATCTCGATGCCGGCCGGCGCCATCGCCGACATGTATGACCGGCGCATCGTGACCTTGATTTCGCTCGCGATCGCGCTGATCGGCGCGACTGCGCTGACGGTGCTGGCCTGGCTCAAGCTGATCACCCCGGAAACGCTGCTCGTCTTCTGCTTCGTAGTGGGCAGCGGCAATGCGCTGTTCGGGCCGGCGTGGCAATCCTCGGTCAGCGAGCAGGTCCCGCCCGAATCACTGCCGTCAGCCGTCGCACTGAACGGCATCAGCTACAATATTGCACGCAGCTTCGGTCCCGCGGTCGGCGGCGTCATCGTCGCCTCGCTCGGCGCGGTGGCCGCGTTTGCCTGCAACGCGATCCTTTATCTGCCGCTGCTGGTGGTGCTGCTGCTCTGGCGGCGCAACACCGAGCCCTCGCGCCTGCCGCGGGAGAAGCTCAACCGCGCGATGGTCTCGGGCTTCCGCTACATCACCAATTCGCCGCCGATCAAGATCGTGCTGTTGCGCACATTGGTGATGGGCCTGATCGGCGGTGCCATCATGGCCCTGATGCCGCTGATCGCGCGCGACCTGCTGCATGGCGGCGCGCAGACCTACGGCATCATGCTGGGTGCCTTCGGCATGGGCGCCGTCGTCGGTGCGCTCAACATCCATGAATTGCGCAAGCGCATGAGCGGCGAGGCCGCGATCCGCGCCTGCACCATCTCGATGGCATTTGCGATGGCCGCGCTTGCCGTGAGCACGGAGCCGGTGTTGACGGCGGCGGCGCTTGTGCTCGCCGGTGCGGTCTGGATGGCGGCCGTCGCGCTGTTCAACATCGGCGTGCAGCTCTCGGCGCCGCGCTGGGTCGCGGGCCGTTCGCTCGCGGCGTTCCAGGCCTCGATATCCGGCGGCATCGCGATCGGCGCCTGGGGCTGGGGCCATCTCACCGATTATGCCGGCGTCGAGGTCGCGCTGCTGACGGCCGCCAGCCTGATGCTGATCTCGCCGGTGCTGGGCATTTGGCTGGCGATGCCGCGCGTCGGCGCCCGCAACGAGGACGCGGACGTGCTCGCCGATCCGGAAGTCAAACTGTCGCTCACGGCGCGCAGCGGGCCACTGGTGGTCGAGATCGAATATAGGGTGAGCCAGGAGAACGCGCGCGCCTTCCACAATGTGATGCAGGACGTGCAGCTCTCCCGGCAGCGCAACGGCGCCTATGGCTGGTCGATCGCGCGCGACATCGCCGACCCCGAATTATGGACCGAGCGCTACCACTGTCCGACCTGGCTCGATTACTTGCGCCAGCGCAACCGCTCGACGCAGTCCGAGCGCGCGTTGCATCAGCAGGCGATCGATTTCCACATCGGCCCCGATCCGGTGCGGATCCGCCGCATGCTGGAGCGTCCGTTCGGCTCGGTGCGCTGGAAGGAAGAGACGCCGGATCGTGCCGGCGCCGAGGTGCTGCCGGTGGTCGCGAGCGTGGCGGGAAGCAGCACGTAGGTTTTGGCCTGTAGCCCGGATGAAGCGAAGCGCGATCCGGGACGATCTCACGCGCGGGCAGACCCCGGATTTCGCTCAGCCGGGCTGCGACGGCACATCTTACTGCCCGTGATCCGTCAGCACCTTGTCGCAGGCTTTGCTGAGGCGGGTGCGGTTCTGCTTGAGGCAAGCGAGCACGGCGCCATCGCCATTGTTCATCACGGCACGGCAGAAGCGCGTCACATCGCGCGCGCAGGCATCGTGGCCAGGCTGCTGTTGCGCTGAGGCGCTCGATGCGCACAGAATCAAAGAAACAATGAAAAGAAATCTGGTCATCGCGTAATGCCTCTTACCCCAAGGAAGTGCGGGCGAAGCTAGTGCGACGATCCCGGGGCCGCAACGGCTTTATTGCCGAGCGGGACTGGCGCGCGTGGCCCCGGCTTGACGCCGGGAGCACATCGCGAGGGGAGCTAACAACGATCGCCGTTGCGCGTTGTCCTACTGCTTGTCCTGGGCGTCAGCGACCTTGCGTGAGGCGCCCTTTGCGAGGTCCTTGTCCATCACCGCGCGGCAGCCGGCGCTCAAGTCGGAGCGATGCTTCATCATGCACGCCGTGATCTTCGGGACGTTGGGGATTTCCGAGGAGCACAGGCGGAAGGCATCGCCGGTGCACTGCTGCTGCGCCTCGGCCGAGAAGGCGAAGCTCGCGGTCGTCGAGACGATCGAGACGATGGCGGCAAAGCCCAGAGCCAGGCTGGTGTCGCGGATCCTACTCGTCAGCAATTTCGCAGAGAAAGACTTAGCCGAAGAAGATTTGGTCATTTGAAGCTCCCATTGGCGCCGCTGGAAGCGGGGCCCGTTGTTGGTGGGAACTACGATGCTCCGGCAAAACAGTTTCCACTGTGATGACGGTCACGGGTGGCCATCCATCTGTGACCTCCGTCACATGGCGCACCTCGCTGAAAATCCGGCGCAAACGCCGTCGTGTTGGTGTCACGTTAACTGTTCCTTCGCATTAATGGCTCGTCGCGCGGGAGATTCCGCAGGGTTGGTTGCGTAATTGGAAAGAATAGCGATGCGTAATGCGTTGGGCCTGATGCTGGCCAGTGTAGTTGCGGCGGTCGTGATCGCCGTCGGCGGTTGGTTTTATTATTCCGCGCGCGCCGATCAGGGCGCCCCCAAAACAACGGCCGCCCGTGCCGCCGATCAATTGCCGGCACAGGCGAAGCTCGCCGCCAAGGATGACGTCGAGACCACCGCGGCGATCGCGGCCAGGCCGACGGCGGTTGCTCAGGCAGCGGCGCCTGCGCCCGCTCCGGTCGTGCCGGTGCAGCAGAAGTCGACCTGTGCCAATCCGAACGCGCTGGGCGTTGCCCGCGTGGTCGAGATCGACACCACCGGCGGACCCGGCTTCGGCTTCGAGCATTTCAAGCAGTTCGACTTCCTCACCGACAAGGAGGTCGTGCTGACCTTCGACGACGGTCCGTGGCCGGTCAACACGCCCGCGGTGCTGAAGGCGCTTGCGGATGAATGCACCAAGGGTCTGTTCTTCTCGGTCGGCAAGCACGCGACCTATCATCCGGAAATCCTGCGCCAGGTGCTGGCCCAGGGCCACACGGTCGGCACGCACACCTGGTCGCATGTCAACCTGAACAGCAAGAAGATGACGGAGCAACAGGTCAAGGACGAGGTCGAGAAGGGCTTCAGCGCGGTGAGGTTCGCGCTCGGCACCAACCCGGCACCGTTCTTCCGCTTCCCGCAGCTTCAGCACAATCCGGCGATGGTGAGCTATTTCGGCACCCGCAATGTCGCGATGTTCTCGACCGACATCGACTCCTTCGACTTCAGGAAGGGTGCCACGCCGGAGAAGATCGTCGACAACGTGATGACCAAGCTCGACAAGCTCGGCAAGGGCATCATCCTGATGCACGACTTCCAGAAGCACACCGGCGAAGCCATGCCGGCGCTGCTCGCGCGGCTGAAGGCTGGCGGCTACAAGGTCGTGCAGATGAAGGCCAAGGCAACGCTCCAGACGCTGCCGGAATATGACGAGGCGCTGCTGAAGGACCTGAAGGTGCCGACGTCGAGCGCGCGTCCGATAACGAGCGTGGTGCAGACGGTGTCGCAGTAAGCCCGCAACGCTTCCTCAATACGCGCATGGCCGGGCTCTTGCCCGGCCATTTGCTTTTGGAGCGAGTCGCAGCCTTACCAGTAGATGCCGTGGCGGTGCAGCTCGCTGATGATGCGGCCTTCGGTCCAGCTGCGCTTGTGCTTCGGCTTGCCCGCCTTTGCGGTCTTCGTGGCGGGCTTGCTTGTCTCCGCCGGCGCTGAAGTCGTCGTTGTCGCGGTCACGGCAGGAGCCGTCGCCACGGCGGGAGCAGGGGCCGAGACTGCCGGCGGACGATCGACGTATTTCGGAGCTTCCGCGGCTGGCGCGACTTCGCTGATTTGCGTCGTCGGAGCGGCGGTCGTGGTGGCCTGCGGAGCAGCCGTTGCCGTGGCCAGCGACAGGCTGCGGTCGGCAGCATGGGCAGATGCAGAAGCCAGGACCATGGCGGCGACCAGAATGATCTCGCGCATGTGAAATCTCCCCGTGTTTGCGTGACCGGGAAATTAGGGGAGATCTGATCTGCGTTATGTGACTGTCATCACGTAGACTGCGCGCTCGGTCTTGAACCCGCGATCAGCATTCGCGGCGATCAACCCGCAACGTCACGTCCGGAAAGGTCTCGGAATCGGGCGGACAGATATGTGCTTCCCGGTGAAGCCTCGAACGCGCCGCGCCGGATGGCGCGTTTCACGATTGTTTCCAAATGTTTCTGATTGTGGTAGACGCTCGACACGTATCACAAGGCGTGCCGAGTCCGCCCGTTATGACCTTCATCAAGCGAGTGAAGCGTAAGCTGCTGCCGCCGCGAGAGGTTGTTCAGGGGTACGAGAATCCGGAACTGGTCGAAACGATTTTCCTAAAGACAATCAACTACAACCCGGACAGCGACTGGCCGCTGGTCGCGGGCATAAACACGGTTCTGGATTTCGGCGGAGGCGCTGGCCTGCATTACAAGGTGGCGCGCCGGCAACGCCCGGACATTCGATGGGCGGTAGTTGAGACGCCTGCAATGGTGCAGCGCGCCAAGGAGCTTGGCACCGATAGGCTGATGTTTTTCGAGCGCATCGACCAGGCCGCCGACTGGCTCGGCACTGTCGATCTCATCCACTCGAATGGGGCCATACAGTACGTCCCGGATGCATTGGAAACCGTCAGAACGCTGTGCACGGTTCGGCCGGCAACGTTGGCATGGTACCGCGTTCCGATCAGCGAAGAGACCCGGCGAGAGGTTCAGACATCGTACCTGAGCGACAACGGTCCAGGGTCGTCGCTCGCCTCCAGGGAGAAGCTCGTCAGATACGAGCGCAACTGGATCTCCGAGCAAGCATTCATCCAGGCCCATGAGGGATTTCGCATCACTGAGCGGAGCCCGGATCCCACCGAGCGCGGCACGCAACAATTCAGGTTCGCGCGCATCTAGCTTGCGACAATACGGGGGCGATGTGTTCGACAAGTTTGCAGACTGGTTACGTCAGACGGCCTTTTTCTCGACGGCTATCGACATCGCGCGCCAGACGTTACCAGAGCCCGCGCTGATCTGGTTGCGCACGCAGATGGTGCGCAATCTCCGTGGAACGCCTGGCGAAGTGTTCGGCGAGATCTATCGTCGCAACGTCTGGGGTTACAAGGAAACCGCTTCCGGCGGCGGATCCACGCTGCACAATACCCAAAGGGTGCGGGAAAGCCTTCCTGGTCTGGTTGGCGACCTCGAGATCCGTACCTTGCTCGATTTGCCTTGTGGTGATTTTCATCGGTTGTCGAAGATCGAACTTCCAATTTCTCGCTACATTGGAGGAGACATCGTTCCGGAACTGATTGCGCGCACGGGTGACCAATACAGTCGCCCAGATCGCACGTTCCTCCGGATCGATCTCTGCAACGATCCGCTCCCGGAAGCTGACCTGCTGCTATGCCGCGATTGCTTCATTCATCTTTCCGAAGAGATGATTTTTCAAGCAATCGACAACATTCGTCGATCCAACATCAAGTATCTCCTGACGACCACTTACCCGGCGGGCCGAAATCGTGCGATCCGCACGGGTGACTTCTTCTCCATCGATCTGAGCGCTCCGCCCTACAACTTCCCGCCGCCGATCAAGGTGCTGGACGATTACGTCCCACCGTTCGACCGGCGGCAACTGGCGCTGTGGGAAATCGAAAGCCTGCGCAAAGTCTGAGGCGATGGTATGCCGTCTCGCGGCGAGGCTGCATCGGAGGACGAAACAACGGCGCGGAAAACAACGAAAAATCAGAGCGGTAAATGGTGCCGCAAGAGGGATTCGAACCCCCGACCCCGTCATTACGAATGACGTGCTCTACCAACTGAGCTATTGCGGCGAACCCTGCCGGAACCCGCGCAGTGCAGGTCCCGATACGCGCGCTCCTGATATCGGGCATGGCCCGAATTGGCAAGGTGGAGCGGGCTTCGAAATGTGCCTCACGCGCCCCAGCGGGACCAGAATCCGCGCCAGCCGCCGGCCTGGGCCTTTGCATGGGCTCTGGGCGTACCGATTTGTTCCGCAAATTCATCGCTCGGACCCTCGTCATCGATCCCGGGATCATCGGGGGCGCGGACGATGGGGATGACGGCCTGGATCGGGGCCGGCGCAGGCTTGCCGAGGTCGGCGCGGGTCCGGAACACCGGCGTTGCCGCCTCCGGCGATGATTCGGCCGCCTCAGGGGCTGGATTGACCGGCTCGGCGGCCGGCGTGACCGCAGGCTCTTCCTTGGCGGCCTCCGCGGTCGTCTCCTTGGCCTCAGGGGGCGAATTGTCCTGTGCGGCGGGGACCGGATCCGGTGCAGCCACCGGCGGTTCCACAGGGGCTTCGCTCGGGGCTGCCGTCACCCGCTTCGGCGGCGGGGCGGCCAGCATGGCTTCCTCGAAGGCCGAGGATTCGATCGTGGCGCCCTTATCGGAGGGCAGGCTCGCGACCGGCGTTTGCCACTGGAAGGCATCGAGACGGCCGGTGACCGGCGAGACCGGACGCCAGCGGTCGCTGACATAGCCGTCCGCGGTCCAGGCCGGGTCGTGGCGGGCGCGCACCGCGCGCAAGGTCCAGGCGCGGGCACGGCCGCCGTCGCCGTGCTCGGTGCGCTCGAGCTCGGCCATCAGCAGCGCGACGCGCTGGGTCGGATCATTAACGTAGGGTGCCAGCACCGCGCGCGCGCGGGCGAACTCGGAGGCGTCGATCGCGGCGCGCGCGATCGCGAGCTGGCCCTCGACATGGCCCGCTTTGTCGGCGGGCGTCTTGGCTGCGAGCGTCTCGACCCGCTGCAAGCGCTGCCGCGCGGAATCGCCGAGCTTCACATGCGCGTAGGCGTCGGCAAGATCCGGATGCGGATTGGCGAGCCACGCGGCCTCGACCAGCTTCATGGAGCGGCGCACCTGATGCGCTTCGCTCTCGAACTTGGCCGCGAGCACCGCGGCCGGCACCAGCGTCGGCGCGAGCTTGATGGCTTCCATCACGCTCTCGCGCGCCACGTCGCGGTCCATGGTTTCCAATTCCAGCGCGCGGGCCGTGAGCAGCACGCCGCGCTGGCGGCGATAGGCCGCCTTGTCGATCAGGCCCGCGGACAGATTCGAATCCAGGATCGCAAGTGCGCCGCTCCAGTCACCGCGCGCGCAACGGAAGCCGAGCACCGCGTGCGAGGCCCAGGTCGAGGACGGCGACAGCTTGATCGCCTCCTCCGCGATCATCACGGCGCCGACCGCATCGTCGGCACGCTGCGCCTCGATGAACAGGCCGCGCAGGCCGAGCAGCCGGGTATCCTCGCGCTCGGCCATGACGCGGAAGACGCGCTGGGCCTCGTCGCGATTGCCTTCGAGCTGGGCCGACTGCGCGTGCAGCAGCAGTGCGAGCGGATCGTTCGCGGCCAGCCGCCGCGCGGTATCGGCGTGGCGGCGGGCGAGGGCGGTATCGCCATGACCGATCGCGAGCAGGCCGTGGGTGATGGCATGGCGGCCGCGCGCGTGCCGTTTCTCATGACGGCGGCGGCGCAGGCGTCCCGGCGCGCGCCAGATCATCGTCACGATGCTCCAGACCAGCACGACCGCTGCTGCAAAGACGCCGAGCAGAAACACGAACCTCGGAAGCGTCGTTGACGCGCGGAAACCGCCCGCGGTCAGGACGAGATCGCCGGGCTGATCGGCAACCCAGGCCGCGCCGGCCGCCGCCAGCGCGATCAGGACGAGGAAGAGGACGATGCGAAGCATGGCGATCCCTATTACGCGCTGATTATTGCGCGAACCTTTACTGAGCAGGCTTGACCAGATCGGGCTTGGCGAGATCCGCCATGGCATCGTCGGCGAATTTGCGGGAGGCACCGAGCGCGGCGTCGCGCGCATCGGCCTTGTCGAGCCAGGCCTGCGCGGGTGCACGATCGGCGTCGGGCAGCGTCTTCAGCTCGCGCCGCGCCTCGACGAAATCGTTGCGGAGCGCCGCCGCCGTCACCCGTGCGACGATGGCGCCGCGATCATTGCCGACGCCGTCGGTGCGCTCTATACGAACGAGTTTCGAGGCCCCCGCCTGGAGACGCTCGACGATGCCGGCACCGGCGGCCGGGGCTTCCGCCGGCGGCGAGAGCTTGGGCACGATGTTGAGCAGCTCGCGGCTCAGCGCGACCGGCGTCGGAATGCCTGATGATGCAAAGGTGTCGAGCGGCTTCAGCATATCGGGCTTGGCCGCGAGCGACCGCGCCGCGGCCAATTGCGATTCGTAAGGATCGCCATGCCGAACCGCGACGTCGAGCAGAGCCGCCGCCACGACATGGCGCAGCGGCTTGTCATTCGTCGCCTTGTTGTCGGCAATCTTCTCGCCCTGCTGTGCGAGCTCGGCGCGCTCCGTCTTGCTGGCGCGCTCCAGCTGCGCAATGCGGTCGCTGAGAGCAGCAAGATCAGGCGCGGCAGCGCGCGGTGCCGATTTCACGTCGTTGGCGGTCTTGTCGGACTGTGCGCGCAGATTGGCGATGTCACTGCGCAAGGCACTTGCGGATTTCTCCAGTGCATCGATCCGCGCCACCACGGCCGGATCGGCGGCGGGCTTGCCCGCCTTGGCTTCGACCGCGGCGACACGTCCGCTGAGCGCGTCGACAGTCGCGCTCGTGACCTGCGGCGCGGCCGGCGGCGCCTCCACGGCGGGCCAGCCCAGCATCCAGCCGACGGCAATCACGATTGCGGCTGCGACCGCGCCGGAGAACGGCGCAATGACCCAGGGCGAAACCGGCGCCGACGCGGGAGCGGAAGCAACCGCGTCCTCCGCGTGCGCGGGCTCCGGGTCGGGCCTGGCCTCTTCGGATTTGGACTCTTCGACCGTGGCCTGCTCTTGCGTGGCCTGCTCCGGCGTCGGCTGAACCTCCGGTTCGGCGGCCGCCGTTGGCTGCGACTGGGTCGAGACTTCGGTCGCCTCAAGGTCGATGGTGGGCGGGGTGCGCTTGGCACGGCCTGACTCGGGAGCCAATCCTGCGTCTTCAGGCTTGTCATCGGCCATCGTGACGGTTCCTCACACTCAAATGCCCTGAACGGACCCGATCGCGTCGGATTCGGCCCGACCTCTTACGCCAAACGGGTCCGCAAAGCACGCTCCAAGGTATCAAATAGGGCATTTTCGTCCGGCGTCGCGGCCCCCAGAACCTGCGACGCGCCGGCATCGCGCAGCACGCTGGCGACCGTCTCGGACAGGCAGCATTGCGGGATCGCCAGCGCCGAGATTTCGACGCCTTCGTCCCGTGCCGCATCCAGGAAGGCCCGTGCGCTGCGACGGGAGTAGTGCAGCACCGCCTCGATCCCATGTGCGGCAAAGCCATCGCAGACATCGCGCGGCAGGACCTTGACCGGAGTCATGCGATAGGTGGTCTGCGTCACCACACTGAAGCCCTCCGCGCCAAGCTCGCCGCCGAGATCGCGCGACAGATCCGCGCCCGCGAGATAGAGCAGCGTGCTTTTCTTCTTCAGCAGCTTGTCGCGCGCGCTCTGCATCACCTTGTCGCGCAAGGCCGCGGCATCGCCGCCGGCGACGATCACCTCGGCGAAGCCGGCGTCGCGCGCCGCGGCAGCCGTGTGCTCGCCGACCGCAAACAGCGGCAGCTTCAGGAGGCCAAGATTCTTTAAGCCAAGATCCTGCAATTGTGGCGCGACGGCGCGGATCGCATTGGCCGACGTGACGATGATGGCGCCGTAGTCGGCCTCACTCTCGTCATGAAAGGCGACCGGCTCGAACTTGAGCATCGGGGCGAGCAGCACCACATGACCCCGCGCCCGCAAATTTTCTGCCGTCGCCTCATTGTCGGGATGCGGCCGTGTGACAAGAATGGACATCGCTTGTGTTCCCGAACCACGTGGCGGTGACGCATTCACGAAGGCGGCCGCGCGTGACGATTGCGCAAGTGGACCCCGGAATGCTACCGGACGTACCAGAACTCTGCTTTACGGATGAGCGCAAGGGCGCAAATTGGATAACAATTCGCCAATGCTGGTACTGGGCATCGAAACCACCTGCGACGAGACCGCCGCGGCCGTGATCGAGCGCGCGCCCGACGGCAGCGGCAAGATCCTCTCCAACATCGTGCGGTCCCAGATCGAGGAGCATGCCCGCTTCGGCGGCGTAGTGCCGGAGATCGCCGCGCGCGCGCATGTCGACGTCCTCGACGGCATCATCGACCGGGCCATGCACGAGGCCGGCATCGACTATGCGCAGCTCAACGGTGTCGCCGCCGCGGCGGGGCCGGGGCTGATCGGCGGCGTCATCGTCGGCCTCACCACCGCAAAGGCGATCGCGATGGTGCACGACACGCCGCTGGTCGCGGTCAACCACCTCGAGGCGCATGCACTGACGCCGCGCCTCACCGACGGAATTGAATTTCCCTACTGCCTGTTCCTCGCCTCGGGCGGGCATACCCAGATCGTCGCCGTCACCGGTGTCGGCCAATATGTGCGGCTCGGCACCACCGTCGACGACGCGATGGGCGAAGCCTTCGACAAGGTCGCGAAGATGCTGGGCCTGCCCTATCCGGGCGGGCCGCAGGTCGAACGCGCCGCGGCAACCGGCGATGCCACGCGCTTCGCCTTCCCGCGCCCGATGCAGGGACGGCCCGATGCTAATTTCTCGCTGTCTGGATTGAAGACGGCGGTGCGCAACGAGGCGAGCCGGTTAACTGAGATCGCGCCGCAGGATATCAGCGATCTCTGCGCGAGTTTTCAAGCCGCAGTGCTTGACTCGACGGCCGACCGGTTGAGCGTCGGCCTGAGGCTTTTCCGCGAGCAGTTCGGCGCTCCGCATGCCCTCGTCGCCGCCGGCGGGGTCGCGGCCAATCAGGCGATCCGCGGCGCCCTGCATGACGTCGCGCGGCAGGCCGGGACGCAACTGATCATGCCGCCGCCCGCGCTCTGCACCGATAACGGCGCGATGATTGCCTGGGCCGGCGCCGAGCGCCTGGCGCTCGGCATGATCGACACGATGGAAGCCCAACCCCGCGCACGCTGGCTGCTCGATGCCAACGCCACGGCGCCGGCCGGTTACGGCAACACGCGGGCGGGATTCTAGCTATGACGGCGTTCCGGTCCGTCGCGGTGATTGGTGCGGGCGCATGGGGCACGGCGCTGGCGACGGTCGCGGCGCGCGCCGGACGGAACGTGACGCTCTGGGCGCGCAACAGCGAACATGCCGCGCGAATCGCCTCGACCCGCGACAATCCGCGGCTGCCCGGCGTGCGGCTGGCGCCGGAGATCGTCGTGACGCACGAGCTTGCGGAGACCGCGCGCGCGGACATGGTGCTGATCGCGACGCCCGCACAGCATTTGCGCGGCGCGGTCAACATACTGGCCTCGCATCTGACAAAGCCGGTGCCGATCGTCGCCTGCGCCAAAGGCATCGAGCACGGCACCCATAAATTCATGACCGACGTCATCGCGGAAGCCGCACCTCACGCGCAGCCGGCGATCCTGTCGGGCCCGAGCTTTGCCGACGACGTCGCGCGCGGCTTGCCGACCGCGGTGACGCTGGCGGCGAAGGACGAAGCGCTGGCGAGCGCGCTGGTGCAGGCGCTGGGCTCAGCGACCTTCCGGCCCTATCACACGACAGATGTCCGCGGCGTCGAGATCGGCGGTGCGGCCAAGAACGTGCTGGCGATCGCGGTTGGCATCGCGGTCGGGCGCAAGCTCGGTGCCTCCGCCCAGGCTGCGCTGACGACCCGCGGCTTTGCCGAACTCACGCGCCTCGGCCGTGCCCTCGGCGCGCGCAGCGAGACGCTCGCGGGCCTGTCCGGCCTCGGCGATCTGATCCTGACCTGCTCGAGCCCGCAATCGCGCAATCTCGCGCACGGCCTTGCGCTGGGCCGCGGCGAGCAGCCGCCCGCGGGCAAGCTCGCCGAAGGCGAGTTCACCGCGCCTGTGTTGATCGAACTCGCAGCTTCGCACAACATCGAGATGCCGGTATCAGAAGCGGTCGCTTCGATCCTGAGCGGCCGGAGCACGATCGACGCTGCGATCTCGGGACTGTTGACGCGCCCCTTCAAGGCAGAGGAATGACGTCTTTCTCGTCATGCCCGCGCTTGTCGCGGGCATCCACGTCTTGATATTGAATTGGTGGCAGAGACGTGGATGGCCGGGACAAGCCCGGCCATGACGAACGGATAGGACGCGCGATGAACTACTGGCTGGTGAAATCCGAACCGTCGGTGTGGTCCTGGGACCAGCAGGTAGCGAAGGGCGCCAAGGGCGAGGCCTGGACCGGCGTGCGCAATTACACCGCGCGCATAAACCTCGTGAGCATGAAGAAGGGCGACAAGGCGTTCTTCTATCATTCCAACGAGGGCAAGGAGATCGTCGGCATCGCGGAGGTCATCAAGGAGGCCTATCCCGATCCGACCGACAAGACCGAAAAATTCGTCTGCGTCGACATCAAGGCCGACAAGCCCTTGAAGACGCCGGTGACGATGGCCGCGATCAAGGCGGACAAGAAGCTCGCTAATATGGCGCTGGTGAAATATTCGCGGCTGTCGGTGCAGCCGGTGACGACGGAAGAGTGGAAGCTCGTCTGCAAGATGGGCGGGATGTAAGTTATTGCCGTAGCCCGGATGGAGCGCAGCGCAATCCGGGAAAGTCTTCATGCCGCACGACCCCGGATTACGCTGCGCTCCATCCGGGCTACGATGTCCGCACTTGCGTCGCCGGCAGCGTAAACACCTCGCATGGCGAAGCGATGCCGCGCAGCGGATGCGATCCGAGCGCGACGAGAGGCGTATCCGTCTCCGCGGCCAGCGCCCCCGATACCAGCACGGTCCGTTCCAGGGGCTTGCACAATCCCTCGAGCCGGCTGGCGAGATTGACGGCGGGACCGATCGCCGTGAAATCGAGCCTGTTGGCGGCGCCGATATTGCCCCAGAGTATTTCGCCGAGATGAAGGGCCGCGCCGAACGCAAGCGGCGGCAGTCCTTGAGCGCCGCGCTCCCCGTTGAGATACGCCATGCCGGCTTCGGCTGCGCCTGCGGCACGCAGGGCGGCGTCGCAGGCGCGGCGCGGCGACGCGTCGACCACCGGGAAGATCGCGAGCACGCCGTCGCCGATAAATTTCAGCACCTCGCCGCCGAAGGCATGAACGGCACCGGCGATGCGATCGAACCAGGCGTCGAGCGCTGCGATGACGTCGGCCGGCGGTGTGGTCTCCGACAAGGTCGTGAAGTTGCGCAGATCCGCATAGAGCAGCGCGGCTTGAATGGTCTCGCCGAGATCGCGCCGCAACGGCGCCGCCAGCACCCGCTCCGCGCTGCGCTTGCCGAGATAGGCATCGAGCGTCGCGCGCAACGTGGCGCGCGCAGCGAGCACGGCCAGCGGCGTCGCGGCGAAACGCGCAGCCTGGCGCAATTGCTCGATCTCGTCTGCGGTGAACGGACGCGGCCCGATCCAGCCGAGCTGCGGCCCATCTTGTCGTCCGACCACCTCTTCGTGCACCTCGCCGCGCGCGATGTCGCGCAGCCAGCGGCGGCCGGCATCATTGGGCGGGTCGGGTGCCAGCCCACTTGGTGCGAAGCCGAGCGCCTCGATGACCCGGCCGGTCTCCGCGCGCCACAGCCAGGTCCGCTTCGCGATCAGCGGATGCGGCACCTCCAACGTCAGGCTCCCTGCCGCAAGCGGCACACCGTCGGCGACCAGATGAGCGCCGAGTTCCGCGAGCAGACGGTCGGCCCCGGGGCAATCCGAGGCGGCATCGACGAGCCAGGCAAGGGTCCGGGAGAGTTGCATGGCCCGATGATGGCGAAGGTCGGCCATCTTTGTCACGGGCAATCCTTGACGCACCGCTCCACCGCCGCCATGTGGCCAGTGTCAGCCCAGGGATGATCGCCGATGACCGAGCCGTTCGTAGTGCGACGGGAAACCCAGATCGCAGCCCCCCGCGCCACCGTCTTCGCCTATTTGACCGATCCAGAGAAAATCCTGAGCTGGATGGGCTCCGACGCGACCACGGAGCCGCACCCCGGCGGGCTCTATCTCCTCAAGGGCATCGGACCGCGTGGCGGCGTCGGCCGCGGCGGTCGTGCCGGTGCATCGTCTGGCCTACACATTCGGCTGGGAGGGCGGTCAGGAAGTGCCGCCCGGCTCGAGCCTGATCGAGATCGACCTGATCGAGCGCGACGGCGGCACGCTGCTGCGCATGACCCATAGCGGGCTCCCGACCGAGGAACAGGCCGCCGCGCACGCGAAAGGATGGGCGCATTATCTGGGCCGGCTCACGAGCGCAGCCGCGGGCCGTGATCCCGGTCCGGACAAGGGTATCTCAGACAAGATGTAGCTCTCGTAGGGTGGGCAAAGCGAAGCGTGCCCACGCGGCCTATCAACAATGTCGTGAAGAATGGTGGGCACGGCGCTTCGCGCCTTTGCCCACCCTACGGCACCGCCGCTTAAACTGCCGCGGTCGCCACCACCTGCTGCAAGAGTTGCTCGCGCCTGGCCTGCGAACGCTGGCCCTTCATGGTGGCGGCGAAGCGTTCGAGGATACCGTCCTCGAAGGCGGTGACGATGGTGTCGTGGACGTAGCTCTTGCGGCAGATCGCCGGCGTGTTGGAGAGCTTGTCCGCTGCGGCGCGGATCGCGTCCAGCACCTGCTTCTTGCGGCCGCGCTGGCTGGTCGCCGGCGTGATCCGCGACAGCGATTCCACCACGACTGCGGACGCCATCAGCGTGCGAAAATCCTTCAGCGAAATCTTGATGCCGGCGATCTCGCGCAGAAACGCGTTCACCTGCGTGGTGCTGACCGCGCGCACGATGCCGTAGGCGTCGCGATACTGGAACATGCGCTTGCCGGGAACGCCGTTCAGGATGCCGATGGCGCGTACCAGCTTGGCCGCGTCGCACTCCTTGCGCACCGCCTTGCCGCCCTTGGCCTTGAAGGTCAGCACGAAGGAATCGTCCTCGAGCGTAACGTTCGACTTCAGCATCGTGGTGGCACCGCGGGTGCCGTTGAGGCGGGCATACGATTCGTTGCCGGGACGGATCGCGGTGCGCGCGATCAGCTCGATCACGGCCGAGAGTGCGAATTCACGCGTCGGCTCGTCACCCGACAGGAACGCCGAGACCTTGCGCCGGATCTTTGGCAGCGCGCCGACAAGCTTTTCCAGCCGGTGCGCCTTGCGGTGCTCGCGGACCTTTTCCCAATCGGTGTGGTAGCGGTATTGCAGCCGGCCCGCGGCATCGCGTCCCACCGCCTGGAGATGCGAGCTCGGATCGGCCGAGTAGCGCACCTGGCGATAGGCCGGCGGCACCGCCATGGCGTGCAGCCGGCGGATGGTGCGAGCGTCGCGGATATGCGCGCCGTTGGGACGGACGAAGGAATAGCCCTTGCCGCGCTTGATGCGCCGGATGGTCAGCTCGTTCTGGTCGCCGAGCCGCAGGCCCAGCTCCTTGGCGATCGCCTCAACCGAGGTCGCAGGCGCGGTGTCGAAGACCTTTTTCGGGCTGAGACGGGCGGAACCGGCCGGTTTCGGCCATTGTCCGAGGGCTTTGGCCAGCGCGACAGCAGCAGGATCGGCCGAAGCGAGCCGCATCGTCCCGAGATTCCGCTGATCCATCATAGTCTTAAGCCTTAGCCCTGTCTGTTATCGGTCAATGCCGCTGTTCTGATTTTTGTTCCAAGGGTCTATTGGACAGTCTCTTGGACGGTCTCTCGGGACCCGGGTTGGCCATTTAGGGTGTTCCGAACCGCATTGCGAGTCCCGAATCAGTGACAGACGGTTTCTAAATACCTCATGCGGCGCATGGGCGCCCTGCACAGGCCTATTCCGGCGTCTTGGTAAAGACCTGGAAAGCCGCGCAAGCCTGTTTCAGATCTGCGACAGTCGCGCCAGGCGCCGTTGATCTTCCGCATGGCTGCCCGCTCGCCGAAGGTCCAGCTTGTGCTCCTTGTCGGGTCCGGTTAGGCGGACGCATAATCGGTTCAATGATGACGTCGGCTCGCCGGTCGCCTGGGCTCGGCTTGCCGTATCTGGAGGGAAGCATGTCCGAGAAGACCTACGACGTCCCCGCGGAATGGGCCAAGCGCGCCTGGATCGACCAAGCCAAGTACAAGGACATGTACGCCCGCTCGATCTCGGACCCGAACGCCTTCTGGGCCGAGCAGGCCAAGCGTATCGACTGGATGCACGCGCCGACGAAGATCGAGAACGTCTCCTTCGCCCCCGGCAACATCTCGATCAAATGGTTCGAGGACGGAATCCTCAACGTCGCCCATAATTGCATCGACCGGCATCTGCACAAGCGCGCCAACCAGACCGCGATCATCTGGGAAGGCGACGATCCCTCGCAATCCCGGCACATCACCTACAAGGAGCTGCACGACGAGGTCTGCCGGATGGCCAACATCCTGCGCACCCGCAACGTCAAGAAGGGCGACCGCGTCACCATCTACCTGCCGATGATTCCCGAAGCGGCCTACGCGATGCTGGCCTGCGCGCGGATCGGTGCGATCCACTCCGTGGTGTTCGCGGGCTTCTCGCCCGACAGCCTCGCCCAGCGCATCAACGACTGCCAATCCAAGGTGATCATCACGGCGGACGAGGGCCTGCGCGGCGGCAAGAAGGTGCCGCTGAAAGCCAATGTCGATGCAGCGCTCGCCAAGGCCGACGGCGTCGACTGGGTCGTCGTTGTCAAGCGCACCGGCGGCACGGTCGAGATGAATCCGTCGCGCGATCTCTGGTATCACGACGCCGCCAAGATGGTGACGACGGAATGCCGGGCCGAGCACATGCACGCCGAGGATCCGCTGTTCATCCTCTATACGTCGGGCTCGACCGGCCAGCCCAAGGGCGTGCTGCACACCTCGGGCGGCTATCTCGTGTTCGCCGCGATGACGCATCAATACGTCTTCGACTATCACGACGGCGACATCTACTGGTGCACCGCCGACGTCGGCTGGGTCACCGGACACAGCTACATCCTTTATGGGCCGCTGGCGAACGGCGCGACCACGCTGATGTTCGAAGGCGTGCCGAATTATCCGGACAATTCCCGTTTCTGGAACGTCATCGACAAGCACAAGGTCAACATCTTCTACACCGCGCCGACCGCGATCCGCGCACTGATGCAGAGCGGCGACGAGCCCGTGAAGAAGACGTCGCGCGCCTCGCTTCGCCTGCTCGGCTCGGTCGGCGAGCCGATCAATCCCGAAGCCTGGGAGTGGTATCACCGTGTCGTCGGCGACGATCGCTGCCCGATCGTCGACACCTGGTGGCAGACCGAGACCGGCGGCATCTTGATCACGCCGCTGCCGGGCGCGACCAAGCTGAAGCCGGGCTCGGCGACGCAGCCGTTCTTCGGCGTCGTGCCTGAGATCGTCGATGCCGACGGCAAGGTGCTGGACGGCGAGACATCAGGCAATCTCTGCCTGACGCGGTCATGGCCGGGCCAGATGCGCACGGTCTATGGCGATCACGCCCGCTTCGAGCAGACCTATTTCTCGACCTACAAGGGCAAGTATTTCACCGGCGACGGCTGCCGGCGCGACGCCGACGGCTATTACTGGATCACCGGCCGCGTCGATGACGTCATCAACGTCTCCGGCCACCGCATGGGCACCGCGGAAGTCGAGAGCGCGCTCGTCGCGCATGAGAAGGTGTCGGAAGCCGCCGTAGTCGGTTACCCGCACGACATCAAGGGCCAGGGCATCTACGCCTATGTCACCCTGATGGCCGGCGTCGAGCCGAGCGACGAATTGCGCAAGGAGCTCGTCACCTGGGTGCGCAAGGAGATCGGCCCGATCGCCGCGCCCGACCAGATCCAGTTCTCGCCCGGTCTGCCCAAAACCCGCTCCGGCAAGATCATGCGCCGCATCCTGCGCAAGATCGCCGAGGACGAGCCGGGCAGCCTCGGCGATACCTCGACGCTCGCCGATCCGGCCGTGGTCGACGATCTCGTCAAGAACCGGCAGAACAAGAAGTCGGCGTAAGGCACGCTCTCGTGCCCCGGACGCGGCGCAGCGCTTCTTCAGCGGTGCGCTGCAGAGCCGGGGCCGATCCAATGGCAGAGCGTGTGGCCTCCCGGGTCCCGGCTCTGCGCAGCAGCGCCAAGGCGCTGCAGCGCGTCCGGGACACAGAGCCCCCCCGAAATAACAGCCGTTCACACCCTCACGCACTTGTCAGGGCGCGATCCGTCGCGCCCGCGTCTTTCCAGCCAAGTGTTGTTTTCTTGTCATTTACTTTATTTCGAACATTTTCTTTGTTCCGCGTGCTGGCGGGCCCTTGGCGGCCGCGCGTGGAAACCATCCGGTTAACAGGCGCGGTTAAGAATATCCGGGCAAGCGGGCAATTGCCGGTGCTGCGTAGTTTTGGACGATCCGTTCGGGGTAGAGGAAAAATTGATGTCGGTAAGGATTGCTGTGGCGCTCGCCGCCACCATTGGGGCAGGGGTCTTGATGTCGACGGCCGCAGAGGCGCGGCCGGAAATGGTGGGGGCACACCTGGCCGACTATTCGCCGGGCACCATCGTGGTCAAAACCAACGAGCGGCGGCTCTATCTCATCCTCGATAACGGCCACGCCGTGCGCTATCCGGTCGGCGTCGGCAAGTCCGGCAAGCAATGGGCCGGCACCACCCGCATCGACGGCAAGTATCTCAACCCGGCCTGGTCGCCGCCTGCTGAAGTGAAGCGCGACAAGCCCAGCATCCCCGACGTTATTCCAGGCGGCTCGCCGCGCAACCCGATGGGCGTTGCGGCGATGACGCTGGCCGGCGGCGAATATGCCATCCACGGCACCAATGTGCCGGGCTCGGTCGGCGGCTTCGTCTCCTATGGCTGCATCCGCATGCTCAACGACGACATCACCGATCTCTACAGCCGCGTCTCGGTCGGCACGACGGTGGTCGTGACGCGCTGATCTCCAAACTCGTAACAGAATTGAAAGAGCCGCGTCCATCGACGCGGCTCTTTGTTACCAGAAGCGCCAGCCGCGCGCGCACCAGCCGTCGCGATGGCCGCCGTTGTAGCTCCGCGCGTAACCGCCCGCGAGCAGCGCGGCAGATACGTCCGCAGTTCGCTTTGTCGCGACATTGGCGAGAACACGGCCGTATTTGTCGGGGCCGAGATTGGTGATCGTCACGCCGCCCTGGCCGAGCAGATCGCGCAGCGCGCCTGTCGCCGCTTGAGCCTTGTCCAATTCATCCTGGCAGGATGCTTTCATCTCCGGCGCATCGATACCGCGCAGGCGAACGCGCGCAACGAGAACGCGTCCGTCGCGCTGGTGCACGCGAGCGAGAAAGGTATCGCCGTCGATCGTGCGAATGACGTCGACCGGCTGACGGATGTCCGGATTGGCCTGCTGCAAAATGATCTGGGCATCTCGCGATTGACCATCGATCGCATGCGGGAAGGGCCAGTTCATCCCGTGCCGGAAGGTAAGCACGACGGCCACCACGATTGCGACCACGAACATCCACGGCAACAGCCCCGAGAAGTGACGGCCGAACGGCGAACCACTGTATGAGGGCCGGTATGGATGGCTGGGATCGAAACGCGGCATCCGCGCACGCTAGGGCTGAGTCGGGCGATCCGGCAAGATGGCCTCAAAAGCCAGCCTCAAACGACAGCCTCAAAAGTCCGAGGCGATACCTTTGCGCTCCCAATCGCCGTAGCGGGTGGGCTCGGGTCCCTTCGGTCCCTGCAATTCCTTCGGCGCCGCCGCGGCGTGGGCAGCAGCAGCCTGCCGGCGCGCTTCGGCCTCGGCCAGCGCGCGCTGGGCGGCCGGCGGGAGCGGCTTGCGATCGGGAACGGGGGGCTGGTCACTCATCTCGGCGGTTCCTAGCGCAGGATCACGGGGTGTGCGACGTCCAATAACGCATTGCTGAGATGGTCATGCCGGGCTGTAAACGCGAGAGGCCATTCTTACATTTGGCATATTCGCATGCCAGAGATAAGTCTCTCGAGGCATGCGCCCATTGCGGCGGAACTGCCGCTCGCCAAGAACCTTAAGCCGCATGCCATCTCAACGTTTCGCTCCTCCGTCCGAAGTGCCCGGTCTCGCGGCGCGGCGGATCGCCGCTGACATCGTCGACGGCGTGCTGCACAAGCACCGCACGCTTGACGATCAACTCGACGGCAGCGGTGCCCATCCCGGATTGAAGACGCTCGCCGACCGCGACCGCGCGCTGATGCGCCGCCTGGTCGCGACCGTGCTGCGTCGGCTCGGCACGCTCGGCCATGTGCTGTCCCGCTTGCTCGACAAGGGCATCCCGTCCGAAGCGCCGCGCGCGCAGAGCGCGCTCCTGATCGGCGCCGCCCAGATCCTCTGGATGGACGTGCCCGATCACGCCGCGGTCGATCTCTCCGTCCGCCTCGTTCAATCCGACCGGCGTGCCGCTCGTTATGCCGGCCTCGTCAATGCCGTGCTGCGCCGCTGCGCGCGCGAGGGCAAGGCGCTGGTGGATGAAGTTGCCACGCAATCGCTGGACTTGCCGCCCTGGCTGCTCGCGCGCTGGAGCGCGCATTACGGCGAGGCGACCGCAAGAGACATGGCGCTGGCGCTCGGCCACGAGCCCTCGCTCGACCTCACCGTGAAATCGGACGCCGCGCAATGGGCGAACCGGCTGCACGGTGAAGTACTGCCGACCGGATCGGTGCGCACGGTGCTGCACGGCGCCGTGACCATGCTGCCCGGCTTCACCGAGGGGCAATGGTGGGTGCAAGATGCCGCCGCCGCGTTGCCAGCTCGGCTATTTGGCGACATCAAGGGCAAGTCCATTGCCGATCTCTGCGCCGCCCCGGGCGGCAAGACCGCGCAACTGGCACAGGCCGGCGCGCATGTCACGGCGATCGACCGCTCACCCGCCCGGGTGGCGCGTCTGCGCGAGAATCTGACGCGGCTGTCGCTCCAGGCCGAGACTGTCGTCGCCGACGCCGTGGAATGGGCCGGCCCTGCCGAGGGCTTTGACGGCATCCTGATCGATGCACCCTGCACATCGACCGGAACGATCCGGCGCCATCCCGACGTTGCCTGGCTCCGGCAGGAATCCGACGTCGCCGCCCTGACCGCGCTCCAGCAGCGGCTGCTGAAGAAATCCGTCTCGCTGCTCAAGCCGGGCGGGACGCTGGTCTACTGCACCTGTTCGCTGGAACCCGAAGAGGGCGAGCAGGCGATCGCGGCGCTGCTGGCCACGGAGGGCGGCCTGCGCCGCGTGCCGATCGAAGCTTCCGAGGTCTCCGGGCTCAGCGAGATCATCACCACGGAAGGCGACCTGCGCACGCTGCCCAGCCACCTGCCGAACGCCGATCCCAAGCTCGGCGGGCTCGACGGTTTCTACGCAGCCCGGCTCGTTAAATCCTGATTTTGCACCGGTTTTTGCGCCAGCGCTGATTCGCGACGCTTCAAGATGGTGTCAGACGTCCGATTTTGGGATTAAGAAGGATTCGTCGTTCATCCTCTCCCCCTTCAAGGCAAGGCGTGTCGGTCGCTCAACGCAGACGTATCTCGACGCTGGTGATGAACCGCTTCGCGCGGAACATGCTCGCGCGCGCGAGCGGCGGTTCCGTTGCGCTGTCGCGGGTCTGGCCCGGCCGTACCGACCGGCTGATCATCGCGCCGCATGACCTGCGCACGGCGGATGCGACCCGCGCCGCAGAGATCTATGCCGGACGCTTCGTCTTCGCCGGCAAGATCGTCAATTGCCACGGCCGCTCGATCTTCGATCTCGAACCGCCGTCGGAAGACTGGGAGGTCGCGCTGCTCGGCTTCGGCTGGCTGCGCCATCTGCGCGCCGCCGACACTGCGCTGACGCGCGCCAATGCGCGCGCGCTGGTCGAGGACTGGATCGCCAACCCTGCCAACAAGCGCCGCGCCGTCGCGCGGCGTGCCGACGTGCTGGCGCGGCGCGTGATCTCGCTGCTGTCGCAGGCGCCGCTGGTGCTCAACGACACCGACAACAAATTCTACCGCCGCTATCTGCGGGCGCTGGCGCGGGAGATCCGCCTTCTGCGCTACACCATGGTCAACATGCCCGACGGAGTGCCGAAGCTCCAGGTGCTGATCGCGCTGTGCTACGCGGCGCTGTGCCTTGCCAACCAGGCGCGGCAGATCCGCAGTGCCTCGAAAAAGCTCTCGGACGAGTTGCAGCGGCAGATCCTGCCCGACGGCGGCCACATCTCCCGCAATCCGGGCGCGCTGATCGAGCTCTTGATCGACCTGTTGCCGCTGCGGCAGACCTTTGCCGCGCGCAACATCGCACCGCCGCCGGCGCTGCTCAACGCGATCGACCGCATGATGCCGATGCTGCGCTTCTTCCGGCACGGCGACGGCAATTTCGCGCTCTTCAACGGCATGAGCGCGACGCCCTCGGACCTGCTCGCCACGCTGCTCGCCTATGACGACACTCACGGCGCGCCGATGGCGAATATGCCGCATACCGGCTTCCAGCGCCTCGACGCCGGCCAGACCACGCTGATCATCGACACCGGCCCCCCGCCGCCGGCCGGCGTCAGCCACGACGCCCATGCCGGCTGCCTGTCGTTCGAATTGTCTTCCGGCATCAGCCGCATCGTCACCAATTGCGGCATGCCGACCACGGGACGCGACAATTGGCGGCCGTTCGCACGCGGCACCGCGGCGCATTCGACGCTGACCTATCATGAGACGTCCTCATGCCAATTCGTCGAGATGTCGGCGATGAAGCGCCTCCTGCACGGCTCACCCGTCACCAGCGGCCCCGTCGAGGTCGAGAGCTATCGCGAGATCGTTCAGAACGGCACGCTGCTCACGACCTCGCATGACGGCTACCTCGCGAAATTCGGCGCGATCCATCGCCGCGTGCTGATGGTCGCCAATGACGGCGCACGCATCGACGGCGAGGACACGCTGTCGCCGCCGCAGGGCGGACGCTTCAAGGGCGCCGACGCCGACTTCGCGCTGCGCTTCCATCTGCATCCGGCGGTGAAGGCGAGCCGGCTGTCGGATGCCCGTGGCGTCATGCTGGTGCTGGCCAACCGCGACGTCTGGACCTTCGAGGCGCTGGACGACAAGGTCGACCTCGAGGACAGCGTGTTCCTGGCCGGCAATGACGGCCCGCGCCGCACCGCGCAGATCGTGATCCGGCAGGATGCGCGGCAGGCGCCGTCGATCCGCTGGAGCTTCGTCCGCTCCACTGCATCGCCTGCGGTCACCAATGCCCGCCGCAACGCCCGGCGCGAGCCGGAACTTCCGCTGTAAACGCGCACGATTCGGCCCCATCTCATCGTTGTGAAAACGGCCGAAAGCTGCTATCGAGCCCTCGCTCGCGCGACTGGCGACCTTGGATGGAGCACCATCGGGAAGCGCGGGACTGAGACGCCGCGCGCCTGGGCATAGACACTCCTTAAGACAGAGGATCTTGCTCATGACTGACCATCCCCGCCGCGTCACCCGTGCTCTTCTCTCCGTCTCCGACAAGACCGGCCTGATCGAGTTCGCAAAGGCACTTGCCGCGCACGATGTCGAGCTGGTCTCGACCGGCGGCACCGCCAAGGCGATCGCCGCGGCCGGCCTCAAGGTGAAGGACGTTTCCGACCTCACCGGCTTCCCCGAGATGATGGACGGCCGCGTCAAGACGCTGCATCCGAAGGTGCATGGCGGCCTGCTCGCGATCCGCGACAACAAGGAACATGCGGAGGCGATGAAGGCGCACGGCATCGCGCCGATCGATCTCCTGGTCGTCAACCTGTATCCGTTCGAAGCGACCGTCGACAAAGGCGCGGGCTTCGAGGATTGCATCGAGAACATCGACATCGGCGGCCCCGCGATGATCCGCGCCGCGGCGAAGAACCATGACGACGTCGCCGTCGTGGTCGAGGCCGAGGACTACAAGGCCGTGCTCGACGAGCTTGCCGCCAACAACGGATCGACGACGTTGACACTGCGCCGGCGGCTTGCCGCGAAGGCCTATGCGCGCACCGGCGCGTATGACGCCGCGATCTCGAACTGGTTCAACCGCCAGCTCGAAATCGACGCGCCCGATTTCCGCGCCTTCGGCGGCAGACTGATCCAGTCGCTGCGCTATGGCGAGAACCCGCACCAGACCGCCGCGTTCTATGCGACGCCCGACAAGCGGCCGGGCGTCTCGACCGCGCGCCAGCTCCAGGGCAAGGAGCTCTCCTACAACAACATCAACGACACCGATGCGGCCTACGAGTGCATCGGCGAGTTCGACGCCAAGCGCACCGCGGCCTGCGTCATCGTCAAGCACGCCAATCCGTGCGGCGTGGCCGAAGGCTCCGATCTCGTCAGCGCCTATCGCAAGGCGCTCGCATGCGATTCCACCTCGGCGTTCGGCGGCATCATCGCGATGAACCGGGCGCTCGACGCCGACACCGCGCGCGAGATCACAAAGATCTTCACCGAGGTGATCATCGCGCCCGACGCCAGCGAGGAGGCGATCGCCATCATCGGCGCGCGCAAGAATCTGCGCCTGCTGCTCGCCGGCAGCCTGCCCGATCCGCGCGCGCCTGGCCTCACCGCCAAGACGGTCGCCGGCGGCCTCCTCGTGCAAAGCCGCGACAACGCGGTGGTCGACGACATGACCTTCAAGGTCGTGACCAAACGTGCGCCTGATGACGCCGAGATGCGCGATCTGAAATTCGCGTTCCGCGTGGCAAAGCACGTCAAGTCCAACACCATCATCTACGCCAAGGATCTCGCCACCGTCGGCATCGGCGCGGGCCAGATGAGCCGGGTGGATTCAGCGCGGATCGCGGCGCGCAAGGCGCAGGACGCGGCGAATGAGCTCAAGCTCGCAGAGCCGCTCACCAAGGGCTCGGTGGTGGCGTCGGATGCGTTCTTCCCGTTCGCCGACGGCATGCTCGCCTGCATTGAGGCCGGCGCCACCGCCGTGGTGCAGCCCGGCGGCTCCATGCGCGACGACGAGGTGATCAAGGCCGCCGATGAGCACGGCATCGCCATGGTGTTTACGGGCACGCGGCACTTCAGGCACTAACTCACCGCGAGCGTAGCCCGGATGGAGCGCAGCGAAATCCGGGTTTCACGTCTCAGCAACAGCGGCCCCGGATTGCGCTTCGCTCCATCCGGGCTACGCCACTAATCCCGTACCCGCATCAACAACCCCAGCCCCGCGACGAAGAACACCACCAGCACGGCCATGCCGGCCTTCTGGCTCGCCGTCACCGCGGTGATCATGCCGATCAGCAGCGGGCCGATGAAGGACGTTACCTTCCCCGTCAGCGCGAACAGGCCGAAATACTGCGCGATGCGATCCTTCGGCGCGAGACGGATCAGCAGAGTGCGCGAGGCGGCCTGAAGCGGGCCGCCTGCAGCGCCGATGAGACAACCCAAAACGAGATAAGCGCGCTCGGCAGCGCTCGAGAACAAGGGCGCGCCCGGAAGAGGCGGCGCGACCTTGACGAACAGGACGCTGTCCTTGTCGACCAGAAGAATCGCCGCCACCGCCAGCAACAGAACAAGCAGGCTGCCGGCGATGACGCGCTTCGGCCCGAGACCATCGTCGAGCTTGCCGCCGAGCCACGCGCCAAGGGCGCCGGCAATCGCGAGCATGATGCCGAAGGTGCCGATCTGGATCGTGTGCCAGCCGAAGGTGCCGGCGGCATAGATGCCGCCGAACGCGAACAGCGACACCAGGCCGTCGGTGTAGATCATGTTGGCGAGCAGGAATGCCGCGAGCGATTTCCGCTGCGGCAGGCCCTTAATCGATTGCTTGAGATCCGACAATCCCACGCGCAGCGCCTCGCACACCGGGTGCTTCGCCGGATAATCCGGCGTGAACAGGAATAACGGTGTCACGAAGATGATGAACCACAGCCCGGTCAGCGGTCCCACGATGCGATCGCCCTGATGGCTGACCGGATCGAGCCCGAACAGCGGCTTGAAGCCGAGCAGCGTGCGGCCGGTCTCGGGATTGGCGGCGAGGAAGCCGAGCACGATGACGAGGCTGACGATGCCGCCGATGTAACCCGTGGCCCAGCCGGTGCCGGAGAGCCGGCCGATCCGCTCAGGCGGCACCAGGGTCGGCATCATCGCGTTGTTGAAGACGGTGGCGAATTCCGCGCCGACGCTGGCGAGCGCGACCGCGGTGAGCAGCGGCGCAATGATGGTGGGATCGCCGGGCTTGCCGATCCACAGCGTGCAGGCCGCCAGCACCAGCAGTGTGCCGAATCCCGCGATCCACGGCTTCCTGCGGCCCGAGGCATCGGCAATGGCGCCGAGCACCGGCGACATCAGCGCGATCGCGAGGCCCGCGGCTGCCATCGCAAAGCCCCACAACGACTGGCCGGTGGCGGCATCTGGCGCAATGCTGGTGGCGAAATAGGGTGCGAAAACAAAGGTCGTGATCAGCGTGAAATAAGGCTGCGCGGCCCAATCGAAGAAGATCCAGCTGATAACGGCGGCGCGCGGCGGATAGGTCCGCTGCGCGCCGGCCAAGCGCGCATCCGAGGCGATCGTCGTCATATTCCAGTCCCCATCACGAACAGTTTTGCCTCTGTTGGGGCAAAGCGTATAGCATTGAAGCGACGCGTGGGAACTGGCCTGAGGCCGCGACGGAAGCTTGATGATGTCGTCATATCCGACACGGCGGACATTTTTCGCCTTCATTGCCACTCTGGCGTTTGGTTTTTCGTCTGCCACCGCACAGGATGCGCGGCGAGCCTATGTCCCACCCGCGCTCGACGCGGTGCACGCCGTTCCGTCCGAGCACGGCATGGTGGTGGCGCAGGAAAAGATATCGGCGCAAGTCGGCGCCGACATCCTGCGCCGCGGCGGCAACGCGGTCGATGCCGCGGTCGCCACCGGCTTTGCGATGGCCGTGACGTATCCGCGCGCCGGCAACATCGGCGGCGGCGGATTCATGGTGATCCATTCGGCCGAGCGCAACGAGGACATCACGATCGACTATCGCGAGACCGCGCCGGCTGCGACCACCCCGCAGATCTTCCTCGGCGCTGACGGCAAGCCCGATGCGGCGAAGTCGCGGGATTCCGCGCTCGGCGTCGGCGTGCCCGGCACCGTCGCCGGTCTTGTGCTGGCCTTGGAAAAATACGGCTCGGGCCGGTTCACGCTGGCACAGCTGCTCGAGCCCGCGATTGGGCTCGCCCGCGACGGTTTTGTTGTCACCGACGACCTTGCCGACACGCTGCCGGGTTGGCACCGGCGGCTGGCGCGCTGGCCGTCGTCGGCCAGGATCTTCTCGCGCCCCGACGGCACACCGCTCGGCGAAGGCGACAGGCTGGTGCAGAGTGATCTCGCCGAAACGCTGTCGGCCGTCGCTGCACAGGGGCCGCGCGGTTTCTATGAGGGGCCGGTCGCGGACAAGCTCGCCAAGGCCGTGACTGACGCCGGCGGCATCATGACGCCGGCCGATCTGAAATCCTATCAGGCCGTGGTCCGTGCCCCGGTGCGCGGCACATATCGCGGCTACGACATTGTCTCGATGCCGCTGCCGTCCTCCGGCGGCGTGGTGCTGGTGGAGACGCTCAACATCCTCGAGGGCTTTCAGCTGGCCGATCTGAAACAGGGGTCGCCAGCTTCGCTGCATCTGCTGATCGAAGCCATGAAGCGCGCCTATGCGGATCGTGCGCGCTATCTCGGCGATCCCGCCTTCGTCAATGCACCGATCGAGACGCTCACGACAAAGGACTACGCCGCCAAGCTGCGCGCCGGCATCTCCACGGAGCGCGCCACGCCGTCGAGGCAGCTCGTCTCCGCCCCTCCCGCGCCGCGCGAGGGCACCAACACCACGCACTTTTCCGTCGTCGACGCCGGCGGCAATGCCGTCAGCAACACCACCACGCTGAATTTCAGCTATGGCGTCGGCCTCGTTGCCGACGGAACCGGCGTGCTGCTCAACAACGAGCTCGACGATTTCACCGCCGCGGTCGGCGCTTCCAACGCCTACGGCCTCGTCGGTTTCGAGCCCAATCTGCCCGGACCCGGCAAGCGGCCGTTGTCCTCGATGTCCCCTACCATCGTGCTCAAGAACGGCAAGCCGGTGCTGGTGACGGGCTCACCCGGCGGCAGCCGCATCATCTCGACCGTGCTCCAGGTCGTCGTCAACGTGCTCGACTACAAGATGGATGTGGCCGCCGCCGTCGCTGCGCCACGGCTGCATCACCAATGGCTGCCGGACGAGGTGCGCGTCGAGAGCGGCTTTTCCGGCGATGTGCTGTTCGAGCTGAGGGCGATGGATCACCTCATCGTCGAGCCGATGGGACAGACCTCGGCCAATTCGATTCTGGTGACGCCGAACGGGCCACTCGGCGCGCCCGATCCGCGTACCCGCGGCGCGGAAGCCGCGGGACAGTAGTCTCGCCGTTGCATGGCACGGCAGCTTGCGCGGGCTGCCGTGCGTGCTACCACCGCGCAGCTTTAAGGGACCGCCGGGGAAACGCACATGAGCACAGCCGATCCGACCCAGCGCATTGAGCGCGCGGAGATCGAAGACACCAGCCTCCTCGCCTTCTATCGCGACATGAACGCGCCGGAGCGACGGACGTTCTGGGCCTGCGCGGCGGGCTGGGCGCTCGACGGCATGGACTTCATGATCTATCCGCTGGTGATCGGCACCATCATCGCGCTGTGGAAGGTCGATGCGGCCTCGGCCGGACTCGCCGGCACCGTGACGCTGCTGGCCTCCGCGATCGGCGGCTGGCTCGGCGGCTATCTCTCCGATCATATCGGACGTGTCAGGACGCTCCAGATCACCATCATCTGGTTCTCGTTCTTCTCGCTGGTCTGCGCGGTCGTGCAGAATTTCGACCAGCTCCTGATCGCACGCGCCGTGCTCGGCCTCGGCTTCGGCGGCGAGTGGGCGGCGGGCGCCGTGCTGATGGGCGAGGCGATCCGTCCGCAATATCGCGGACGCGCAGTCGGTTCGGTGCAGTCGGGCTGGGCGGTCGGCTGGGGTCTCGCCGTGCTGTCGCAGGCGATCCTGTTCTCGGCTTTGCCGCCGGAGACGGCGTGGCGCTGGATGTTCGTGATCGGTGCACTGCCGGCGCTGCTGGTGTTCTACATCCGCCGCTCCGTCACCGAGCCCGAGATCGCGGCCGAGGCCCGCGCAAAACAGGCCGCGAGCGGCGATCGTCCGGCGCTCTGGGAAATTTTCTCCGGCCCGATCCTGAAGACCACGATCCTGGCCTCGCTGATGGCGACAGGCTGCCAGGGCGGCTACTACGCCGTCACCTTCTGGGTGCCGCAGTTCCTGACCAAGGAGCGGCACCTGTCGATCGTCGGTTCGACCGGCTATCTCTCGACGCTGATCATCGGCTCTTTCATCGGCTATCTCGTCGGAGCCTGGCTCGCGGATCGCATCGGCAGGCGCAATCTGTTCCTGATCTTCTCGATCGGCGCCATGGCCGTGGTGCTGCTCTACACGCAGCTGCCGCTGACCAACGAGATCCTGTGGGTGCTCGGCTTCCCGCTGGGCTTCTTCGCCTCGGGCTATTTCTCGGGGATCGGCGCGTTCCTGACCGAGCTCTATCCGACGCGGCTGCGCGGCTCCGGCCAGGGCTTCTGCTACAATTTCGGCCGCGGCATCGGCGCGCTGTTTCCGTTCCTGGTCGGCGCGCTCTCGGCGACGACGTCGCTCGCCAATGCGATCGCGATGTTCGCGGTGGTGGCTTACGTGCTGTTCTTCATTGCCGCCTTCGCGCTGCCGGAGACGCGCGGGCGCGTGCTGCACGCGGATTAGTCCGGCGTTGTCACCCGGGGCGGTGAAGTAATTTACCGCCCCACCTGGTACGGCCCGCCTTTTTCCAGCGCTCTGGCATACGCCGGGCGCGCATGGATGCGTTCCAGGAATGCCATCGCCTTGGGATGGCCGAGCTCGAGCCCGCCACGCGCTTGCGCGGCTTCGAGCGGGAAGCTCATCTGGATATCGGCGGCGGTGAACTCGTTGCCGGCAAACCACTCGCTCTTGCCGAGCTCGCCTTCCCAATAATCCATGTGCTGCTTGAGCTGCGGATTGACCAGCGCGGTGAGCGCCTGGTTCGAGACCTTGCGCACCAGCGGGCGAAGCAGTGCGGGTGCGCGCTTCGGCATCAGCGTGAACAGCAGCTTGAGCAGCAGCGGCTGCATCGCCGAGCCCTCCGCATAGTGCAACCAATAGGTGAAGCGCAGCCGCTCCGGCGTGTTCGGCGGCGGAATCAGCCGGCCGTTGCCGTAGGTGGCGATGAGGTATTCGATGATCGCGCCGGACTCGGCGATGGTGTTGCCGTTGTCGGTGATGACGGGCGACTTGCCGAGCGGATGGATGGCGCGCAGCTCCTTCGGCGCGCGCATGTCCGGCTGGCGCTGATAGCACACGATCTCGTAGGGCACGCCCAACTCCTCGAGCAGCCACAGCACCCGCTGTGAGCGGGAATTGTTGAGGTGGTGAACGGTCAGCATCGTTGAGGTCCCCAGGCTAGGCGTGGTCGGTCGCGCGTTCGTGCCAGCCCGGGAACGCAATGTCGAGCCATCCCCACGGATAATTTCATCCGGGTATATTGACGACCGCAATTTACCCGGATATTAAAGGGCCAACGTCATCAATATGGCAATGATTTCAATGCAACGGACTTTCACGGCGTTCCAGGGCCATCGCCGCCTGGCGTCCGGGCCAGCAGGAGAGGTCGCGCTGGTCGTCAAGCGGATCACGCCACCGCCGGACGAGCCCATCATCATCTTCGAGGACCACACGGGCCGATCGATCGACTTCGATCTGCGCGGCGGGGATCGCGAGGTGCTGGCGCGGGTGGCGAAGCTTGTCCCGCCGCCGGTCGAGGAGACCGCGCCACCGAGCGAGCCCCGCGGGCGCGGCCGGCCGAAGCTCGGCGTGGTCGCGCGCGAGGTGACGCTGCTGCCGCGGCACTGGGAGTGGCTCGGAGCCCAGCCGGGCGGCGCCTCGGTCGCGCTGCGGAAACTCGTCGACGAGGCGAGACGCGCAAGCGGCGACAAGGACCGCGAGCGGCAGGCGCGTGATGCGGCCTATCACTTCATGTCGACCATGGCGGGTAATCTGCCGCAGTTCGAGGAAGCTTCGCGCGCCCTGTTCGCGGATGACCGGCGGCGCTTCACCGGACTGATCGCCGACTGGCCGGTCGACGTCCGCGACCACATCGTCAAGCTCGCCTACAGCGACCGCGCTTAGGCGCAGCACTTCTCTCACCCCATCGACGGCCAAGCCGCGCGTGCATCGCGCGGCAACGGCTTCGCACGCCCTGATGAAAGGCCTATCCATGTCCGCGCCAAAACCGCTCTGGACGACATTCCTCCGCTTCCTCGCACCGCTGGTGCTGAGCAACGCGCTGCAATCGCTGTTCGGGACCGTCAGCAACGTCTATCTCGGCCAGATGATCGGCGTCGACGCACTCGCAGCGGTGTCGGCGTTCTTCCCGGTGATGTTCTTCCTGTTCGCCTTCGTCATGGGCCTGAGCACCGGCGCCACTGTGCTGATCGGCCAGGCCTTTGGCGCTGGCGAGCATGGCAGGATCAGGATCGTCGTCGGCACGACGCTCGCGATCGGCCTGCTGCTCTCGCTTTCGGTTGCTTTGGTCGGCGGCTTCTTCAGCCGGCAACTAATGACGATGCTCGCGACGCCAGCGGACATCCTCGACCAGGCCAGTGCCTATGCGCGCATCATGCTGCTCACCATGCCGCTCGGCTTCGTCTTCCTGCTGATGACGGCGATGATCCGCGGCGTCGGTGACGCCGTGACGCCGCTGCTGGCGCTGGCCTTGTCGACCACCATCGGACTGATCCTGACGCCGATACTGATCCGCGGCGCGTTCGGATTGCCTGCCGCGGGAATCACCAGCCCAGCCTGGGCGGCAGCGATTGCCAACGCGCTGACGCTGCTCGCGCTGGCCCTCTATCTGCTGCGGACGAAGCATGCACTGGCACCGGATGCCGCGCTGCTGCGTCATCTGCGGCTCAATCGTGCCGTGCTCGGAAAGATCCTCGGCATCGGACTGCCGAGCGCAGTCGGCATGGTGGTGATGGCGATCGCAGAGCTCGTGCTGCTCGGGCTCGTCAACGGCTTTGGATCGGATGCCACCGCCGCGTATGGCGCGGTCAACCAGGTGATGGGCTACACGCAGTTCACGGCAATGTCGATTTCGATCGCGGTCTCGATCCTCGGCGCACAGGCTATCGGCGGCGGCAACAGGACGCTGCTCGATGGCATCGTGCGCACCGGCCTCATGTTCAACATCGTCCTGACCGGCGGGCTGGTGGGGCTGATCTATCTGGCGCCGCCGGCCGTGCTCGGACTCTTCATCACCGACAGTGCCGTACTCGACCTCGCCGGGGGACTGCTTCACATCGCGCTGTGGAGCTCGGTGCCGTTCGGCCTGGCCACCGTGTTTTCCGGAGCCATGCGCGCGGCCGGCGTCGCCTTGACGCCAATGCTGCTGTCGATCTTCGCCATTGTCGCGATCGAGCTGCCGGCCGCTGTGATCCTGAGCCGCACGATCGGCCTGAAAGGTGTGTGGGCCGCCTATCCGATCGTGTTCTGCGCCATGTTCGTTTTGCAGATGGGCTATTACCTCACGGTGTGGCGCAGGCGCGCGATCCGGCGTCTGATCTGACCGGATCATCAAGATATTATGACCATCATTAAACGGTGGACCCGTGGCGCGCGCTGCGCCACAATGGATGAAAAGCCAGATCAAAAGCCAGGTCAGGGAGAACGATTTTGACCCGCACAGCCCCGCAATTCCTGTTCGATTTCGGCAGCCCGAACGCCTATCTCAGTCATCTTGCGATCCCGGCGATCGAGCAGCGCGTCGGCGTCAAATTCGAGTACGTGCCGATCCTGCTCGGCGGCATCTTCAAGTCGACCAACAACAAGTCGCCGGCCGAGACGCTCGCCGGCATCAAGAACAAGCGCGAATTCCAGGCGGTCGAGACCGAGCGCTTCGTCAAGCGCTTCAAGGTCCCGCCCTATGTCATGAATCCGTTCTTCCCGGTCAACACGCTGAACCTGATGCGTACCGCGATCGCGGCACAGGCCGAGGGCGTGTTCGAAAAATATGTCGAGGCCGCCTTCCACCACATGTGGCGCGAGCCGAAGAAGATGGACGACCCGGAAGTCGCGGCGAAGGCACTGGCATCCTCCGGCCTCGATGCCCATAAACTGTTCGCGCGCGCCCAGGAGCCCGAGGTCAAGGGCAAGCTGATCAAGAACACCGAGGACGCCGTTGCCCGCGGTGCGTTCGGCTCGCCCACCTTCTTCGTCGGTAACGAGATGTTCTTCGGCAAGGAGCAGCTGCGCGAGGTCGAGGAGATGGTGTCGGGAAAGTGAAGCGCGCGAATGGCGCGTAGCGAATAGCGAGTGGAAATCGCGCCTGCTATTCGCTACTTCCTAATCGCCATCCGCCAAAAATAAAGCCAAGTATAAAGCCAAGAATAAGAACGGAGTTCTCCCATGCGTATCCTCGTGGTCGGCGCCGGCGCCATCGGCGGCTACTTTGGTGGCAGGCTGTTACAGGCCGGCCGCGACGTCACCTTCCTGGTCCGGCCGCGGCGCGCCGGCGAGCTCGCGAGCGCCGGCCTCGTCATCAAGAGCCCGAGCGGCGACGTGACGCTGAAGAATCCGCCGACCGTTCAGGCCGACGCGCTCAAGGGAAAGTTCGACGTCGTGCTCTTGAGCTGCAAGGCGTTCGACCTCGACGACGCCATCAAGTCGTTCGCGGCCGCGGTCGGCCCTGATACGGCGATCATTCCCATGCTCAACGGCATGAAGCATCTCGACACGCTCGACGAAAAATTCGGCAAGGAGCGCGTGCTCGGCGGCCTCTGCGCCATCGCGGCAACCCTGAACGAGAAGCGCGAAGTGGTGCAGCTCCAGCCGATGCAGTCGCTCAGTTACGGCGAGCGCGACGGCAAACTCTCGGACCGGGTAAAGGCGATCGACGAGGCCTTCAAGAGCGGCATCAATGGCGCCGCCGCCAGCCAGAACATCATGCAGGACATGTGGGAGAAGTGGGTGTTCCTGTCTTCGCTCGCCGCAAGCACCAGCCTGATGCGCACCTCCGTCGGCAACATCCTCGCGGCCCCCGGCGGCCGAGACTTTTTGCTCGGCATGCTGGACGAGACCAGCGCGATCGCCACCGCGTCGGGCTACACGCCGGGCGGCCCGTTCTTCGAGCGCGTGAAGGGCAACCTCACCACCGAGGGATCGCCGATGACGGCATCCATGTTCCGCGACATCAAGGCGGGCCTGCCGGTCGAGGCCGATCACGTCATTGGCGACCTCATCGCGCGCGCCGACGCCGCCAAGGTGCCGGTGCCGAAGCTGCGCATCGCGTATACGCATCTGAAGGCGTATGAGAGGCAGCGGGCGGGGTAGCTCCAAACTTTGCTGTCGTCCCGGGGCGCGCAGAGCGCGAGCCCGGGACCCATAACCACAGGGAGTGGTTATGAGGCGAGCGGGTCACCACGAGTCTTCGCCAAACTTGATCCTGCGGCTATGGGTCCTCAGATGCGCAATTGCGCATCGTAGCTCGCGACTTCGTCGCGCCCCGGGACGACAGCGGCGTTTGCCGCAACGACTCCGCGTTACTTGAAATACGCGAGATAGTGCGAGACGGCGGTGATTTCCTCATCGCTCATGTGATAGGCGACATCGGCCATCGCAGCGCCGCCGCCGCCGACGCGCTGGCTGCTTTTGTAGTCGTGCAGCGCCTTGACCAGGTATTCCTCGCGCTGGCCCGCGAGCCGGGCAACCGCCTTGGTGCCGGCAAAGCTATCCGTGTGGCACGAGGCGCAGCGGCGGCCCACGGCAACTTGCGCGCCTTTTTTCGACAGGTCCGGATCCGCGTCTTCCGCGGCCTTCGGCGGCGTCATCTGCGCGAAATAGGCGCCGAAATTGCGGATGTCCTCGTTGGTGATCTCCTCGGCGATCGGCTGCATCTGGTCGTTCTTGCGCGAGCCCGCGCGGAAGAACACGAGCTGCCACTGGATGAATTGATCGGGCTGGCCGGCCAGCGAGGGGATGTTCTCCGTCTGCGAGATGCCGTTCTCGCCGTGACAGCCGGAGCAGACGGCGGCCTTCTCCTGGATCGCGGCATTATCGGCGGCCTGAGCACGGACGATTGCAAGTGCTGCGAGCGATAGCGTCACAGACAGAATTCCAAACCGAACGACTCGCATGGCTGATTTCTCCGGCTGTCATTGCCGGGCTTGACCCGCCTGCTTGGCGTAGGCCCGGCAATCCATCCCGTTTGCAAAGAGGTTTCTCGTTTGATGGATGCCCGGATCAAGTCCGGGCATGACGAACGCGTTCCGCTGCAAGCCTGTCACAAACAAAAGAGGCTGCGACCGTCGTCCGGTCGCAGCCTCGTGTCGTCTTACGCTACTTCTTGCTGTAGCTGATGCGGTAGATCGCGCCGGCCCAATCGTCGGCAACGAGGATCGAGCCGTCCTTGGCGAGGATGATGTCGTTGGGACGGCCGAGATAGCCCTGGTCACCCTCGATCCAACCGGAGGCGAACACCTCCTTCTTGGCGTTCTTGCCGTCGGGGCCGACGATCACGCGCGTGATATTGCCGCCCTGGTACTTGTGACGATTCCAGGAGCCGTGCTCGGCGATCAGGATGTTATTCTTGTACTCGGCGGGGAATTGATCGCCGGTATAGAACTTCATACCGAGCGGAGCGACATGCGCGCCGAGGTTCAGCACGGGCGGCGTGAACTCGGAGCACTTGTGACCCATCGCGAACTTCGTATCCAGCAGGTCGCCCTGGTGGCAGTAGGGATAGCCGAAATGCTCGCCGATCTTCGAGATCATGTTCAGCTTGTCTGAGGGCAGATCGTCGCTGATCCAGTCGCGCGCGTTCTCGGTGAACCAATATTTGCCGGTGCGCGGATCGACGTCGCCGCCGACCGAGTTGCGAACGCCGAGCGCATAGATTTCGGCGTTGCCGGTCTTGGGATCGACGCGGCGGATCTGCGAGACACTGGTCGGGGGCACGCCGACGTTGAAGGGCGGTCCGAACGGCAGGTAGAACCAGCCTTCCTTGTCGACCGCGATGTACTTCCAGCCATGCGCGGCATAGGAGGGCATGTCATCATAGACGACCTTGCCGTCACCGAGCTTGTCGAGATTGGCTTCGGCGTTGTCGTAACGGATCAGCTTGTCGACCGCGATGACGTAGAGCGCGCCATCCTTGAAGGCGAGACCGGTGGGCATGTTCAGCCCCTTCAGGATGGTCTTGACCTCTTTCTTTCCGTTGTTGTCCTTGATGGCATAGACGTTGCCGAGGCCGAACGAGCCAACGAACAGCGTGCCCTTGTCACCCCAGGCCATCTGCCGCGCGGCGAGAACGCCGGGCGCATAGACTTCGATCTTGAAGCCGGCCGGCAGCTTGATCTTCTTCATCATCGCGGCGAGCTCGGCCTCCGACGCGCCGGTCGGCGGGCCCGACGGCGGCGCGAGGCCCTTCTGCGCCTCGGTCTCGTCGCCGAGGAACCAGTCATCCGGCGGATGGGTCCAGAACTCCTTGGTGCCGGACTCGTATTTCTTCAGCTGGCGGTTCTTGTCCTGCTGTTGCGCGCTGACTGCGCTTGTCCCCGCGAGAAGGGCAACCGCTGCAAGCGCCAGGACGGATTGAAAGACGGATTGATGGAATTTCATCACGTCACTCCCCTAAGGCAGCCGTCAGGGCTGCACGTTATTTTGTTTTGCTAGTCGAGAGGCGAAGTTCGGAGTCTGTCAGGACGACAGACGCAAAAAGGTTAGCACATCTGCGGACGGTGAGAAGCGCGTCGGGAGCACTGCAGTCAGACTCAATAGAAATTGAGACTGAATGCCACGAAGATTTGCACGGCGCCGACAACGGTCTCGCTGCAACGCGGAATCAAAATAACGCGTGACTGATTTGCAGGCAGCAGGAGGGGCGGTCGCACAAAATTGCGAAAACAACCCCATGCACAGTAGAACGGCTTAGCCCGGTCTGCTCCCAGTGACGCCGGACAGACATTTGATGCATCGAGCAAAACGGCAAAGACGGCGATTACGAGGCGACGGGATAGGGTCCGTCGTCGAATACCGTGTCGTGATAGCCTTTCGACCCGATCTCGCGTGCCAGCGTGCTGCGAAAATCCGTGCCCTCGCACAGGCTGTTCAGGACATGCGCGAAGTCGAATTCGGGCCGCCAGCCCAGCTCGTGCCGCGCACGGTCGTTGACATAGACGCGGTCGATCTCGGGGAATAGCCGCCATCCGCGCGCCGCATAGAGCTGCGCGCAATCCGGGTAGAGCTCGCGCACGACACCGGCCGCGTCGCGCGCGAGCGCCGCGAGATGACGGGGCTCGAACGGGCTCGTCGCGGAGATGATGTAACGGGCAAAACCGATCTTCGGCGCGCGCTCGACGGCGAGGAGATGGGCGCTCACCGCGTCCGCTATATCCAGCCGTCTATAGAGCAGCTCATTGGCCTGTACGTTGTCCAGCGGGTAAGCCGAGCGCATCGCCGGATCGTCATCGTCCTCAGGGAAGAAGCGCGAGGTCCTCAAGATCACGACGGGCAGGCCGCGCTCGCGAAAGAACAGCTCGCACAGCGTCTCGGCCATCAGCTTCGTCGTGCCGTAGATGTTCTTCGGCACCGGCGCCAGATCCTCGGTGACCCACACCGCAGCCTGCCCTGCCTCCGGCCGGAGCTGCGAGCCGAACGCGCTGGTGGTGCTGGTAAAGACGAAGCTCTTCACGCCGGCGGCGACCGCTGCCTCGAGCAGATTGAGCGTGCCGGTGACGTCGGTGTCGACAAAATCCTGTTTGCCGTGGGTCGCCACATGCGGCTTGTGCAGCGTCGCGGTGTGGATCACGGCGGTGACGCCCTCCATCCGGCGCCGCACGAAGTCGGAATCGACGATCGAGCCGACGGCATCGGTGAAGGGCGATGGCTTCAGATCGATTCCACGCGCGGGGAAACTGCGTCCCCGGAGCATACGGAGAACGGCCTCCCCAAGGTGGCCCGCGCTGCCCGTGACCAGTATTGTCATTTGAGACCCAATACAGCCGCCAGCGGCGTGGAAAACCACGGCCCGACCCGGTTTGGCTGGATGCTTTGGGAAAAATTGGAGCGGGCGAAGGGGCTCGAACCCTCGACCCCGACCTTGGCAAGGTCGTGCTCTACCACTGAGCTACACCCGCATCCTGTGTCGGTCGCATGACGCGCCGGCAACGGCTGTCGTATGCCAAAAGCGGACGGCGAATGCAACAGCTACCGGCAGCATAGATTCGCAATTGAAGGGCCATATGGACCCCGAACGCGGCCAAATCGCCCGAAAACGTCCCGGAACCGGCGAATCGGCCCTGATGGATTGAAATTCGGCCCATTCGGCCCAATCTAGGAGCCGACAACGAAGCATATGATTTGGCGACGTGCTAAAGAGCCGCCATTCCAGACATCAGACGAGGGGATCCCGTGACGATCATCGACCAGGGTAACGGAGCGGCGGGCGCGGCCGCGGCCGATCTGATCAAGGACACCACCACCCAGACCTTCGTGAAGGACGTCATCGAGGAATCGAAGCGCCAGCCGGTTCTGATCGACTTCTGGGCGGAGTGGTGCGGCCCCTGCAAGCAGCTCACGCCCGTGCTGGAAAAGGCGGTCAAGGCGGCCAAGGGCAAGGTCAAGCTGGTCAAGATGAACATCGACCAGCATCCGGCGATCCCGGGCCAGATGGGCATCCAGTCGATCCCGGCCGTGATCGCCTTCGTCAACGGCCAGCCGGCCGACGGCTTCATGGGCGCAGTGCCGGAGAGCCAGGTCAACGCCTTCATCGAAAAGGTGACCAAGGGCGTGACGGCGCCGGGCGAGCCCAATATCGCCGAGATCCTGCAAGAGGCCGAGGCGGTGCTCGCCGAGGGGGACGCCGCCGCCGCCGCGCAGATCTATGCCGAGGTGCTGCAGCACGATTCGACCAACATCGCGGCCCTTGCCGGACTCGCGAAATGCTACGCCGTCTCCGGCGCGATGGAGCAGGCCAAGCAGACGCTGGCGATGGTGCCGGAATCGAAGCGCAACGACCCCGCCGTGAAAGCCGTGCAGACCGCGATCGATCTCGCCGAGCAGGCGGAGCAGCTGGGGCCGGTGGCCGAGCTGGAACAGAAAGTCGCCGCAAACCCGCTCGATCATCAGGCTCGCTTCGACCTTGCGACCGCGCTGAATGCGCAAGGCAACCGGGCGGCGGCCACCGAGCAGTTGCTGGCGATCATCAAGCGCGACCGCAAGTGGAACGACGACGGCGCCCGCAAGCAGCTCGTGCAATTCTTCGAGGCCTGGGGTGGCACGGATGATGCTACCATCGAGGGACGAAAGCGCTTGTCGACGATCCTGTTTTCGTAAGGGTTATTGTTGGAGCATGATCTTGTCGGAAAGCCGCTTCACACTTTGCGCTAACGCGGCCCTCCGGGTCCGGATCATGCTCTAGCGAGTCTAGCGGGGTCCAGATGCCGATCAACATCGAATATCGCGGCCCCGCCGACCTGCCGGAGATCATTCCGGTATTTCCGCTGCCGGGCGCGCTTTTGCTGCCGCGCGGCCAGATGCCGCTCAACATCTTCGAGCCGCGTTACCTTTCGATGGTCGACGATTCCTTGCGCGACGGCCATCGCCTGATCGGCATGATCCAGCCCGACGTCGCGCACTCGCCGAAGAATTCCGACAGGCCGGCGCTGTTCCGCGTCGGCTGCGTCGGCCGCATCACCCAGCTGGCCGAATCCGGCGACGGCCGCTACCTCCTCGAGCTCACCGGCGTCTCGCGCTTCAAGGTGGTCAAGGAGCTTGAAGTGCTGACCGCCTACCGCCAGTGCAAGGTGGACTTCTTCACCTTCGTCGACGACTTCACCGCGCGCATGGGCGAGGACGAGGTCGATCGCGAGGCGCTGTTGACCGTGCTGGCGGATTTCCTGAAGGCCAACAATCTCAAGGTCGACTGGGAAGGCGTCGAGAGCGCGCCCAATGAGGCGCTCGTCAACGCACTGGCGATGATGTCGCCCTATGGCCCCGCGGAAAAGCAGGCCATGCTGGAGGCGCCGGATTTGAAGACCCGCGCCGAAATCCTGATCGCGGTGACCGAGATGGATCTCGCCAAGAAGCGCACCAGCGGCGATCCGCCGTTGCAGTGAGGGGCTGAATGCTCAGGCAGCGCGGACGGCTGCTCCGGCACCTCGCCGCAGCATTCTGGCGACGTCAGAGGCAGGCATCGGCTGGTAACGCTGCCTGCGCAATTCGAATTGCCGAGCATTTGCGGGAGAGGACGTCGGATTGCCGGCTGCCGATCGTGAACAATTTGTGCTGTGACCGGCAACGAACGTTCAGAGGTGACTGCGGATGCGCTTGCGTCCCGTGATCATCGCGCGGATCAGGTTCTCGCGCTGGAGGATCCCCATCATCACCACGCCCGCGACGTGCAGCACGACCAGGACAATGACCGCATCCGATGAATAATGGTGGGTGTCCTCGACCCACCAGACGCCGAAGAAGGTCACGGTCACCGACATCGCGCCGGTGATGGTCGAGACGGCGAGCGACAACAGCAGCGCCACCAGCATCAACGTCCCGGCGGGGTTGAGACCGATGTAGCGGCCCGTCATGCCGCGGCGCAGGTTCCAGAGATAACCTGGCGCGGCACGAAGCCTGACGCCGACCATGCGGAAGCGTGAATAGCGGCTTCCCAGGAAACCCCAGGCGAGGCGGAAGGCCAGGAGCCCGAGCACCGTATAGCCGAGGATGCGGTGAAGCCCGTCATAGACGGTCGGGGTGAACCAGGCGGCCAGAACGCAAGCCGCGAGGGCCCAGTGCCAGAGGCGTAGCGGGAGGTCCCAGACCGAGATCGTCCGCGAGGCGGTTCGATCCGCGGGGGTCCTGTCGGCCCCCCCGCGCGTTTCTGGCACCGCTTCTTCGATCAAGCCGTGACTATCCTCAAGCCTTGCTCAATACCTTGCTTGAAACCCTACTTGGCAACCGTCTTCTTCAGGCTAAGATCTTCCGGGCTGTAGAACAGCTCGTAGAGCTTGCCTTCCTTGACGCCGTAGACCTCATAGCACGAGCCTTCGATCTTGGAGCGCCGCACTTCGTAACCCAGCGCCTTGGCCTTGGCTTCGGCTTCGGCGGCCGGCTTCCACGACGCCTTGTCGAGCTTGGTGCAGTCCTTGAACCCGTCGGCCATGGCCGCCGATCCCATGCCAATTCCGATCGTCAGTGCAATGGCAACTACACGAATGACCTTCACGAACGTCTCCTCCTCTGTCGTGGGCGCTGCGCGGAGCCGCGAAGCGGGACCGAAGGAAGCAAAGGAGATGATGAAGTCAATCCGGTTTGGACGCAGATGGCTTTAGAGTTATTCTAACGATCCGGAAAAGATCAGTTGGCTCCGTAGGCAGCACGCATTTGAACGGCCGCTGCGGCCTTACGCCTCACGGTTTGACGGCCGGCATTCTGTGCGCGGCACCTCAATAGCCGGCAACCGCCATCGCAACGACGGCAATGAGCGCCATCCAGCCGAAATGCCGGCCGCGCGTGGCCCACGCGTTGGCGACAGCCGAGAAGCCGAACACACAGACCATGGTGACGACGATCCAGCGGCGCGCCAGCTCCGATTCCATCCAGGGCGCCGCGATCAGGAGCACGCCGCCGCCGATCCAGGCGACGGTCGAGGCCTGCCAGACCAGGCGAATCAGGGTGCGGAGCCGTTCCGGCTCGATGCGGGCGCGGGCAAAGACCTTGGTCTCGCCGAGAACGCCATGGATGAGGGCTACGGCAATGGCCACGACGCCGGAGCACTGGAGCAAGAGATCACGCATCGGCACAGCTCCCTGAAGCTTCGTCCATACAGTTGTGTATGGTGAGATAGGCGCTGGCCCGCCGCCTGTCAATACACTAGTGTATGGCCAATTCCGGAACCGGTCATGACCGAACAACTCTCCGCCGACGACTGGATCAAACAGGGCCTGAAGGCGCTGGCCAAGAACGGCTTCACGGCCCTGAAAGCCGACCCGCTCGCAAGGGCCATGGGCGTCTCGCGCGGCAGCTTCTATTGGCATTTCGCCGATCTCGGCGCGTTCCACGCTGAAGTCCTGAAGCGCTGGCGCGAGATCGCGGCCGAACAGATCATCGCCGATGTCGAGGCCGCCGGCGACGAGCCGCTGAAGGCGCTGCTGCGGAGATCCTTTGGCGCCCGGCTCGACCTGGAGCGCGCCGTGCGCAGCTGGGCGGCGTTCGATACGGCCGCGCAAGGCGCGGTCCGCGCGATCGACCGCCGCAGGATCGACTATATCGAGACGCTGCTTGCGATGCGGGGGCTTGAGCCGGCGAAGGCGCAGGCGCGCGCGCAGATCCTGTACTGGACATTCCTGGGCTTTGCCTTGTCGGGCACGCCGGTGCCGGCGGCACGGCTCCCGGGCCTGGTCGACGAGATCATGCGGATGGTCTCTGCCTAGATTCTTGTTTTGACGCGTTTTCTTTATGCGAGCCGGTACCCACTTCGCTCGAAAACGCTCTGGTGGCGCAATGGGCGGCCGCGATTTTCTGTGCTAGAGGCAAGCGATCTTCGGAGACTCCAATGAACGCGCCCACCGAACGCCCCGAAACCAGCGTCGATCCCAAATTGCTGGAGATCCTGGTCTGCCCGCTGACCAAGGGTCCGCTGGAGTTCGATTCCGCAAAGCAGGAGCTGATCTCGCGCAGCGCCAAGCTGGCCTACCCGATCCGCGACGGCATCCCGATCATGCTGCCGGAAGAGGCGCGCAAGATCGATTGAGGTTCTTGTAGCCCGGATGGAGCGCGAACTCCTACAACGCCTCACCCTTCAGCAACCGCGGGATCTCACCGGTCAAACCGGCGGCCTGGCGGATGAAGAGGTTCTTCAGCGGCGGGGCGCGGTCGACGAGGCCGAGGCCGATGTCGCGCACCGTGCGCAGCAGCGTCGACTGGTTGGAGAACAGGAAGTTCAGCGAGTTGGTGGCAACGCCCATCGCCATGGTGTCGAAGCGGCGCCAGCGCTGATAACGTTCGAGCACGTCGACGCCGCCGAGATCCATGCCGAGCCGCGCGGCATCGACCACGACTTCGGCCAGTGCTGCGACATCCTTCAGCCCCATGTTGAGGCCCTGGCCCGCGATCGGATGGATGACATGCGCGGAATCGCCGACCAGCGCGAGACGCTCGGCGATGAAGGAGCGCGCCACGAAATAGGACAGCGGGAACGCACGCGGCTTGTCGAGCGCCTTGACCTCGCCGAGATGCAGGCCGAACCGGCGCTCGAGCTCGCCGTGGAACTCCTCGTCGCTCAACGCGATGATGCGCGCGGCCTCGCTGCGGCGCTCGGTCCACACCAGCGAGGATCGTTTTCCGGAGAGCGGCAGAATCGCGAAGGGACCCGCGGGCAGGAAGTGCTCCTCGGCGCGGCCGTCGTGATCGCGCTCATGGCCGACGGTGACGACGATGCCGGATTGATCGTACTCCCAGCCATGGGTGACGATGCCGGCGCGCTCGCGCAGTTTCGACCGCGCGCCATCGGCGGCGACCAGCAGGCTTGCCGCAATCACGCTGCCGTCGCCAAGCGTCACGTCGACGCCTTCCGGGCGCGCGTCATAGGACGCGACCGTCGTGGCGCGGAGATCGATGCCCTCGGCCTCGGCCCGCACCACCAGCGCGTCGATCAAACGGCGGTTCTCGACCATATGCGCAAACGGTTCGCCCGGCGCGACATCGCCGGCAAAGTTCAGAAAAACCGGACGGGTGGCGTCTTCCAGCTTTGAATCGGTGACGACCATGTCGAGGATCGGCTGCGCCTCGCCCCTGACGGCGTCCCAGGCACCGATGGCCTCGAACAGGCGGCGGCAGGCGGCTACGATCGCGGTCGCGCGCGGGTCGCGGCTCGGACGGGTCGCGAGCGCGGGATCGGCGACGATGACGGGAATCTCGGGCCCGAGCCCCTGGCGCAACGCCAGGGCCAGCGCGAGGCCGGCAAACGCGCCGCCACCAATGACAATGCTACCCTGTACCGGCATACCAAATTCCTGGCTCACACTTCGGCTTTTCCAGGCCTTGCTAGCAGACTTGAGGTGGGCGAAACAGTGCGGTGAAACAAGGGCGGAACTGCCTCATTCCGTCGTTCCGGGCCGCGCACAAGCGCGAACCCGGAATCCAGAGGTTATCGGCTCGGGATTCCGGGGTCATCGCTGTCGCGATGCCCGGGAATGACGAGATGCTTCGAAAGCACCATCATGTCCAAAGGCCTGATCGACCTGATCTCGATTCTCGACCTCGAACAGCTCGAGGTGAATCTGTTCCGCGGCAACAGCCCGAAGACGAGCTGGCAGCGGGTGTTCGGCGGCCAGGTGATCGGGCAGGCGATGGTTGCGGCCTGCCGCACGGTCGAGGGCCGGCTGCCGCATTCGCTGCATTGCTATTTCATCCTGCCGGGCGATCCGCAGATCCCGATCATCTACCAGGTCGAGCGCCTGCGCGACGGCAAGAGCTATTCGACCCGTCGCGTCACCGCGATCCAGCACGGCAACGCGATCTTCTCGATCATGGTGTCGTTCCACGCCGACGAGGAGAGCGCGTTCGATCATCAGGACAAGATGCCCGACGTGCCGCCGCCGGAAAAGCTCACGGCGGAGGAGGTGGCGAAGCAGCCGATGTTCAAGGAGATGCCGGAGTTCATCCGCCGCTACTACGAGTCCGATCGTCCGATCGAGCTGCGCCCGGTCGAGCTCGGCCGTTATTTCGGCGAGAAGATCGAGGACGGCCGCATTCACGTCTGGATCAGGACCGCGGCGAAGTTGCCCGACGATCCGGCGCTGCACATGTGCGCGCTGGCCTATGCCTCGGACTTTTCGCTGCTCGACGCGATCATGGCGCGCTACGGCCGCACGCTGTTCGACAAGCGCATGATGCCCGCGAGCCTCGACCACGCGATGTGGTTTCACCGCCCGTTCCGCGCCGACGAATGGCTGCTCTACGCGCAGGATTCGCCGAACGCACGCGGCGGCCGCGGCTTGACCCGCGGCTCGATCTTCAAGCCCGACGGCACGCTGGTCGCCTCCGTCGCGCAAGAAGGTTCTGTGCGCGAGCGCAAGTCCTAGAGCCCAGGCGCGAGTTCGTCGCGCCTGGGATTTGCGATCAAGCTCCGAGCGACCCGCGCGGCGCGAGCTCGGTCTGCGATGCAAACCAGTTCATGATCCAGCGATACACCCACGGGATCGGGATGATGAGGCTGGACAGGATCGCGGCGACGATGCCGCGCCAGAGAATGCCGAGACCGCTGCCCTTGAACACGATCTCGCGGCGCGTGCCTTCGATGCTGCGGCAGAACCAGCGCATCTGCGCCGCGGCGACCCAGGCCCAGCCGATGATCGTGATGATCGAGATCGCGAACAACAGATTCCAGCCGATATAGGCCCAAGCTGAGCCGGAGAAGCTGAGCCCGAGCGGCTGCCCGTTGGAGGCGAGGTTCGCGACCATCCATTTGATCAGCAGCCAGTAGAGCACGATCTGCGCGATGAACAGCAGATTGCTGAGCAGCGCACTGCCGATGACGCCGATCGCGATCGCCAGAACGATGAAGCCGAAGAACCAGGGCACCAGCGTCATCGCATTGCCGGTGAAGCTGAGATTGGGCCGGCCGGGCACCTTCACGCAGGACACGATCCATTTCGTGTACCAGACGAACACCCACGGCACCGGAATGATGAGGCACATGCCGATCAGCATCACGATGCTGCGCCAGGTGAACTCGAGGATGCCGAAATCGACCGCCAGCGCTCCGCCGCTGCCGCTGCCGCCACCAGCGTAGCCGGCGCCAGCGTAGCCACCGGAGCCCATCATCGGCGGACCGCCGGCCGGCATCATCGGGGGCGCACCGCCGCCGCCGATCAGGCCGGGGATTTCGGCGGCCTTCTGCCAGCCGGCCATGCCCTCGGACCACACCAGCGTATCCGGGCGCACAACTCCCTGCGCGACCAGGTCGCGGAATTGCCCTTCCGGATAGGGTCCCTGTTGCTTGCCCTCGGATGCGTAGAACCAACTCGCCATGAAGCGTCCCCCTCAAACATACTTTTGTACCGGCCGGGACGCTTCGGTTCACCGCATCCATGCCAAAAACGCATTGTGAAGGATGAACGGATGCCCTGTACAGAGGCGGCGGTTCACATGGCCAAACGTTTTTCCGCTTCAGTCTGCAAGTTTTTTATGCCATTTGCCCGGAAAGATGCCAGATTGACGCTGCGCCGGGGACATACGGCGTGGCGCATCCCCGGGGAATAGGCCTGACCATGAAACTCGTCGTCGCGATCATCAAACCCTTCAAGCTCGATGAAGTCCGCCAGGCGCTGACCGCGATCGGCGTCCACGGCATGACCGTGACCGAGGTGAAAGGCTACGGCCGCCAGAAGGGCCATACCGAGATCTATCGTGGCGCGGAATATGTCGTGAACTTCCTGCCGAAGCTGCGGATCGAGATCGCGGTCGCCTCCGACGTCGCCGACAAGGCGGTCGCCGTGATCACCGCGACGGCGCGCACCGGGCAGATCGGCGACGGCAAGATCTTCGTCACGCCGATCGACCACGCGCTGCGCATCCGCACCGGCGAAACCGACAGCGACGCGCTTTAAAGCTTTTTGTTTTGACGCGTTTTCTTCACGCGAACCGGTATCCACTTCGCTCGAAAACGCTTTGATCCTTCTTCGATCGCACCGGGCAACGACGCCACAGCGTGCGACGCCAATTGATGCCGGGGGGAATGACATGGCGGGATTGTTGCGCCGCGCAGCTGCTATGGCTGCGCCGGCCGGATTTATGTCGATCATTGCCGCGCCTGCGCAGGCCGCGAATTCCGAGATCAACACCGCCGACACCGCCTGGATGATCGTCGCCACCGCGCTGGTGCTGATGATGACGATCCCCGGCTTGGCGCTGTTCTATTCCGGCATGGTGCGCAAGAAGAACGTGCTCGCCACCATGGCGCAGAGCCTCGCCGCGGTGACGATGATCTCGATCCTCTGGGTGGCGTTCGGCTATTCGCTCTGCTTCGTCGGCGACGGGCCGTGGATCGGAACGCTCGACCGCTGGTTCCTCGCGGGCATGACGATGGACAGCGTCAACCCGGCGGCGAAGACGATCCCGGAAGCGCTGTTCATGCTGTACCAGATGACCTTTGCCATCATCACCGTGGCGCTGGTCGCGGGCTCGGTCGCCGACCGGATGCGATTCTCCGCCTATCTGGTGTTCTCGGTCGCCTGGTTCATCTTCGTCTACATTCCGCTGGCGCATTGGGTGTGGGGCGGCGGCTTCCTCGCCAGCATGGGCGTGCTGGATTTCGCCGGCGGCCTCGTCGTGCATCTGTCGGCCGGCACCGCCGGCCTCGTCGCCGCCAAGGTGATGGGCCGCCGCCACGGCTACGGCACCGAAAATCTGTCGCCGTTCGATCTGTCGCTCGCGGTGATGGGCACCGGCCTGTTGTGGGTCGGCTGGTTCGGCTTCAACGGCGGCTCGGCGGGCGCAGCCAATTCGCGCGCGGTGCTGGCGATCATCGCGACGCATCTTGCGGCCTGCTCCGGCGCGCTGACCTGGGGCGCGATCGAATGGTCGACCCGGCGCAAGCCTTCGGTGCTCGGCATGATCTCCGGCGCGGTCGCCGGGCTCGGCACGATCACGCCGGCTTCGGGCTTCGTCGCGCCCTGGCATGGCATCGTCATCGGCATCGTCGCCGGCGCGGTCTGTTACTGGGCCTGCACCTGGCTCAAGCACCGCTTCAACTATGACGATTCCCTCGACGTGTTCGGCGTCCACGGCATCGGCGGCCTGACCGGCACGCTGCTGGCCGGCGTGTTCGCGACCAGCGCGATCGGCGGCACCGCCGGCCTGATCGAGGGCCATCCGCAGCAATTGCTGATCCAGCTCTACGGGGTCGCCGTCACCTTCGTCTGGGCGGCCGGCGTGAGTTTCGTCCTGCTCAAGCTGGTCTCCCTGTTCGTGCCCCTGCGCGTATCCCGTGAGCACGAGCTGGAGGGACTGGATATCTCGCAGCACGGAGAAGCGCTTCAGTAATCGGGGGCTTGCGCGACACATAAGTAAATGCTTATGTGTTGGCATGATCGAAGCCGACATCTTCAAGGCACTGGCCGACCCGACGCGCCGAAAAGTCTTTGAGAAGCTCGCCGGCGGAAGCCTGAATGCCAGCGCTTTGCGCGACGGTTTGGAGATCAGCCAGCCGGCGATGTCGCAGCATCTTTCGGTGCTGCGCGCGGCAGGCCTCGTGCGCGAACAGCGACAGGGCCGCTTCGTGAATTACGAAGTCGACCCGGACGGAATCGTGGCCATCGGCACATGGCTTGCGCGCTACCGTGCCTACTGGCCGAAGCGCATGGAAGCACTCGCCGATCTCCTCAAGGACATGGATCAATAAGGACTGGGATCAATGAGCGACGCCGCGAAGCCTGATCGTCCCGACGAAGCCCTGGTACTTGAATTTGATTTCGATGCGCCGCCAGCAAAGGTCTGGCGCGCCGTGACCATTCCGGCCTTGCGCGAGCGCTGGTTGCCGGATTGCGACCTTGCAGGCGCCGAGCCTGAATCAACGATCGCAGGCGAAGAGGTGCGCTACCGACTTCGCGATTCAGAGCCGCCGTTTCGCGAGAGCCACGTCATCTTCCGGATCGAGCCGAACGAGGACGGCGGCACACGCTTCCGCATCATCCAGCAAGCCTGCGAAGAGCAAACAAAGCTGCCGCAGCCGGCCAACAGCAATTGCTGCCTGATGCGCGCGGCGGCTTAAACACCAACAAGACTTCGTCACCTGCAAACATGGAGGTCGCCAATGCGCGACATGCTTCAGCTCGTCCCTATGGTCGTCGAACAATCCGCCCGCGGCGAGCGATCCTTCGACATCTATTCGCGACTCCTGCGCGAACGCATCATCTTCCTCAACGGCGAGGTCAATGATGCGATGTCCGGACTGGTGTGCGCGCAATTGTTGTTCCTGGAGGCGGAGAATCCGAACAGGCCTATCAATCTCTACATCAACTCCTATGGCGGCGTGGTCACCTCTGGTCTCGCCATGTACGACACCATGCAGTTCATCAAGGCGCCGGTTCATACGCTGTGCATGGGCACCGCGCGCTCGATGGCCTCGTTCCTGCTGATGGCCGGCGAGCCGGGTCACCGCGCCGCGCTGCCCAATGCGAGCCTTCACGTGCATCAGCCGCTCGGCGGCTTCCAGGGCCAGGCGTCCGACATCCTGATCCATGCCAACGAAATGCAGGAGACCAAGCGGCGCATCACCCGGCTCTACGCGCAGCATTGCGGGCGCACCGACGCGGAGGTGGAACGGACCCTGGACCGCGACCACTTCATGACCGCGCAGCAAGGGGTCGAATGGGGATTGATCGACCGGGTCTTTGCGGAGCGCGAGGCCGCCTGACGATTCAGGCCGGTTTCGCGCATCCAGTGAGCAGGCCGAGGGCCGGTTCGATATTTCGCAGGGCGGCGGGGTCCTTTGTCAGTCCCCTTCTGTAATTAAATACCTTCGTGCTGCCCGACACGTGAGCAGCAATTGTGTCGACAGCCTGTCGTGCCCGCTTTTTGATCAGGCGTGACCACGTTTTGAGCGCGACGTAATAGCGCACTGCACCGCAGCACGCGTCAAACGCGAAAACACCCGTTTTCATAGTCCGTTAGGCAACGCGCCCGATCTGGCACGGCATTTGATTCTAAGGGTGCTGGCTGTGCCCGCGTAGTGAACTTCTCCCTCGTGGCGAACCAGTCGAGAAACGCCCGGCCACGTCCGGACCGGGCCAAGCGGGGATAGGACCCATGAAAATTGTTATGGCGATTATCAAGCCATTCAAGCTGGAAGAAGTCCGTGACGCCCTGACCGCCATCGGCGTTCACGGTCTCACGGTGACGGAAGTCAAGGGATATGGCCGCCAGAAAGGCCATACGGAAATCTATCGCGGTGCTGAATACGCCGTGAGCTTCCTGCCCAAGATCAAGATCGAGGTCGCTGTCGCCTCCGACCAGGTCGACAAGACCATCGACGCCATCACGTCCGCCGCGAAAACCGGGCAGATCGGCGACGGCAAGATCTTCGTCATCAACCTCGACCATGCGGTTCGCATCCGCACCGGCGAGGCCGATGCCGCGGCCCTTTGATTTCGCGCTCAACCTTTACCAATCAGGAGTGAATAAAATGACGTTTAAGCGTCCCTATGGCGCGGGATTGGCGGCTCTCGCAGTCGGCATGTTCGCTGCGACCGCGGCCTATGCCGAGCCAACGGTCAACAAGGGAGACAACGCCTGGATGCTGACATCGACAGTGCTCGTGCTGTTGATGACGATCCCCGGCCTCGCGCTGTTCTACGGCGGCCTCGTCCGTTCCAAGAACATGCTCTCCGTGCTGATGCAGGTGTTCTACACCGTCTGCGTCGTCACCGTGATCTGGGCCGTGTACGGCTACAGCCTCACCTTCACCGGCGGCTCCGACTTCATCGGCGGCTTCTCCAAGGCCTTCATGATGGGCGTCACCACCGACTCGAAGGCCGCGACCTTCTCGGTCGACGCCAACATCTCGGAGCTCATCTATATGTGCTTCCAGATGACCTTCGCGGCGATCACGCCGGCCCTCATCGTCGGCGCCTTCGCCGAGCGCATGAAGTTCGCGGCAATCGCGCTCTTCATCCCGCTCTGGGTCACGCTGATCTACTTCCCGATCGCGCACATGGTCTGGTACTGGCCCGGCCCGGACATGATCCAGGACGCTGCCAAGGCACTCGCTGCTGCCACTGATGCGGCTGCGAAGACCGCGGCGCAGGCCAAGCTCGACGAGATCAACGCCGACGCCGGCTGGATCTTCAAGAAGGGCGCGATCGACTTCGCTGGCGGCACCGTGGTGCACATCAACGCCGGCATCGCAGGTCTCGTCGGCGCTCTGCTGATCGGCAAGCGCGTCGGCTACGGCAAGGAGCTGATGGCTCCGCATTCGCTGACCATGTCGATGATCGGCGCCTCGCTGCTCTGGGTCGGCTGGTTCGGCTTCAACGCCGGCTCCAACCTCGAGGCCAACGGCGGCGCAGCCCTCGCCATGACCAACTCCTTCGTCGCCACAGCGGCCGCCGCGCTGTCGTGGATGTTCGCGGAGTGGATCGTGAAGGGTCACCCGTCGGTGCTCGGCGTCATCTCCGGCGCTGTCGCGGGCCTCGTGGCCGTCACGCCTGCCGCCGGCTTCGCCGGCGTGATGGGTGCGATCGTCCTCGGCCTCGTGGTCGGCGTGGTCTGCCTGTTCTTCTGCACCGTCGTGAAGAACGCGCTCGGCTACGATGACAGCCTCGATGTGTTCGGCGTGCACTGCGTCGGCGGCATCGTCGGCGCCCTCGGCACCGGCATCCTCGTCAATCCGGCGCTGGGTGGTGCGGGCATCATCGACTACACCGCGATCCCGCCGAAGGTTGCCGATTACGACTTCGCGGCGCAGATGATCTCCCAGCTCTGGGGCGTCTGCACCACGCTGGTGTGGTCGGGCATCGGTTCGGCGATCCTCTACAAGGTCGTCGATGTGATCGTTGGCCTCCGCGCCAATGTCGAGACCGAGCGTGAAGGCCTCGATATCACCGAGCACACCGAGCGCGCCTACAACATGTAACTCTCCTCCCGGGCGCGGCCTCCGCGGGGGCCGTGCCCACAACTACGGTTTGGGGCACATACCCGGCAATGTCCCGACCGTTGAGGGGCTCCAGCGCAAGCTGGAGCCCCTTTCTTTTTGGCGCGCCGCATCGTCGCAGCGGCCACGCCTGCACCAAGCCCAAATTGCATTGTCCCGAAACTGGTGAATATCATGCTCCCGTCCGGAGCACGGTCTCATGAGCCTGTTGCGTTTCGTGGCTTTGTGTTTGCTGTCGCTTGCCCTGTCTGCCCTCGACGCCAAGGCCGACAAGCGCGTTGCGCTGGTGATTGGCAACGGCGCCTACCGGAACGTTCCCACGCTCGCCAATCCGACCAATGATGCGGCCGACATCGGCGCGGCGCTGAAGCGATCGGGATTCGAGCCCCTGGTCGCGACCGATCTTGATCAGGCCGCCATGCAGGACACCGTTCTTCGCTTTGCGCGCGAGGCCCGCGGCGCCGACGTCGCCCTGTTCTATTACAGCGGACACGCGCTGCAATTCGCAGGCGTCAACTATCTGGTGCCCGTCGATGCCGTCGTGCGCGACGAGGTTGATCTGCGGCGCCTGGTGCGCGCCGACGAGATCCTGGCGGATTTGCAGCAGGCCAAGAACCTGCGCATCCTTGTGCTCGACGCCTGCCGCGACAATCCCTTCGCGGACGAGCTCCGGCGAAACATCGGGCAGGGGCGCGGCGTAACCGTCAGCCGCGGGCTGGCCAAGATGGAGAGCCCGGAGGGCACCATCATCTCCTATGCGACCCAGGCCGGTCGCACGGCCGACGACGGCAACGGCCGCAACAGTCCCTATACCAGCTCGTTCCTGGAGCACATCAGCGACAGGGACAACATCAATACAGTGTTCCAGACCATCGGCGCCGGCGTCTACAAGCGCACCAAGGGATCACAGGTCCCGGAGCTGTCGTTGTCGTTCTTCGGCGAGTTTTACCTCAATGGCAAAGCCGAACCCGCGGCGCTGACACCATCTTCACCTCGGACTGACCCTTGCGCAGAGGCCGCCGACCATTGGCGCGGTGCGGACGCGCTCGGGACCATCACGGCCTTCAAGGATCATCTGCTTCGCTTCCCGTCCTGCGCCTTTGCAGACCTGGCGAAATACCGCATCGAGCTGCTGTCGAAATCCATCGACAGCGCAAAGCGCCCGACGACTTTCGACGGAACCTGGATCGCCAACGAAAGCTGCGAGAGCAAACCGCCTTTTCCGGAAGCCCATCGCCAATATGTCTTTCGCATCAAGGAAGGAGTGCTGCACACGGTGCTCGGGGACGAGGGCAAGCCCGGCTCTGTGAGTTATGACGGCAAGATCGAAGCGGACGGCAACAGCACTATCTCCGTCAACGGTATCATTGGCGACAAGGATCCGCTGAATCGCGCCGCGGGCTCGTCCTATCGATACAAGATCGTGCTCGAACTGAAGGCTTCCAAAGGGGCTGGGGTCCGCACGGAAACCTATTGGCCGTGTCGCTACGACTTTTCAAAGGTATCAGCGCCAAGCGGAGAATCCGAGCGGAGGCAGCCCGACCCGAAGCGCGCCGCAAAGCGCAATGACAATGCGGCTGCTGCGCCTTCCGATCGGCGCGACGGCGGACAGGCCGCGCCGGGCGGCAACGGGATGAGCTGCTCCACGATGCGCAGAAATTGCGCGGTGGCTTGCGTCAGTTTTGGCGGCCAGCCCAATTGTGGCTCAACCTTCTGCGTGCGGCAGGAAGCGGAATGCATGAGCAGCGGATGCTGGAGAAGTCGAGCTTTCAACGGCTGCGGCATCGCCAAGCGATAGGCGTAAGGCATTCTCCGCAGCCTTCCCATTGAGAACGCCATGTTCTTTTTGACCGTTGCGCAAAAGAAATAGATTGCCATTTCAGATTGCCGGCGCAGAAATATCGACCACAACGAAAAACAAATCGGGAGGTCGTCATGCGTTTGGAAGGCGGATGCTATTGCGGCGAAGTGCGCTACGTGGCCGAAGGCGATCCGATGATGCAGGCCCAGTGTCATTGCCGCGAGTGCCAGTACATCTCGGGCGGCGCGCCCAACACCTTCATCGCGATGCCGGCGGCCGGCTTCAGCTACATCACCGGGCAGCCCAAGCAATTCACGCGCAACGATCTCGAACGCGCCGTCACGCGCGAATTCTGCGCCGAATGCGGCACCCATCTGGTGACCAAGGTTCCGGGACTGCCAGCGGCGATCCTGAAGGTCGGCACCCTGGACGAGCCAAAGCAGTTCCATCCGCAGATGGCGATCTACACCTGCGACAAGCAGGAGTTCCATGCGATCCCTGCGGGGATGGCGACGTTCGAGAAATTGCCGGGGCACTAGGCGCGCCCATATCCGGAAACTCGTCATGCCCGGGCTTGCCCTGGGCATGAACGTTCCTGGGGCGTGGCAGGAAGGCCGTGGATGGCCGGGACAAGCCCGGCCATGACGAGACCCAGGCCCACCCCGCATCCATTGTACGCGGCCTCATTATTCCCGCTCTGAACGGGCCGGACCTCAAATCCAGGTCACGGAAATGACTCTTGATGGCGCGGAAAGCCGATGGTTAATCGCGTCTTAACCTCGCCCTATCTATGGTGAAGTGAACCGCTTCCCGCCGGCGCCTTGGTGCGACCGGCTGTTCCAAGAGTGCTGGCGTCCAGAATGGCTATAACCGCTTCATCCCGTGCGCCGCAGGACAGTGGAAGCTCCGATAGCGAACGCTCGCCCTTCGTCCGGCTGAACGAGCTGCTGGCACCCCATCAGCCGGGTAAACCCTTGATTACGCTTGCAGTCGGCGAGCCCCAGCATCCCGTGCCTGACTTCGTCGGCCCGGTGCTGGCCAAGCACATCGCCGATTTCGGCCGTTACCCCGCGAACAAGGGCACCGACCCGTTCCGGAACGCCGCCGGCGCCTGGCTGTCGTCGCGCTTCAAGCTGCCGCGGCCGCTCGACCCCGAGAACGAGATTCTCGTCCTCAATGGCAGCCGCGAGGGGCTGTTCCTCGCCGCGATCGCGGCCGCGCGCTATGTCGGCCCGCGCCCCGGCAAGCCCGCCATCCTGATGCCGAACCCGTTCTATCCGGTCTATGGCGCCGGCGCCCGAGCCGCGGCCTGCGAGCCGGTCTACCTGCCGACCACCGTGGAAAACGGCTTTCTGCCCGATCTCGATGCCATCGACGAAGCGACGCTGGCGCGCACGGTGGCGTTCTATCTGGCCTCGCCCGCCAATCCGCAGGGCTCGGTCGCCAAGCCCGACTATTTCAGGCGGTTGAAGCAGCTCGCCGACCGCTACGGCTTCGTGATCCTCAGCGACGAGTGCTATTCCGAGATCTACACCCGCGAGGCCCCGGGCAGCGCGCTCGAATGCGCCGGTCCTGATTTCACCCGCGTGGTTGCGTTCCAGTCGCTGTCGAAGCGCTCCAACCTGCCGGGCCTGCGCGTCGGTTTCGCCGCCGGCGACAAGCGATTCATCGGCATGTTCCTCGAGCTGCGCAACATCGCAGCGCCGCAGGTGCCGGTACCGCTCCAGCATGTCGCGACCGTTGCCTATGGCGACGAGGCGCATGTCGAGGAGAACCGCAGGCTCTACCGGATCAAGTTCGATCTCGCCGACCAGATCATCGGCGATCGTTACGGCTATCGCCGACCTGACGCAGGCTTCTGCGTCTGGCTCAACACGTCCGCGCTCGGCGACGACGTGTCGATCACACTCAAGCTCTTCAAGGAAGCAGGCGTACGCGTGGTGCCCGGCAGCTATCTGGCGCGGCTCCAGCCCGACGGCTTCAATCCGGGCGCAGGTTTCATTCGCCTTGCGCTGGTGCAGGATGGCGAGACCACGGCGCAGGCGCTGCACCGCCTGGTCGAGACTCTGGGTTAGGCGGGGCCCATGAGCATGTCGGCAATCGAACGTGTCATTCCACTAGTCGGCCATCTGCCACCGTCGATCCGCGAGGGGCTGGCGCGGCGTATGCGCGAGCTCACCGGTTTCGGCCTGATTGCATTGTCCGGCGTCGCCTCGGCCGCGCTGATGACCTGGTCGGTGCAGGATCCAAGCCTCAGCCACGCGACCTCACGGCCGATCCGCAACATTCTCGGCTATGCCGGCGCGATTGGCGCCGACCTTGCGATGCAGATCCTCGGGCTCGGCGCGATCATGCTGGTCCTGACGGTCGCGGTCTGGGGCTGGCGCATGATGACCCATCGCCCGTTCGACCGCGAGGCGCTGCGGCTCGGTTCCTGGATTCTCTGCACCGTGATCGCTGCGGGCTTTGCCAGCTGCTGGCCGCATGGCGGCGCCTGGCCGCTGCCGACCGGCCTCGGCGGCGTGGTCGGCGATGCGCTCGTACGCGCGCCCGCGGTGATTTTCGGACCGGCGGGCACGATCTATCGCATGGTGCTGGGCACGATCCTGTTCGCCGCGATGGGCGCGACCTTCCTGATCGCCTGCGGCCTCGGCGCGCGCGCGCATGACGACGAGTTCGCGGAGATCGAGGACGACGACAAGCCGCTCGACGAAGACGAGGAGAGCGATCGCGGCTCGGTGTCGCTGGGGTGGCTGTTCCACGCATTGATGAGCACGAAGGCGCGGCTGATCTGGCTGCTCGGCACCGCTTACCGCTCGCTGGTCTCGAGCGGACCGAAGACCAAAGCCGTTGCGTTCAGCCGCCAGGAGCCGAATCTCGGCGCCGGCCGCGCCGCGCCGTCGATCTCGCCGCAGTCCGAAGACGAAATTGACGAGGACGAGCACGAAGAAGAGGAAGACGAGGAGGAGGAGGAAGAGCAGGAGCCCGCCGCGCGCGCCCCGCGCAAGAAGGCTGCACCGAAGGCCGCTTCCAAGAAATCCTCCGACAAGTTCGAGCTTCCGTCCGTGTCCGTGCTGGCCGCGCCCAAGGCGGGCGATCGCCAGCCGCTCAGCAAGGCTGAGCTGGAAGCCAATTCGCGTTCGCTCGAAGGCGTGCTGCAGGATTTCGGCGTGCGCGGCGAGATCGTGAAAGCCAATCCGGGTCCCGTGGTCACACTGTACGAGCTCGAGCCGGCGCCCGGCATCAAGTCATCGCGCGTGATCGGTCTCGCCGACGATATCGCCCGTTCGATGAGCGCGCTGTCGGCACGCGTCGCCGTCGTACCCGGCCGTAACGCCATCGGCATCGAGCTACCGAATGCACATCGCGAAAAGGTCTATCTGCGCGAGCTGCTGGTCGCCAAGGAGACTGTCGATTCGGTTGCGAAGCTGCCGCTCTGCCTCGGCAAGACCATCGGCGGCGACCCCGTGATCATCGACCTCGCGCGCACGCCGCACATGCTGATCGCCGGCACCACCGGGTCCGGCAAGTCGGTCGCCATCAACACCATGATCCTCAGCCTGGTCTACCGGCTGCGCCCGGACCAGTGCCGCCTGATCATGGTCGATCCGAAGATGCTCGAACTCTCCGTCTATGACGGCATTCCCCATCTGCTGACGCCCGTCGTGACCGATCCGAAGAAGGCGGTGGTCGCGCTGAAATGGGCCGTGCGCGAGATGGAAGAGCGCTACAAGAACATGGCCAAGCTCGGTGTGCGCAACATCGACGGCTACAATACGCGCCTGCTCGAATTGAAGGCCAAGGGCGAGGAACCGACGCGCACGGTGCACACCGGCTTCGACAAGGAAACCGGCAAGGCGATCTACGAGGAAGAGAAGCTCTCGCTCGACCCGCTGCCCTACATCGTCATCATCGTCGACGAAATGGCCGACCTGATGATGGTCGCCGGCAAGGACATCGAAGGCGCGGTGCAGCGCCTCGCGCAGATGGCGCGCGCCGCCGGCCTGCATGTGATCCTCGCGACGCAGCGTCCGTCCGTGGACGTCATCACCGGCACCATCAAGGCGAACTTCCCGACCCGGATCGCCTTCCAGGTGACGTCCAAGATCGACAGCCGCACCATCCTGGGCGAGATGGGCGCCGAGCAGCTGCTCGGGCAGGGCGACATGCTCTACATGGCGGGCGGCGGCCGCATCAGCCGCGTGCACGGACCTTTCGCGTCGGACGAGGAAGTCGAGAAGGTGGTGCGTCACCTCAAGACGCAGGGCCAGCCCGAATACCTCGAGGCCGTCACGGCCGAAGAGCCGACCGAGGACGAGGACGGTGGCGCCGTGTTCGACGCCAGCGGCATGGGCGCGGATGGCGGCGGCGATCTCTTCCAACAGGCCGTGGCCATCGTCAAACGCGACCGCAAGGCCTCGACCAGCTATATCCAGCGCCGGCTCCAGATCGGCTATAACCGTGCCGCCTCCTTGATGGAGCGCATGGAACTGGAAGGCATCGTCGGACCCGCCAACCACGCCGGAAAGCGCGAGATTCTGGTCGAGGAAGAAGACAGCCACATGTGAGGCGAGCCGCCTCTGAACATAATTTCACGCAAAATCGATATCTGCAGTAGCGAAATCACGCTAAAAGGGCGCCCAGCCACACAGGACGACGCGTTGATCAGACATCCGGACATTCGATTCGCTGCCACCATCGCTGCGCGAAGCGCGCGCATGGCCGGCGTGCTTCTCGTCACCGCCGCGATGGTGACCGCGGCGTCGTTCGCGCAGACCGTGCCTGTGCCGAAGCCCGCGCCGAAGGGCCGCGATGGCGGAGGCCCCGCCGTCACCGGCGCGACCCAGACGCCGCCGAACCCGGTCATCCCGGATCCGCGCCGCAACGTGCCGACCAGCATCTTCCAGACCTTCGACGCCAACCAGAAGGCGCAGGCGGCCAAGGTCAGCGCCTATCTGTCCTCGCTGTCGACGCTGGTTGGAAATTTCGTCCAGGTCGGCCCCGACGGCAGCAAGACGCAGGGCGACTTCTACATCCAGAAGCCCGGCAAGGTGCGCTTCGAATATGACGCGCCAAGCCCGATCGACATCGTCGCCGACGGATCGTCGCTGGTGGTACGCGACCGCAAGCTCGCGACCCAGGATGTCTATCCGCTGTCGCAGACGCCGCTGCGCTTCCTGCTGTCCGATCGCATCGACCTGATGAAGGACACGAATGTCGTCAACGTCTCCGCCGACGACGTCTTCGTCAGCGTCACCATCGAGGAGAAGCAGGCGCTGGTCGGCACCAGCCGCCTGCTGCTGATGTTCGGCGCCAAGGACGGTCAGTTGAAGCAGTGGACCGTCACCGACCCGCAGGGCTACGACACCACGATCGCGGTCTACAATCTCGATGCGGGCAAGAAGCTCGATCCTGCCATGTTCAAGATCGATTTCACCAATTACGGCCCATCGCCGGGTTGAAAGCTCTACTGCCGTAGGGTGGGCAAAGGCGCATTAGCGCCGTGCCCACCATCTCTCCTTGCGGCAGGCATGGTGGGCACGCTTCGCTTTGCCCACCCTACGAGGGCTTGCTACGAACCTTGCACCCATCCCCTAAAAGACGTGGGCACGGCGCTTTGCGCCTTTGCCCGCCCTACGAGAGCTTGCTAAGACGCATCCCTCATGCGTCTTTCCCTGACAACCTGGAACATCAACTCGGTGCGGCTGCGCATCGACCTGGTCGCGAAGTTTCTCAAGAGCGCGCGGCCGGACGTGCTGTGCCTCCAGGAGACCAAGTGCATCGACGATGCCTTTCCGCTGAAGCGCTTCAAGCGGCTCGGCTATGAGCATGTCGCGCTGAACGGGCAGAAGGGTTATCACGGCGTCGCCATCGTCTCGAAGATTCCGTTCGAATCGAAAGACATCCGCACCTTCTGCGACAAGGTGGATTCGCGCCACATCTCGGTCTCGTTCGGCGAGAAGGCCAGCATCGCAAAGCCGCTGGTGCTGCATAATTTCTACGTGCCCGCCGGCGGCGACATTCCCGATCCCGCGCTGAACGAGAAATTCGACCACAAGCTTCGCTTCCTCGACGAGATGAAGGCCTGCGAGCCGCTGCATCCGCGCGGGCAGGATCGCCACATCCTGGTCGGCGACCTCAACGTCGCGCCGCACGAGAACGACGTCTGGTCGCACAAGCAGCTTCTGAAAGTGGTTTCGCATACACCTGTGGAGACCGAGAAGCTGCAAGCCGCGCTGGCAGCCGGTGAGTGGGTCGACGTCGCGCGCGAGCGTTTTCCGATGTCGGAGAAGGTCTATACGTGGTGGAGCTATCGCTCCGCCGACTGGACCGTCGGTGATCGCGGCCGCAGGCTCGACCACATCTGGGTCTCGCGCGCATTGAAGGACGCGGTCAGCGATTTCAAGATCCTGCGCGACGCGCGGAGCTGGGAGCGCCCGTCGGACCACGTGCCGGTGACGGTGACGCTGGAGCTTTGACGGCGCCGTCCGGGCTACGACGACGTCAGCTTCGCGCCCGCCATCAGGATATCGCTCGCGATCTGGCTGGAGCGCACCGCGAATTCGTCACGCAGGCGCACCGCAGCCGCGGGGTCACTCTCGAGCACGCGTTGAAACAAGCTGCGCGCGACGCGGATGACGGAGGCGTGCTCCAGCGCGACCGCGCTCGACGGCCGCTTCATCGGCACCACCAGCGCGAGCTCGCCGATCAGCGCGCCGGGACCTGCGATCATCTCCGCGCCGGCGCCGTCGTCGACCCGAAAGGCGCCGCGTTGAACCACGTATCCGGCATCGGCTTCGTCGCCGAGATTGAACAGGACGTCGCCGCGGACGAAATTACGCTGCTCGGAGCCGATCGCCAGCATGCGCAACGACGCCTCTCCCAACAAGCGCAGTGTCGGGACACGCTCAAGAAGCGCTACGTCGTCGTCGATTGACATTCAGGTCCGGGGCTCAAAGGGCATGCGATCTAAAACGATTCGCACGCCCCTAAAGCGTATCACGGCACCAGCTTGTAGCCACCGGCTTCCGTGACCAGGATCTCCGGATTGGCGGCGTCCTTCTCGATCTTCTGGCGGAGGCGGTAGATGTGGGTTTCCAGCGTGTGGGTGGTGACGCCGGAATTATAGCCCCAGACCTCCTGGAGCAGGGTCTCGCGCGAGACCGGCATCTGGCCGGCCCGGTAGAGGAAGCGGAGGATGGCGGTTTCCTTCTCGGTGAGCCGGACCTTGCGGGCATTGGCCGCGGTCAGCATCTTCGAGCCCGGGCGGAAGGAGTAGGGGCCGACCGAGAACACCGCGTCCTCGCTCGCCTCGTGCTGGCGGAGCTGGGCGCGGATGCGGGCCAGCAGCACGGCGAAACGGAAGGGTTTTGCGACGTAGTCGTTGGCGCCGGATTCCAGCCCCAAAATCGTGTCGGAATCGGTGTCATGCCCGGTGAGCATGATGATCGGGGCCTTGAAGCCGCCCTTGCGCAAGGAACGAACCACCTCGCGGCCATCGGTGTCGGGCAGGCCGACATCCATCAGGACCAGATCGGGGGCATTGGCCTTCGCGGCGCTCGCACCCTTGGCGCCGGTATCGACGGCGGAGGCCTCAAATTCTTCGTGCAGCGATAATTGCTCCACCAACGTATCGCGCAGATCGGTATCGTCATCCACGATGAGGATCTTGCGGGCATTGGCCATAGGGGGTCATCCTTTTGGAGTCCGGCTCGGCGCGCATGCATGCTGCACCCAGCCGCGAGGGAAAGTTAGGGGGGTCGCCGTTATTATTGTTGTTCGTGTTGAAGTAGTGGGCTGTTACCGATTCACAAGCCAGAAGCACTCTAACTCAGAATCTCAGGCCGTTTTGATGAATGTCCTGTAATGAATTCGACATCGCACGTTCACATGAAAAGCAAAGCGGATTCAGCTAGTTACCCAAGGAATCGAAGCTCCGGACCGCTTCGAGCGATCCGCGTTAAACCTGCTGCCGGGAATCCGCGCCGGGGCTGGCTGACGGCCGGCGCGCTGACGATCCCGGTGGCGCTGGGGCGGGGCGGAATCCTGGCAAACAAGCGCGAGGGCGATGGCGGCACCCCGAGGGGCAGCTTCCGTCCCAGGCAATTATGGTGGCGGGGCGACCGCCACAGCCGTCCGCGGACCTTTCTTCCGGCCCGGACCATCGGCGACACGGACGCCTGGTGCGAGGACGCCGGAGATCGCCACTACAATCAGGCGATCCGGCTCGGACCGGAGCAGGGCGGTGACCGTCTCAAGCGGACCGACCATCTCTATGACTTCATCATCGAAATCGACCACAACACCAGACCGCGTATCGCCGGCCGCGGCAGTGCGGTGTTTTTGCATCTGGCGCGCGACAATTTCGGGCCGACCGCGGGCTGCGTCTCGATGACCAAAGCGGCGATGCTGCAATTGCTGCGGCGCCTGGGACCAAGAACAAGAATCATCATCGGGTGAGGGCACATGCTCGACAAGGATCAGATCGCCGCCGCATCGCAGGTCCTGGTCAAACATTGGCGCGACGGCACCAAGTTTGACGCGCTGGAGCCGCGGTTGCGGCCGCAGAGCCGCGCCGATGGCTATGCCATCCAGGCCGTCCTCGAAAACCAATCGCTTGGAAAGCTGTTCGGTTGGAAGATCGCGGCGACAAGCGAGGCCGGACAGAAGCACATCAACGTCGCGGGACCGCTGGCCGGCCGCATCATGAGCGACACCGTGATCGCCGACGGCGGCTCGGCGTCGATGAAGGGCAACGAGATGCGCGTCGGCGAGCCGGAGTTCGCCTTCGTCATGCGCCGCGATCTGCCGCCGCGCGCGACGCCGTACAGTGTCGACGACGTGCTCGCCGCCGTGGACACCTTGCATCCCGCGATCGAGATTCCCGACTCGCGCTTTGGCGATTTCGCCAGCGCCGGCGAGGCACAGCTCATCGCCGACAATGCCTGCGCGCATCTGTTCGTGCTGGGCGCAGCGACGACTGCGAACTGGCGCGCCATGGATCTCGTCGAGGAGCGGCCGCAGATCACGCTGCGCGGCCAGCGCTATCTCGGCCACGGCAAGAACGTGCTCGGCGATCCCCGTGTTGCCTTGGCCTGGCTTGCCAACGAGCTGCGCGGGCTCGGCATCACCTTGAGGGCAGGGGAGGCGGTGACGACAGGCACGTGCCATCCGCCGCTGCCGATCCAGGCCGGCGATCATTTCGCGGTGGATTTTGGTGTGCTGGGGCAGGTGTCGGTGGGGTTTGCGTAACCACCGCCGTCGTTGCGAGCGCTGCCGGAGTCACCGGTGCCCGAAGATCGCGCTCCCGACGCGCACATGGGTGGCGCCGAGCATGATTGCGGTGGCGAAGTCCGCGCTCATGCCCATCGAGAGATTCTTCAAGCCATTGCGCGCGGCGATCTTGGCGGTCAGCGCGAAATGTGCCGCCGCCGGCTCGTCGACCGGCGGGATGCACATCAGGCCGGAGATCGTCAGCCCATAGCTGTCGCGGCAGCTCGCGATGAAGGCATCGGCCTCGCCGGGAGCGATGCCGGCCTTCTGCGGCTCCTCGCCGATGTTGATCTGGACGAACAGCTCCGGGTGCCTGTTCTGGGATTCGATTTCCTTGGCTAACGCCTGGCAAATGCTCGGGCGGTCGACCGAATGGATGGCATCGAACAGCGCCACCGCCTCCTTCGCCTTGTTGGACTGCAGCGGCCCGATCAGATGCAGCGCGATGCCGGAATAAGCGGACGTTAACGCCGGCCACTTGCCTTTGGCCTCCTGCACCCGATTTTCGCCGAATACGCGCTGTCCGGCGTCGATGACCGGGATAATTGCATCCGCGGCGAACGTCTTGGACACCGCGATCAGCGTCACGGAGGCGCGATCGCGCCGCGCTTCCTTGCAGGCGCGGACAATTTCGGCTTCGACCGCGGCGAGCGCGTTTGGTGAATGGCCGGTTACCGGCGCGGCGTTGGTTTCGGTCATGACGTCGGTTCGGACTGGATTGTTGCGGAGCTAGTTCTAATTTTACCGAGTTCAAGAAAGAGTTTTTGAACCCTTCGCTTTACCTTGGCCGATGGGGTGGGCAGCGAAGATGGCAAACGTCAGTTTCAACCGCAAACGAGTGAAACTCAAGCAGGTTCTCGGAATCCGGGCACGGCTTGCGTTGCTCGCGGTGATTCTGGTGACGCCTTTGATGTTCGAGCGCATCCGTTCGCTCGAGGACACGCGCGCGCGGCAGATCGCGCAGGCCGCGACTGAATTCACCACCATTGCAAGACACAGCGCCGTTGCGCAGCGCGAAGTGATCTCGTCGGTCGAAACCATCCTGAAATCTGAAGCCTTCATCCGCGCCTCCGCCGGCGGCATCAGCAAGAGCTGCGACGTGCTGCGCGCGAGCCTGCCGTCGAACCTTCCCTGGATCCGCACGCTGTTGATCGCCGGCCAGGACGGACGCATCCAGTGCGCCACCAACAACATGTATGTCGGCCTCGACCTCAGCGACCGGCCATACTTCCAGCAGGCGCAGGAAACCGGCCGCTTCGTGCTGAGCGACTTCATCCTGTCGCGGCCCGTGCCGTCGCCGACCGTCATGGCGGTTTATCCGGTGTCGGCCTTCAGCGGTGTCGCGGATGCCGTCGTGCTCGCCACCGTGAACCTCGACTGGATGTCGAAGGTCATGAGCAATCTCGGCGGCCGCGCCGGCATCACCGCCGTGCTGGTCGACAGCGCCGGCACGGTGCTCGCCGCGCCGGCTGACCAGCACAGCGCGATCGGCCGTCCGCTCGACAACATGCCGCTGATGTCGGCGATCGCCGACAGGGCGCTGCGTTCGGACCAGGACGAGGGCTCACTCTCTTTCCTCGCCGCCGACGGCTCCCGCCGCGCGGTGAGCTATATCCGCATCGCCGGCACCAATGCCCGCCTGATTGCCAGCATCGACGAGGACAAGGTGTCCGCGGCGGTCAGCCGCGACATCCGCACTGCCTATCTGCAGCTCGCGTTCGTCGTCCTGTTCGTGCTGCTCGGCGCGCTGATCGCCGCCGAGAAGCTCGTGATCAAGCCGATTGAGATGCTGGCCGACATGGCCAAACGCCTCGGCGAAGGCGATCTCTCGGCCCGCGCCGCGCGCAACCGGCTGCCGGCCGAGTTCGTGCCGCTGGCCCGCGCCTTCAACGCGATGGCCGCGCAGCTCAGCCAGCGCGAGCGCGAGCTGATCGCGAGCAACGACCGCCTGACCGTGATGGCCTCGATCGACATGCTGTCGGGGCTGGCCAATCGCCGCGGCTTCCAGAGCCGGCTCGACTTCGAATGGATGCGCGCGCAGCAATATTGCAGCGAGCTCGCGCTGCTGATGATCGACGTCGATCACTTCAAGCTGTTCAACGACACCTATGGCCATCTCGAAGGCGATTCCTGCCTGACCCGGCTCGGCGAATCCTTGTCCGGCATCGCCGCCGACACGATGGGCTTTGCGGCCCGCTATGGCGGCGAGGAGTTCTGCCTGCTGCTGCCGAACACCGATGTGAACCGCGCCGTCGAGATCGGCGAACAGGTGCGCGCGGCCGTGCTGAAGCTGTGCCTGCCGCACATCACCTCCGCCCACATGATCGTCACCGTCTCGATCGGCGTTGCCGCAACGAAGCCGAACGAGACGCTGCGCCCCGGCGATCTCATCGAAGCCGCCGACGCCGCGCTCTACGCCGCAAAACACCGCGGTCGCAACAATGTCATGGAGCACGGCATCCAGGTGATCGAGAACGGCGCGGCCGCCATGATGCTCGCGGCGAGCGCCTAGCCTGCAGCCGCGGCGCGATCGAGCTCGACCTCCGTCACCACGCGATTGCGGCCGCCGCCCTTGGCGAGATAGAGCGCGCGGTCGCAGCGCTCGATGAGATCGGTGATCGCCTCGCCGGTCCGGTACTGCGCCACGCCGATCGACACGCTGATGCCGGGCAGGGTCTCCCCGGTCGAACGGCGCGTGATCGTGCATTCGGCGATCGCGCGCCTGATGCGCTCGGCGATCTCGGCGCAAGTGGCGAGATCGGCATCCGGCAGCACGGCAATCAGCTCCTCGCCGCCATAGCGGGCCGACAGATCCTGCTCGCGAACTTTTTCGCGCAGCACTTTCGCAATCAGGCGCAGCACCTGGTCGCCGACACCGTGGCCGAAATTGTCGTTGAAGGTCTTGAAGTGGTCGATGTCGAGCATCAGCACGCCGAGCGGCTCGCCCCAATCCGCGGTGGTCTGTGCCTTGCGCAGGAATTCATCGAGCGCGCGCCGGTTTGCCAGCCCCGTCAGCGTATCGGTCCGGGCGCGCTCTTCGGACTTGGAGAGCGAGTCGCGGATCACGTCGAGCTCGCGGGTCTTTTCCGCGAAGCCGGCCTCGAGCCGGGTCGCCCTGGTGGCGGCCCGCGCCAGCTCATTCATGAGCTGGGCGACCAGCGCCTTCGGATCGACACCGGCCCTGCCCCGATCAGCGACCTCGCTGATCGCCTGCATCTGGGAACGATTGTCGGCCATGGCCGTCGCCAGAAACTCCTTCGCCGTCCCCATGAGGGCATGCAGCCGATCGGACGTCTCGGAGGCGACGGCGCCCGCCCGGGGCGCGACATAGGTCTCGAACAGTTCCTGGTTGGTCCTGGCGTCGAAGGGACGGTTGTGGTCGATCAGGAGATCGATGGCATTGCGCAGGTCGTCATGGCTGCCTGCGAAATAGTGGAACCAGACGGCAAAATTGGTCGGCGTCGGCGGAATCCGCTGCTCGGCCATGCTCCGCACCGCCCGTCCGGCGACGGACGCGGCATAGTCGTAATCGAGATCGTCGAAGCCTGATTCCATCGCCTGGCGGGGTGCTGTCAGCTGCCAACCTCGCACCGACCCCTTAATCCGATCCCAATGGGCCGTCCGTACTTTAGCGGAGCAGCCTTGCGGGGGGCCGCCGCCAGCGGCAACCCATTGACCCCCTAAGGACTTCTATGGCCTAGTCCGCCGTCTTTAGACGGCCGAATCCACGAAAACCCAACGATTCCATGACCTCCGAACGCTACAACGCCCGCGACGCCGAACCGCGCTGGCAAGCCGCCTGGGACCAGCAGGCGATCTTCGTCTCCAAGAACGACGACTCGCGGCCGAAATACTACGTGCTGGAGATGTTCCCCTACCCGTCCGGGCGCATCCATATCGGCCATGTCCGCAATTACACGCTCGGCGACGTGCTGGCCCGCTTCATGCGCGCCAAGGGGTTCAACGTGCTGCACCCGATGGGCTGGGACGCGTTCGGCCTGCCGGCCGAGAACGCCGCCATCGAGCGCAAGGTCGCGCCGAAGGCCTGGACCTACGACAACATCGCCGCGATGAAGAAACAGCTCCGCTCGATCGGGCTGTCGCTGGACTGGTCGCGCGAATTCGCGACCTGCGACCCCAGCTACTACAAGCATCAGCAGAAGATGTTTTTGGACATGCTCGCCGCCGGCCTCGCCGAGCGTGAGAAGCGCAAGCTCAACTGGGATCCGGTCGACATGACCGTGCTCGCCAACGAGCAGGTGATCGACGGCCGCGGCTGGCGCTCGGGTGCCGTTGTCGAACAACGGGAAATGAGCCAGTGGGTCTTCAAGATCACGAAGTACTCGCAGGAACTGCTGTCCGCGCTGGATGGGCTCGACCGCTGGCCCGACAAGGTACGGCTGATGCAGCGCAACTGGATCGGCCGCTCCGAGGGCCTGCTGGTCCGCTTCGCACTGGATCAGGCGACGACGCCCGCCGGCGAGAGCGAGCTGAAGATCTTTACGACGCGCCCGGACACCCTGTTCGGCGCCAAGTTCATGGCGATTTCGTCGGATCATCCGCTGGCGCAGGCAGCAGCCGCGAAGAACCCGAAGCTTGCCCAGTTCATCGCCGACATCAAGAAGATCGGCACCGCGCAAGAGATCATCGACACCGCGGAAAAGCAGGGTTTTGACACCGGCATCCGCGCGGTGCACCCGTTCGATCCGAGCTGGAAGCTGCCGGTCTATGTCGCCAACTTCGTGCTGATGGAATACGGCACGGGCGCGATCTTCGGCTGCCCCGCGCACGACCAGCGCGACCTGGACTTCGTCAACAAGTACAATCTCGGCAACACGCCGGTCGTTTGCCCCGAGGGCCAGGACCCGAAGACCTTCGTCATCACCGACACCGCCTATGACGGTGATGGCCGCATGATCAATTCGCGCTTCCTCGACGGCATGACCATCGAGCAGGCCAAGGACGAGGTCGCAAAGCGCCTGGAAGGCGAACTGCGCGGCAACGCGCCGGTCGGCGAGCGCCAGGTCAATTTCCGCCTGCGCGACTGGGGTATTTCACGGCAGCGCTATTGGGGCTGCCCGATTCCCGTCATCCATTGTCCAAAGTGCGATGTGGTGCCGGTGCCGGACGCCGACCTGCCGGTGACGCTGCCTGATGACGCGACCTTCGACAGACCGGGCAACGCGCTCGATCATCACCCGACCTGGAAGCACGTCACCTGCCCGAAATGCGGCGGCAAGGCCCAGCGCGAAACCGACACCATGGACACCTTCGTGGATTCGTCCTGGTATTTTGCGCGTTTCACCGATCCCTGGAACGAGAACGCGCCGACGACGCCAGCCGTCGCCAACCGGATGCTGCCGGTCGACCAGTATATCGGCGGCGTCGAGCACGCGATCCTGCATCTGCTCTACAGCCGCTTCTTCACCCGCGCGATGAAGGCGACCGGGCACATTGCGCTGGACGAGCCGTTCGCCGGCATGTTCACGCAGGGCATGGTGGTGCACGAGACGTACCAGAAGGCCGACGGCACCTATGTGCAGCCGGCCGAGGTGAAGATCGAGGTCGGCGGCAACGGCCGGCGCGCGACGCTGCTGACGTCAGGCGAAGACGTCCAGATCGGTCCGATCGAGAAGATGTCGAAGTCGAAGAAGAACACGGTCGACCCCGACGACATCATCGAGACCTACGGCGCCGACGTCGCCCGCTGGTTCATGCTGTCGGACTCCCCGCCCGACCGCGACGTGATCTGGAGCGACGAGCGCGTCCAAGGCGCCTCGCGCTTCGTGCAGCGGCTGTGGCGGCTGGTGGACGATGCAGTGGAGCTCAGCCAGGCCGCGCCGGCGGACCGTCCGGGCTCGTTTGGCCCGGATGCGACCGCCTTGCGCAAGGCCGCCCATGGCGCGCTGGACAAGGTCACCACCGGGATCGAGCGGCTGCACTTCAACGTCTGCCTTGCCCATATCCGTGAATTCGCCAATGCGTTCTCCGAGGTGCTCCAGCGCCCCGGCCAGCCCACTCCTGACCTCGCCTGGGCGGTCCGGGAGGCCAGCCAGATCCTGGTTCAGCTGTTCTCCCCGATGATGCCGCATCTGGCCGAGGAGTGTTGGCAGGTTCTGGGCCATAGCGGGCTGGTTTCCGAGGCCGATTGGCCCCAAATCGAACGCGATTTGCTGGTTGAAGACGCCGTGACCCTGGTGGTCCAGGTCAATGGCAAGAAGCGGGGTGAGGTCACAGTTGCAACAGTGGCCCAGAATCCGGAAATCGAGGCTGCCGTTTTGGCCCTCGATGCGGTAAAACTGGCCCTGGACGGCAAGCCCGTCCGCAAGGTGATCATCGTCCCCAAGAGGATCGTGAATGTTGTCGGCTAGGATCCGGATCGCTGCCCGCTTGCTGGCGGTCGCCGCATTGGCGGCGCTGACGGCTGGCTGCTTCCAGCCGATGTATGCCGAGCGTGGTGACGGCACCCCCGGCCTGCGCGAGAAGCTGATGGGGATCGACCTTCCGCCGATCAACAAGGCCAATGCCTCCCGCGAGGCCCGCGTCGGCGTCGAGGTCCGCAACGCCCTGGCCTTCAAGCTCTACGGCACGGCCACGGGCATGCCGCCGACCCATCGCCTGGAGATTCGCTTCGCGAGCAGCAAAACGTCGCTGATCGTCGATCCCAATACCGGCCTGCCGAACAGTGAAAACTACGGCATCGACGCCCAGTACAATTTGATCGAGGTCGTCAGCGGCAAGTCGGTCATGACCGGCACGACGTTCGCGCGCGTGTCCTATGACATGCCCGGCTCCTACCAGCGCTTTGCCCGCAACCGGGCCCTTCGCGATGCCGAGGATCGTGCCGCCAACGAGATCGCCGAGAACATCAACACTCGCCTCGCCTCGTTCTTCATCGCCGGCACTTAAGTCATCCCCGTCATTCCGGAGCGCCCGCAGGGCGGATCCGGAATCCAGAGATTATTGATCGAGATTTCCGGGTTCGCACTTTGCGCGCCCCGGAATGACAGTTGGGCCCGATGGTCGCGCTGCGCGGAAAAGAGATCGACGCCTTCCTCGCCCGTCCCGACGGGGGCCGACCGATCATCCTGCTCTACGGTCCCGATGCCGGCCTCGTGCGCGAGCGCGCCGATGCACTTATAGCCTCGGCCGTCGACGACCCCAACGATCCCTTCTCCCTCGTCAAGCTCGACGGCGACGAACTCTCCGCCGAGCCGTCGCGGCTCGTTGATGAAGCCATGACGGTGCCGTTGTTCGGCGGCCGCCGCGCCATCCGCGTCCGCGCCGGCTCGCGCAGCTTTGCCAGCGGTATCGATACGCTGGCGGAGATGGGCGTGAAGGATTGCCGCATCGTGATCGAAGCCGGCGAGCTGCGCCCGGAATCGCCCCTGCGCAAGGCCTGCGAGAAGGCCAAGACGGCCGTGGCGATCGGCTGCTATCCCGACACCGAGCGCGACCTTGCCAAGCTGATGGACGACGAGCTCCGCATCGCCAATCTGCGCATCGCGCAGGATGCCCGCGCGGCGCTGATGTCATTCCTCGGCGGCGACCGCCAGGCCTCGCGCAATGAGCTGCGCAAGCTGACGCTCTATGCGCATGGCAAGGGCGAGATCACGCTGGATGATGTGATGTCCGTCGTTGCCGATGCGTCCGAGCTGAAACTCGATCCCATCGTCGACGGCGCCTTCGCCGGCCGGCCCGACATCGTCGAGACCGAATTTGCAAAGGCCATGATCGCCGGCACCTATCCCGGCGTGATCATCTCCGCCGCGCAGCGCCAAGCCGCGTGGCTGCACAAATCTGCGCTCGCGATCGCCGACGGCCAGCCTGCGTCCGCCGTGCTCGAGGGCGGCTATCCGCGCCTGCATTTTTCGCGAAAGCCGGCGGTCGAAACGGCGCTGCGCAATTTCAGCGTGGCGCGGCTCGCCGCAATCATCGAGCAGCTCGCGACCGCTGCGCTCGACACCCGCAAGCAATCGACGCTAGCCGCCGCCATAGCCCAGCGCACGCTGATGGCCATCGCCGCGAACGCGAAGCGGCGGGGGTAAGGCCCCACTCTCTCCGCGTCATTGCGAGGAGCGCAAGCGACGAAGCAATCCAGAGTCCCTCCGCGGAAAGAATCTGGATTGCTTCGCTTCGCTCGCAACGACGATGTGGAAACAGATGCGCGCCAAATACCCGGTGTCGTCCCCGCGTTCGCGGGGACGACACTGAGGGCTAGGTCTACAGCGCGCCCTTCGCCAGCCGCTTCATCACCTCGTCGAGCTGATCGAGGTTGCGGTAGTTGATCTGGACGGAGCCGCCGGGGTCGCGGTGATTGACCGTGACTTTGAGGCCAAGCGCATCGCTGACGCGCTTTTCGAGATCGATCGTGTCAGGGTCTTTTTCCTTGCCCCCGGTGCTGCGCGCCTTCTGCGGCTTGCGCTCCGGCACACCCTCTTCATGCGCGAGCGCTTCGGCCTGGCGCACGTTGAGGCCTTCCGCGACGATGCGCCTGGCTGATGTGAGCGGATCGGGCACGCCGATCAGCGCGCGGGCGTGGCCGGCGGTCAGCTCGCCGCTCGTGATCAAGGCCTGCACTTCGGCCGGCAGTTTCGTCAGCCGCATCATGTTGGCGATGTGGCTGCGGCTCTTGCCGACGACCTTTGCGATGTCGTCCTGGCTGCGTTTGAACTCGTTGGCGAGCGCGTGATAGCCGAGCGCCTCTTCCATCGGGTTGAGGTCTTCGCGCTGCACGTTCTCGACGATCGCGAACTCCAGCGCATCGCTGTCGCTGATGTCGACCGGCACGATCGGCACTTCGTGCAGGCCGGCCATTTGCGATGCGCGCCAGCGCCGTTCGCCGGCGATGATCTCAAAGCGATCCTGCGCGCCCTTCACCGGACGCACGACGATCGGCTGGATCACGCCGTGCTGCCTGATCGAATCAGAGAGCTCCTTGAGCTCCGTTTCCGAAAAGGCGCGGCGCGGGTTGCGCGGATTGGGCTTGATGAATTCGATCGGCACCTTGCGCTGCGCGCGCGGACGATCGACATGCTGAGCCTCGCCGCCGACGTCACCGATCAGACTCGCAAGACCCCGGCCCAGTCGCGAACGCGCTTCGTCGGCCATCGCCAGCTCCCTTGGATTCACGGTGCAACACTCCAGAACTGAATTATCGTAGGGTGGGCAAAGCGAAGCGTGCCCACCAGTTGTGTGCAGAAGATGGTGGGCACGGCGAAGACGCCTTTGCCCACCCTACGGCAGCGTCAATGCGTGGTGCGCAGCTCGCGCTCGCGCTGGATCACTTCGGTGGCGAGCCGCAAGTAAGCTTCGCTGCCGACGCATTTGAGATCGTAGACTAGCACCGGCTTGCCGTAGGACGGCGCTTCCGAGATGCGCACGTTGCGCGGGATCATGGTCTTGTAGACCTTCTCGCCCATGAACTGACGGACGTCGGCGACGACCTGGTTCGAGAGGTTGTTGCGCGAGTCGAACATGGTCAGCACGATGCCGTGGATCGACAGGTTCGGATTGAGCGTCGAGCGCACCTGCTCCACCGTCTGGAGCAATTGCGACAGACCTTCGAGCGCGAAGAACTCGCACTGTAGCGGCACCAGGATCGCATCGGAGGCCGCCATCGCGTTCACCGTGAGCAGGTTGAGCGAGGGCGGGCAGTCGATCAGCACATAGGTGTAATCGGCGTCCGGCGAGACGTTGTTGTTGAGCGCGCCGATGGCATCGCGCAGCTTGAACGCGCGCCCGGGCGTGGTGCCGAGCTCGAGCTCGAGGCCGGAGAGATCCATGGTCGAGGGTGCGATGTGCAGCCGCGGCACCGCGGTCGAGACCACCGCCTCGCGCAAGCTCGATTCGCCGATCAACACGTCATAGGTCGAGCAGGAGCGGTTGCGGCGATCGATGCCGAGGCCGGTCGAGGCGTTGCCCTGCGGATCGAGATCGACGATCAGGACGCGCTCGCCGATCGCAGCGAGTGCCGTGCCAAGATTGATCGCCGTGGTTGTTTTTCCCACGCCGCCCTTCTGATTCGCCAGCGCCAGGATGCGCGGGTGGCCCTGCGGCACTTCGCCGGTCTGTTGCTGCTGCGGTTCGTCAATCACGCTCATCGCAAATTCCCCACTCGACCCCTGAACGCGTCAGCCGCGCTGCTCGACGGACGTCAGCTCGACGATCCAACCGTCGCCGGTACGGCTTTGGTGAAGCTGCGGCTGAATATTCCAATATTTAGCGGCTTCGGTCAATTCAGCCTCTACATCTTGACCCTTCGGAAACAGCGCTTTTGCACCCTGGCGCATCAGCGGCTCCGCAAAGCCGATGAGTTGATGTAGCGGAGCCAGCGCACGCGCGGTGACGCAATCCACGGGGCCGGTGATTCTATCCACATTATCCCCGATCTCCGCGAGATGTACGAGCCCCGGAGATGCGGTGACGCGAACTGCTTCGCGCAAAAAGGCTGCCTTCTTGGCGATTCGCTCGACGAGATGGACGCTGGCGCCCGGCGTTCCGGCCATGGCACAGGCGAGGACAATTCCGGGAAAGCCGCCGCCGCTGCCGAGGTCGGCCCAGCGCTTTGCCGAAGGGGCGAGATCGACGAGCTGGAGCGAGTCGGCGATGTGCCGGGTCCAGAGCTGCGGCAGGGTCGAGGGCGCGACCAGATTGGTCTTGGCCTGCCACTCGCGGAGCAGCGCGATGTAGCGGTCGAGTCGCTCCTCGGTTTCACGTGAAACGGGGGCGAGCCTGAGCGCCGCGAGCTTGTCCGCCGCGATGATGGAGTCCAGCGACCGATCGTTGGCGCTGGCCTTGTCGATCTTCGGTTTGATCGGCGTCGGCTCGGATTGACGGCTCGCGCCCTCACCTGCCGATGGTTTCCCTGATGACGATCTGCCGCCCGGCCCGCGCTGTTTCACGTGAAACGCCTATGCGATCGCCTTTGAGGTCTTCCGTGCCTCGCGCCGGAGGTAGGCCGCGAGGATGCCGAGCGCCGCCGGCGTCATGCCGTCGATCCTGCCAGCCTGGCCGACGGTGAACGGCCGCGCCTTCTCAAGCTTGGCCCGCACTTCATTGGAAAGACCGGGGACCTGCTGGTAATCGACGTCCGACAGCACCATCCCCTCGTCTCGCCTGAAAGCTTCGACGTCGGCGCTCTGGCGCTCGAGATAGACGTCGTACTTCGCGTCGATCTCCAGATGGGTGGCAATGACCGGGTCGATCGCCGACAGCTCCGGCCAGATGGCCCGGACCTGGCTCCAGCCGATGTCCGGATAGGCCATCAACTCGAACGCCGAACGGCGCTGGCCGTCCCGGTTCAGGGACAGGCCGTGCTTGATCGCCTCGTTCGGAGTGATGGTCAGGGACTTCGACAGCGCCCTGGCCGCATTCAGGGCGTCCATCTTGGCGCGGTGATGCAGCGTCCGGGCGCTCCCGACGCATCCGAGCGCAATCCCCTTCTCGGTGAGGCGCTGATCGGCGTTGTCGGCGCGCAGGGTCAGCCGGTACTCGGCGCGGGAGGTGAACATCCGATAGGGTTCGCTGATCCCGCGGGTGACGAGGTCGTCGATCATCACACCGAGATAGCCATCGGCACGGTCGAACACGGTCAGGGCGGCGCCGCTCGCGGCCAAAGCTGCGTTCAGGCCGGCCACGATACCCTGCCCGGCAGCTTCCTCGTATCCGGTGGTGCCGTTGATCTGCCCAGCCAGGAAGAGACCACGCAGACGCTTGGTCTGGAGGGTCGGATCGAGCTCGCGGGGGTCGATGTGGTCGTACTCGATGGCGTAGCCCGGGCGAACCATCTTCACCTGCTCCAGGCCAGGAATGCTGGCGAGGATCGCGAGCTGGACCTCCTCCGGCAGCGAGGTCGAGATGCCGTTGGGATAGACGGTGCCATCGTCGAGCCCTTCCGGCTCCAGGAAGATCTGATGGCCGTCGCGGTCGCCGAAGCGGACGATCTTGTCCTCGATCGAGGGACAGTAGCGTGGTCCGGAGCTCTTGATCTGGCCCGAGTACATCGGAGAGCGATGAACGTTGGCCCGGATCACCTCGTGGGTCGCGGAGGTCGTTCGGGTGATCCCACACTGGATCTGCGGCGTCGTGATCCGTTCGGTCATCACCGAGAACGGCTCCGGCGGCTCGTCTCCGGGCTGCATCTCGACCGCTGACCAGTCGATCGTGGTGCCGTCCAGACGCGGCGGAGTACCGGTCTTGAGCCGTCCAAGGGTGAAACCAGCGCGCTCAAAGGAGGCGGAAAGGCCCATCGCGGGAGCCTCGCCGACCCGGCCGGCGGGCCAGTTCTTCTCGCCGAGATGGATCAGACCGCGGAGGAAGGTGCCGGTGGTGACGACGACAGCCCCTGCCCGAAGCTCGCGGCCGTCCGCCAACCGTAGTCCGGTCACCCGGCCCTCGACCACGATCAGCTCGTCCGCCTCGCCCTCGATGACGGAAAGACCTTCGGTGTCCCGGATCGCGGCCTGCATGGCTGCGGCATAAAGCTTCCGGTCGGCCTGGGCACGTGGACCACGAACAGCCGGACCCTTGCGGCGATTGAGGACGCGGAACTGGATGCCACCGGCATCGCCGACCCGGCCCATCAGGCCATCGAGGGCGTCGACCTCGCGGACCAGATGGCCCTTGCCGAGACCGCCGATGGCGGGGTTGCAGGACATCGCGCCGACCGTGGAGAAACGGTGCGTCACCAGAGCGGTCGTCGCACCCATCCGGGCGGAAGCAGCCGCGGCTTCACAGCCGGCGTGGCCGCCGCCAATCACGATGACGTCGAAACTCTCTCGCTCTGTTCGCATGGGCGGACTTCTATCGCAGAGGCGGAGAAGCCGGAAGTAGAAACTGGGTGAGGCGGTTGTTTCACGTGAAACGGGGCGGCCAGGGAGGCTATGTGCATTTTCGCGAAAACAACCCCATGCACAGTAGAACCGGCACTGAGCGGACTGCTGTTTCACGTGAAACAAGATGGGTCTAACCGGGAGAGAGCTCCCGGCGAGATCTCGCGCGGCTCTGGGCGGAGTAGAGAGGGCACAAGCGATGGGTCTGCTCCGTCATTGCGGGCGGAGCGAAGGGGGGAGGGTTGGGGAGAGGGGCAGCCCAGGAAAAGGTGCTTGTTGCCGACGATGCCTGAATGCTGCAAGTTACGGCGTGGCGTTCTTCCTGCCAACCATCATCAAGGGTCCAGAATCCTTCCGTGGAGGCAGTCTGGATTGCTTCGTCGCAAGAGCTCCTCGCAATGACGAGTTTGGGGCACGAGCGTCGTTCATAGCCAAGACCGCTTGAGCAGTGAAATCGAATCTCCCGCCCAAGTCTGCGGGCCCAGAAGCCGTAATGAGGGCCGCTCGCGTTTCACGTGAAACAGGCCGGAACCGCCCACCACCTGTTTCAGTGAAACAGCGGGAAGCTTGTAGCCCGGATGGAGCGCAGCGAAATCCGGGAAAGGTGTTCCGGCTGCGGAGCCGTCCCGGATTGCGCTTCGCTTCATCCGGGCTACGAAACTACAATCACGCGTTCCACGTGAAACGGACCGGAACCCATCCCACTGCCGTTTCACGTGAAACGCAAGGACTGGAACAAGCGCTAGTTCTACAATGAAGAACTAGTCCTACTTTCCGATGCAAAATTTCTGGAAGATGGCCTCGAGGACGTCCTCGACGTCGACCCGGCCCAACAGCCGACCCAAGGCATAGGCCGCAGCGCGCAGCTCTTCGGCGGCAAGCTCTTCGCCGTCTTCTACAAGCTCCAGGCTCCGGCGCAAGCTGTCCGATGCCCGGCGCAGCAGATCTCGCTGGCGGGCCCGGGTCACCAATGCGCCCTCTGTGGTCCCGAAAAACTCGGCGGCGAATTTCACGAGCGCGTCGATCAGGTCGGGAACGCCGTCTCCCCGGCTCGCCGAGATCCCGAACTCGCCGCGCGGCCCGACCTCCCCCGCCTCGCCCAGATCGATCTTGTTGCGGACGATCCAGACCGAGCCGCTCGATTGATCACGCCCGGGGCCGGACTTCACCAGCGATTGCATCCCGCCCGGATCGACGGCGCGGCCATCCTCCACCAGCCACAGCACGAGGTCGGCGGCGTCGGCTCGCGCTCGCGCTCGGCGCACGCCTTCCTGCTCCACGGGATCGTCGGTCTCCCGGATGCCAGCCGTGTCGATCACCGTGACCGGGTAGCCGTCGAGATCGAGCTGCACCTCGATCACGTCGCGCGTGGTGCCGGCATAGGGCGAGACGATCGCGACCTCGCGGCGCGCGAGCTGATTGATCAGCGTCGACTTGCCGACATTCGGCTCGCCGGCGATCGCGACCACCAGGCCGTCGCGCAGGCGTTCAGAATGTCCCTGTGCTGCAAGCACTTTTGTGATCTCGTCATGCAGCGCTTTGATCGCTTTCACCGCCGGCGCCCTCAGCTCGGCCGGCACATCGCCCTCGTCGGAAAAATCGATGCCGGCCTCGATCAGCGCCGACGCCTCGATGATGCGCTCGCGCCAGTCGCGCGCGCGATCGCCGAGCAGGCCCTGCAACTGGCGCAGCGCCTGGCGGCGCTGACGATCGGTATCGGCATGGATGAGATCGTCGAGACCTTCGGCTTCGGTGAGATCGAGCTTGCCGTTCTCGAACGCGCGCCGCGTGAACTCGCCGGGCTCGGCCGCGCGCATATTCGGAATAAAAGAAATAGCGGAGATGAGTGCCGCGAGCACCGCGCGGCCGCCATGGACGTGAAATTCGGCGACGTCCTCGCCGGTCGCGCTGGCCGGCCCCGGAAACCAGAGCACGACCGCGTCGTCGATCGGCTGGCCCGCGCCATCGCGGAGCAGCCGGCGGCTAGCCTGTCTCGGCGCCGGCTGCCTCCCCGCCAGCGTCGTGAGCGCGAGCCCCGCTTGCGATCCGGAGACCCGCACCACGGCGATCGCGCTCGGCGCACGGCCGGACGACAGCGCAAAGATGGTCTGGTCTCGCGGATGCATGGCCTATTTGTCCGGCTGGCGGGGAAAAGGCAAACGGCCCGTTCTCGCGATGCCGACGCCCCCTTTTGCTGCGGTCTGGCCCGCAGCAACGGCTCTATTGCGATGCAACATAAGGCGCAGCATTTTGCTGCAGAGGCAGCCTCGCCCGGGCACCAAATGGTCAGCCAGCATCCAGCATTACGTAAAGATATCAACAACTTCCGGAAGAGCCGATTTTCCTTTCGTCCCGTCCCCATGCTGCATTTCTTCCGCAGCAAAGCCGCACAAAAAGAAAAAGGGCGCCCAAAGGCGCCCTCTGATCTCATGCTGCATCGCGCTCAGGTGTTCATCGAGTCGAAGAACTCTGAATTGCTCTTGGTCGACCGCAGTTTGTCGAGCAGGAAGTCGATCCCATCCATGGTGCCCATCGGGTTCAGGATGCGGCGGAGCACGTACATTTTCTTGAGCACCTGCGGATCGGTGATGAGCTCCTCCTTGCGGGTGCCGGAGCGCGAGATGTCGATCGCCGGGAAGGTGCGCTTGTCCGAGACCTTGCGGTCCAGGATCAGTTCGGAGTTACCGGTGCCCTTGAACTCTTCGAAGATGACTTCGTCCATGCGGCTGCCAGTATCGACCAGCGCGGTTGCAATGATCGTCAGCGAGCCGCCCTCCTCGATATTGCGGGCGGCACCAAAGAAGCGCTTCGGGCGCTGGAGCGCGTTGGCGTCGACACCACCGGTCAAGACCTTGCCGGATGACGGCACCACGGTGTTGTAGGCGCGGCCCAGGCGCGTGATCGAATCGAGCAGGATGACGACGTCGCGGCCATGCTCGACCAGACGTTTTGCTTTTTCGATCACCATCTCGGCGACCTGAACGTGACGAACCGCCGGCTCGTCGAAGGTCGACGAAACGACCTCGCCCTTCACCGAGCGCTGCATGTCCGTGACTTCTTCCGGACGTTCGTCGATCAGCAGCACGATCAGATAGCATTCGGGGTGATTGTGCGCGATCGAATGCGCGATGTTCTGCATCAGCACGGTTTTACCCGTGCGCGGCGGCGCGACGATCAGCGCGCGCTGGCCCTTGCCGATCGGTGCGACGATATCGATCACCCTTGCAGAAAGGTCTTTTCGCGTCGGGTCGTCGATTTCCATACGGAAACGCTGATTCGGAAACAGCGGCGTGAGGTTGTCGAAATTGACCTTGTGCTTGGCCTTTTCCGGGTCTTCGAAATTGAGCGTGTTGACCTTCAGCAGCGCAAAATAGCGTTCTCCCTCTTTCGGGCTGCGAATGTGGCCTTCGATGGTGTCGCCGGTGCGCAGACCGAAGCGGCGGATCTGCGAGGGCGAAACGTAGATGTCGTCCGGTCCCGGCAGATAATTGGCGTCCGGCGAGCGGAGGAATCCGAAGCCGTCGGAGAGCACCTCGACGACGCCCTCGCCAACGATGTCGGTTTCAGCAATCGCGAGCTGCTTGAGGATGGCGAACAGCAGCTCCTGCTTCCGCATGGTGCTGGCATTCTCGACCCCATTCTCTTCCGCGAACGAGACAAGCTCGGCCGGCGTCTTCGACTTGAGGTCCTGGAGTTTAATTTCCCGCATTGGGGTGGTCCTGTGGGGTAACCTTGGGAGGGGGTGCGAGGAGGCTCTGAAATGCGGACGCGAGAAGGTAAGGTCCGCAGGTCTGGCAAGGAGAGCGCCGGTGAGGCTTCAAACCTGATGCGGTGTCCGGCCTCTGGAAAGCTCAGACAAAACCACATCCGCCTGCGTTGGGTGGGATATCGCCAATATAGAAAATCGCTTTCCACTCCGCAAGCCGAAGCGCTGAGCGATTCATCGCAAGCCTTGCCTAGAACGGCTTCACGATCACCATGATGACGATCAAAATCATCAGAGCAGTCGGCACCTCATTGATAATTCGATAGAATTTCTGGCTACGCGGACGTCGGTCGGCGGCGAAATCCTTGCACCAGCGTGAAAAAAAGCCGTGGACCCCAGACATCGCCAGGACCAGTGCCAGTTTTACGTGCAGCCAGCCGAAAGAGAACCAGTGGCCGGACCAGGCGAGATAGAGCCCGGCAAGCCATGTGACGATCATGGCGGGGTTGATGATCGCCTTGAGCAGCCGGCGTTCCATTACTTTGAAGGTTTCCGACTGCTTCGAGCCGATCTCGGCCTCGGAGTGATAAACGAACAGCCGCGGCAGATACAGCATGCCCGCCATCCAGGAGATGACGGCGATCACATGCAGCGCCTTGATCCAGAGGTAGACGTCTTCGAACATTTTCTGCGCCCGGCTTTCTGTCCAGCGCAGGGAACGCTGGGGATAGTAAGAACTCGTTAAGGTCTCACCCTACACACTTATCCGTCCGTAGCGCCTTCCTCTAATCTAGAATCTTAGATTCTTAAGGTTTGAGTCTATGTGACCGTGAATAGGACTCACACAATTCCGTCCGCACGTTCACGTGCGCTTGTTCACATCCATCAACATATCCCCGATGCTTCCGGCGGCTTCCGATAAGTCGGCCAGCTTCAAAGGCTTGCGCGTTTCTGTCGGCAGCTTATCAAGGGGGTTGTCCGCGCAATCCCGTTTTCCTCTCAACGGGTCGCCGGACTTGTTCCGATGGGCAGTGGTGTGAAGAAAATTGGCACTTGTCCCGCCCCTGGTGTCGCGCAACCCTTTCCGAGGGGTTAAGGTCCACAGAAATCCACAAACCACACCGCCTCCATACAAAGGGCTTTTGTGCCGACCTCGAACAATTATTTCCATCTCCACCTGGTCTCCGACTCCACCGGAGAGACGCTGATCACCGTCGCGCGCGCCGTCGCGGCGCAGTACGCCAACGTCACCCCGGTCGAGCATGTCTATCCCCTGGTGCGCAGCCAGAAGCAGCTCGATCGCGTGCTCGACGAGATCGAGGAGGCGCCGGGGATCGTGCTGTTCACGCTGCTGGAGAAGGATCTGGTCTCCCGGCTCGAGGACAAGTGCAAGCAGATCAACGTTCCGAGCCTGTCGATCATCGGGCCGGTGATGCAGTTGTTCGAAGCCTATCTCGGCGCCGCGACCACGGGCCGCGTCGGCGCGCAGCACGTCCTCAATGCGGAATATTTCAAGCGCATCGACGCGCTGAACTACACGATGATCCACGACGACGGCCAGCATGTTGAAGGCCTCGATGATGCCGACGTGGTGCTCGTCGGCGTCTCACGCACCTCCAAGACACCGACGTCGATCTATCTGGCCAATCGCGGCATCCGCACCGCCAACGTGCCGCTGGTTCCGGGCATTCCGGTGCCGGCACAATTGGAGACCCTGACGCGGCCGCTGGTGGTGAGCCTGCATGCGACGCCGGAACGCTTGATCCAGGTGCGCCAGAACCGCCTGCTCTCGATGGGTGCCGATACCAGCGGCGACACCTATACCGACAGGCAGGCGGTCGCCGACGAGGTCGCGTTCGCGCGCAAGCTGAGCGCCAAGCACGACTGGCCGCTGCTCGACGTCACGCGGCGATCGATCGAGGAAACCGCCGCGGCGATCATGAAGCTCTACAGTGATCGCCAGCGCAACCGGCCCACGGGATAGTTTCGGCGATGTCTCTCTGGCGCGGCGAAACTCCGTTGATACTGGCCTCGCAGAGCAGCGCGCGAAAGATGCTGCTGGCGAGTGCCGGACTGGAGTTCAAGGCGATTACGGCCGATATCGACGAGCGCGGCATTCAGGCCGCCTCGAAACTTTCGGGCCCCCATGACATCGCCCTGCTGCTGGCGCGTGAGAAGGCTAAGGCGGTCTCGGCCAGTCATCCGGGGAGCTATGTGATTGGTGCCGACCAGACCCTGGCTCTCGGCGAGCGTCTCTTCAACAAGCCCGCAGGCCGCGCACAGGCGATGACGCAATTGCTCGACCTCGCCGGCAAAAGCCACGCGCTGAATTCCGCGGTGGCCGTGGCGCGAGATGGCAAGATCGTTTTCGAGGATGTTTCGGTGGCCCGCATGACCATGCGGCCGATGACCGAGACGGAGCTTTCAGCCTATCTCGACGCCGCCGGCGATGCGGTGACGACCAGCGTCGGCGCCTATCAGCTCGAAGGCCTCGGCAGCCATCTGTTCGAGCGCATCGAGGGTGACCATTTCACCATTCTCGGCCTGCCGCTGCTGCCGTTGCTTGCGTTCCTGCGGCGCGAACGGCTAGTTGCAGTGTGAACGACAGAAACGGCTGCCTGCTGATGCGGATCCTTGGACTGACCGGCTCGATCGGGATGGGAAAATCCACCACCGCGAAATTGTTCGCGGAGGCCGGCGTTCCCGTCTATGACGCCGATGCCGCCGTCCACCAGCTCTATGAGGGCGAGGCCGCGCCGGCGATCGAGGCCGCCTTTCCCGGCACCACCGCGAACGGCAAGGTCGACCGTCCAAAATTGTCCGCGCGCGTCGTGCATGATCCGGCCGCGATCAAGCAGCTCGAGCAGATCGTTCATCCGATGCTCGGCGCCTCCCGGCAAAAATTCTTCGCCGACGCGGAAGCAGCCAAGGCGCCCGTCGTGGTCCTGGATATCCCGCTGCTGTTCGAAACCGGCGGCGAGAAGCGGGTCGACGCGGTCGTCGTGGTGTCGACCTCGCCGGAACTCCAGCGCAAGCGTGTGCTGGAGCGCGGCACGATGGACGAGGCCAAGCTCGATGCGATCATCGCCAAGCAGACGCCGGATGCCGAGAAGCGCAAGCGGGCCGATTTCGTAGTGGATACGTCACACGGACTTGAACCCGTGCGCGCCCAAATCACGCACATTCTGGCCGAGGTCGTTAAGATGCCGCAGCGGCGAGCCTGATTCGCCGGTTCACACGGCCTCTTGATCATGCGTGAAATCGTTCTCGACACCGAAACCACTGGCCTCGATCCGCTCCGCGGCGATCGCCTGGTCGAAATCGGCTGCGTCGAGATTTTCAACCGCATGCCGACGGGCCAGACGTATCACGTCTACATCAATCCCGAACGGGACATGCCGGCGGAAGCCTTTGCGGTGCACGGGCTGTCGGCCGAGTTCCTGTCGACCAAGCCGCTGTTCCACGAGGTCGTCGACCCGTTTCTGGAGTTCATCGGCGATGCGCCGCTGGTGATCCACAACGCTTCGTTCGACATCGGCTTCATCAACGCCGAGCTCGACAAGGTCAAACGTGTCGCGATCCCGCGCGAGCGGCTTGTCGATACGCTGCTGTTGGCGCGGCGCAAGCATCCGGGCGTGTCGAACCGGCTCGACGATCTCTGCTCGCGCTATTCGATCGACAATTCACACCGCACCAAGCACGGCGCGCTGCTCGACGCCGAACTCTTGGCCGAAGTTTATGTCGATCTGGTCGGGGCGCGGCAATCGCAATTGCTCCTCGCTTCGGAAGGCGAGGACATTCGCGCCAATGCGGCTGGCGATGTGCCGCGGCGGCAGCGGACCGTGCCGCTCGCGCCGCGGATTTCCGATGCCGAGCGCGAGGCCCATCGGGCCTTCATCGCAACGCTCGGCGACAAGGCGATCTGGAACGAGTTCCTGCCCGCTCCAGCCGCCCCTCCGGCTGTTTAGGCCTGACCGCTCGTCTGCTGAGCGGCCATTTGCCGCTCCATGTTCTGACGATAGAGACCGACGAAGTCGACCGGATCCAGCATCAGGGGCGGGAACCCGCCGTCGCGCACGGCGGTCGCGATGATCTCGCGGGCGAACGGGAACAGCAGACGCGGGCACTCGATCATGACCAGCGGATGCAAATTCTCCTTCGGCACGTTGGTGATGCGGAACACGCCGGCATAGGCGAGCTCGAACGAGAACATGATCTTACCGGCGGTCTCGGCCTTGCCCTCGACCGACAGCGTCACCTCGAACTCGGTTTCGCTGAGATTGATGGCGCTGACATTGATCTGGATGTTGATCTGGGGCGGCTGGCCCTGCTGCTGGAGCGAGGTCGGCGCGTTCGGATTCTCGAACGAAAGGTCCTTGATATACTGCGCCAGAACGTTGAGCTGGGCAGCCTGGGCCGCCTCGGGAGGGGTGCCGTTGCCGTTGGTCATGAGAGTCTCTCCTTACCCGATTTGGGCTGAATTTCGCGGCGGTTGGCTAACATAGGGCCGCCTCACTCCACAAGGACGAACGGCCCCGGATCGGGTATCCGCGCCGCCCCCGCAATTGTGACGTTCACCCGGCCCTCCTGACGAAATCGCGCGTTAAACGATTGAAGATGCGCGATTTCCGGGCAGGATCGGGTTTCCCCTTAAGCATAAAACGCGCTACACTCGGCGCTGTGCCAAAAGGCGCCATTGGCCGGGCAAGATTTCGTGCCTACATCCCGAGGACCAGACGCGCGGACCTAAAATGGTGATGTAGACTTGCCGTTCCCGTATGGAACGGTCTACTGGCCGGATTGATTTTCCCGGCGACGACCCGAGACGGCCCCTTTCAGCGAAGACCAGAAAGCGAATACGACGTGGACATCTACACCATCATCTTCCTGGCGCTGGCGGTCTTCATCTTTCTGAGGCTGCGCAGCGTGCTGGGACAGCGGACGGGTAACGAGCGGCCGCCGTTCGACCGCACCGCCGCCCGCAATGCGCTGGGGGGTGCCCAGGACAAGAACGTCGTGACCATGCCGGGCAAGGTGATCGACCAGGCCCCGCTGGCGCCGACCGCCGAGCCGGCTCCGCCCTCCGACCGCTGGAAGGGCCTGACCGAGCCGGGCACCGCGCTCGCCCAGGGTCTCGATGCCATCGTCGACAAGGATTCCACCTTCGACCCGCGCCATTTCATCTCGGGCGCCCGCGGCGCTTATGAGATGATCGTGCTGGCCTTTGCCAATGGCGACCGCCGCGCGTTGCGCGACCTGCTGTCGTCGGAGGTCTATGACAGCTTCGACGCCGCCATCAAGGAACGCGAGAAGTATGAGCAGAAGACCGAGACGCGTTTCGTCTCGATCGACAAGGCCGAGCTCGTCGGCGCCGAGCTGCGGGACCGCACGGCTCAGCTCACCATACGATTCGTCTCGCAGATGATCTCGGCCACCCGCGACAAGAGCGGCAATATCGTCGACGGTAGTGCGGACACGGTCGCCGACATCACCGACATCTGGACCTTCGCCCGCGATATCACCTCTCGCGATCCAAACTGGAAGCTGGTTGGCACCGGAAGCGCGAATTAAGAATTTCCTGAAGAACAGCGCGACGGCGCTTTGCGCAGGTGCCGTCGTGCTGTCGTCGTTTTCGCTCGGCGCCGAAGCGGCGCGGCGTCACTACCGCAGCCATCACCATCATCTCCCGGCACTTGCCGCCGCCCCGCCGCGCGCCTTGCCCTATCCGCAGCTCCCTTTGCCGTTCGAAATCCCCGGTGCGCAATATCTGCCGCTGACCTGGACGGACGTGAAAGGCTGGAGCGACGACGACCATCTGGCCGCCTACAAGACGTTCCGCGCGAGCTGCCGGACGATCAACGCGCAGACCGGTGCGGCCGAACCGAAGGCGCTTGGCGGCTCGCTGAGCGAGCCCTGCCGGGCCGCCAAGTCGCTCGAGCTCACCGACGACGCCAAAGCCAGGACCTTCTTCGAGGAGAATTTCGCGCCGCTGCGGATCTCGCGCCTCGGCGAACCCGACGGTTTCGTCACCGGCTATTACGAACCGGTGCTGGAGGGATCGCGGACGCAGACCGACGCCTTCAACGTGCCGGTCTATCGTCGCCCGTCGAACCTGTTTGTGCGCGGCTACAAGCAGGACTCGGTCAGCCTGCCCAACAAGGGCCCGGTCTATCGCAAGATCGGCCGCCGCAAGCTGGTGCCCTATTACGATCGCGGCGAGATCGAGGACGGCAAGATCGCCGGCCGCGGGCTGGAGATCGCCTGGCTGAAGGACCCGACCGATCTGCTGTTCGCCCAGATCCAGGGCTCGGCGCGGATCAAGTTCGACGACGGCGGCACGGTCCGGCTGAATTACGACGCCTATAACGGCTATCCCTACACGGCCGTCGGTCGTGTCCTGATCGAGCGCGGCATCATTCCGAAGGAGGAGATGTCGATGCAGAAGATCAGGGAGTGGATGGCGCAGAACCCCGATGGCGCCAAGGATCTGCGCCGCCAGAACCGCTCCTACATCTTCTTCCGCGAGGTCAATCTGTCCGACAAGGAAGAAGCAGTGGGTGCGCAGGGCATTCCGCTGACTGCCGGCCGCTCGATCGCGGTCGACAAGGCGCTGCACGTCTACGGCACGCCGTTCTTCATCGAGGGCGAGCTTCCGATCGATTCCGAACGCTCCAAGACGCCGTTCCACCGGCTGATGATCGCGCAGGACACCGGCTCGGCCATCATCGGTCCCGCGCGCGCCGATCTCTATTTCGGCGCCGGCGCGGATGCCGGCCGCGTCTCGGGACGGCTGCGCCATCCCATGCACTTCGTCATGTTGGTGCCGAAGGGCCTCGATCCCACGGTGCGCGCCGCGAAGTTGCCGGTGCCGGACCCGCGTCCCTCGGAGAAGATCGCAAAGCTGTTTCCGCAGACCGATCCTGCCAAGGATTCGGCCAAGGATCAGACCAAGCCGGCGGCTCCGTCCGCAGCCGTGGCGCAAGGTAAGGGTGAGACCGTCGCCGTTGCCAATCCGGTCCCGTTGCCGGTGCCGCGTCCCGTGATAGAGCCCGTTCAGGAGCCGCGGCGGCCAGTCAAGAATCGTCCCCATCGGCAGCAATGAAGCGATCGTCCCGTCCGCCCGTGCTGGAGCCTCGTCCCTCGCCGCGCCGCCGTGCGCTGAGCGAGGAGGAGCGCGCGCTGTGGGATGCGGTCGCAAAACAGGTCAAGCCGCTGCGGAAGCATCGCGTGGCAAAGGCGCATGCCCCGCCGCGCACTGAGCCTTCACCGGCAGCGCCGGCCACGCGATCTGCGCCATCGCCACGGCCGATCGCTGCCGCGACGGCTGTGCGGGTGGCAAAGCCGGCCATGCCGCCGCTGGCACCGCTGGGCAAGCGCGAGCGCACAAAATTGTCGCGCGGCCGTAGTGAGATCGAGGCGCGGCTCGATCTGCACGGCATGACCCAGATACGCGCCCACCGGGCCCTGACCGGCTTCCTGCACCGCGCCCATCACGACGGCCTGACCTTCGTGCTCGTCATCACCGGCAAGGGACGGAGCGGCGGCGAAAGCGGCGTGCTCCGCCGCCAGGTGCCGGAATGGCTGAGCCTGCCGGAATTCCGCGCCTTCGTCGTCGGCTTCGAGGAGGCGCATATCGGCCACGGCGGCGAGGGCGCGCTCTATGTGCGGATACGCCGGGCGAGGTATTAGAACGGCCGGACGATTCCGACGCGCGGGATCAGCGTGAGGATCAGGCCGAAGATATTTGTCTTCTGATCCTCCGACGCGATCAGCGGTGCATTGTATTTGGCCGGCAGCATCTTCACCGCATGCAGGATCAGGAACAGGCAGACCGCCCAGTTCGAGATCCAGCGCGAATAGTCGAACACCATCGCGAACATCACGAGATAGGCGAGGCTGATGCCGATCAGCGCCGCGACGACGAGGCGCCGGTGCATGTCATCCGCGAGCGCGCCGATCAGGCCGGCGAAATAGCGCCAGAGTGGCGTGTGCAGCCAGATCAGCAGGGCGAACACCGGCACGCCGAGGATGTTGTGCGGCAGGCGGCCCCAGGTATCCGAAACCTCCTTCGCCAGCGGCTGGTACCAGATGTAGGCGAATTGCAGCAGGTCGGTCCGCGCCGGATCGGCCATCCGGGTCTTCAGATACGCAACGAAATCCGCTTCCGGGATCGGCATCGTTCCCAGGAATTGCGCGGCGAAGAACAGCGCGCTCACGCCAAGCAGCGCGACCAAACCGAACGCGACATTCGCTCTGGTGGCGCTGTAAGCGAGGTAGTGCCTGATCACGACGATGGTGACGATCGTCGGCACATACATCAGCAGATGAATGTGGTGGATCAGCACGAGGACGATCGCGAACAGCGCGGCCGTTGCGACGAACAGCAACGAGCCTGCCGGCATCAGCAGCAGGATGATCGCCAGTGCGCAGCCATAGATGTCGAAATGGCCGAGCGTGTGCATGAAGTTCTTGAGAAAGAACGGCGAGCCCGCGATGAAGACGAACAGCGGCAGCGTTCTCGCGGTGAAGCCGAACGTTTTCTGGAATAGCCTTGCGTACAGCCCCAGCGTCACCAGCCACGTCGCTCCGCCGAGCGCGAACACCAGCCAAACCGGCACCTTGTCCGTGAACAGCGCGACGATGGCGCCGATCAGTGCGCGCTTGATGAAGCCGAAATGATAGTCGACGAGGAGGTGGATGTAGGGGACGTAAGGCGGCAGCTGGATCTTGTGGACGAACACGCCGACGATGACCGCGGCGTTGATCGCGAGCAGGAGACGCCAGGGATTTTGCAGGATATTTGCGGTCACGCCGCATCCATAGCGTGGCCGCGCGGAATTACAAAATGAACCGGCTCAGATCGGCGTTCTTGGCGAGGTCGCCGACGTGCTTCTGCACGAAATCCGCATCGACCTTGACGGTCTCGCCGCTGCGGTCGGGGGCGGTGAAGGAGATTTCGTCCAGCACCCGTTCCATCACGGTCTGGAGCCGCCGCGCGCCGATGTTCTCGACGGTGGAATTGACGGCGACCGCGACGTCGGCCAGCGCGTCGATGGCGTCGGCGGTGATGTCGAGCGTCACGCCCTCGGTCTGCAGCAACGCGATATATTGCTTGATCAGCGAGGCCTCGGGCTCGGTCAGGATGCGCCGCATGTCGTCGCGGGTCAGTGCCTGCAGTTCGACGCGGATCGGCAGGCGGCCCTGCAATTCGGGCAACAGGTCGGACGGCTTCGCGACGTGGAAGGCGCCGGACGCGATGAACAGGATGTGATCGGTCTTCACCGCGCCGTGCTTGGTCGAGACCGTGGTGCCTTCGATCAGCGGCAACAGGTCACGCTGCACGCCCTCGCGCGAGACGTCGCCGCCGACCCGGCCGTCGCGCGCGCAGATCTTGTCGATCTCGTCCAGGAACACGATGCCGTTGTTCTCGACCGCGCTGATCGCCTCCAGCGTGAGCTGGTCGGTATCCAGCAGCTTGTCGGATTCCTCATTGACGAGGATCTCGTGCGAGTTCTCCACCGTCAGGCGCCGCGTCTTGCTGCGGCCACCCAGCTTGCCGAAGATGTCGCCGAGCGACACCGCGCCCATCTGCGCGCCAGGCATGCCCGGGATCTCGAACATCGGCATGCCGCCGCCCGAGGACTGCGTCTCGATCTCGATTTCCTTGTCGTTGAGCTCGCCGGCGCGCAGCTTCTTGCGGAACGATTCGCGCGTTGCCTGGCTGGAATTGGCGCCGACCAGCGCGTCGAGCACGCGCTCCTCGGCGGCGAGCTGCGCGCGTGCCTGCACGTCCTTGCGCTTGCGCTCACGCACCTGGGCGATCGCGACCTCGACGAGATCGCGCACGATCTGCTCGACGTCGCGGCCGACATAGCCGACCTCGGTGAATTTCGTCGCTTCCACCTTCAGGAACGGCGCGTTCGCGAGCTTGGCGAGCCGTCGCGCGATCTCCGTCTTGCCGACGCCGGTGGGGCCGATCATCAAGATGTTCTTCGGGAGTACCTCTTCGCGCAAGGAGCCGGAGAGCTGCTGCCGCCGCCAGCGGTTGCGCAGCGCGATCGAGACCGCGCGCTTGGCATCGGCCTGGCCGACGATGAAACGGTCGAGTTCGGAGACGATTTCGCGGGGAGAGAAGTCTGTCATGGGACCTTAGCTAGGATCAGATGCGGGTCGGGACAAGCCGCATTTTACGTCAGATGATGGGCGGGCCCGATTGCCACTGTTTCACGGCGTCGATCGGATGGATCAGCATCAGGATATTGAGCGTCAGATTGTCGCGAATGTGAAGCGCGAGCATGATCTCGAAGGCGAGCCCGAGCAGGACGGTCACCGAGACTGGCAGCACGCGCGCGGCGAGGAACCCCATCATCATGGCCAGATTGTCAGAAATCGAATTGACGATGCTGTCGCCGAAATAATCCAGCGAGATCGTGCCGGCACGGTAGCGTTCGATGATGAAGGGCGAGTTCTCGACGATCTCCCAGGTGCCTTCGATCAGCATGGCGACGATCAGCCGTGCCGGCCAGGACAGTTGTAGGAAGGGCAGGCGCGCGAACAGCAGCCAGGTCAAGCCGTAGAACAGGAAGCCATGCAGGATGTGAGAGAAGGTGTACCAGTCCGTGATGTGCTGCGAATTTTCGGAGCTGTTCACCACGCCATGCCAGAGCTTTACATAGCCGCAGGTGCAGATCGGCACCCGTCCCATCGCGAACAGGATCGAGGCCTGCAGCGCCAGCAGCAGCAGTGCGATGCCGACCCAGGCGAACGGCGGTACGGCGACCTTGCTCTCGTGCGTGCTCATCAGCGTCACGGCTCGCGCACCATCAGCAGCGCCGTCCCGTCCGGCGTCTCAACCATGCGGTCGCGGACGAAGCCGGCCTTCTCATAGGCGCGCACGGCACGTGCGTTGAGCGGATCGGGATCGGTGACGATGCGTGGCAGGCCCTGCCGCAACTGGCCGTCGACGAACTGGCGGATGAACGCGGAGCCGTGGCCGCGCGCGATCATGTCGCTTTCGCCGATGAACTGGTCGATCCCACGGGTGCCCTCCGGTTGCGGCCCAAAGCCGGTATTCCAGGCTGTCAGGCGATAGCATTGAAGATAGCCGAACGGGTGGGTGCCGGCCAACACGATGAACTGGTCCATCGCCGGCTCATCGAGATCGCCGCCCACGAGCGCAAACTGCTCGTCCGGATCGCCCCACCATTCCCGCACATGCGCCTCGCCCAGCCACCGCCGGATCAGCGGCAAATCGGCCGTGCTCATCGGGCGGAAGGTGTAGGCGGGCGCCATGTCCTGTTCGGTCTGGCCTAGCCGGTCGCCAGGCTTTCGATGGTCAGATTGCGGTTGGTGTAGACGCAGATGTCGGCGGCGATATCGAGGGAGCGGCGGACGATGGTCTCGGCATCCTTGTCGGTGTCGATCAGGGCCCGCGCGGCGGCCAGGGCGTAATTGCCGCCGGAGCCGATCGCCATGACCCCGGCCTCGGGCTCCAGCACGTCGCCGGTGCCTGTCAGCACCAGGGAGACGTCCTTGTCGGCCACGATCATCATGGCCTCCAGGCGGCGCAGATAGCGGTCGGTCCGCCAGTCCTTGGCGAGCTCCACCGCGGCCCGGGTCAGCTGCCCCGGATACTGCTCGAGCTTGGATTCGAGCCGCTCAAAGAGCGTGAAGGCGTCAGCCGTGGCGCCGGCAAAGCCGCCGATGACGTCGCCCTTGCCGAGTTTTCGCACCTTCTTGGCGTTGGACTTGATCACGGTCTGGCCGATCGAGACCTGGCCGTCGCCGCCGATCACCACCTTGCCGCCCTTGCGGACCGTCAAAATCGTGGTGCCGTGCCAGCCCGGCGCGCTGTTCTGGGAGTCCTGCATCAAATACCTCGTTGTCGGACCTGATTTAGGCGGTCGGGACCGACCGTACAACGGGCCGCTCCGGGCCCATTTCGCTCACCATAGGCAGAAGTAGAGGCCCGGCCAGCCGTTCCCGCAGTAGCGAAGGCGTCATTTGACTGTTAAAAGACCGCCGTTTTCGGTCCAAAACCAGAATGGAAACCGCTTTTCAATGCGCACCGCGACGATCAAGCGCAAGACCAAGGAAACCGACATCGAGGTCACCGTGAACCTCGATGGCACCGGCGTGTCCAATATCGCGACCGGCATCGGCTTTTTCGACCATATGCTCGATCTCCTCGCCCGCCATTCCCGCATCGACCTCACGGTCAAGGCGGTCGGCGATTTGCACATTGATCATCACCATACCACCGAAGACACCGGCATCGCGCTCGGCCAGGCGGTCAAGCAGGCGCTCGGCAACATGGCGGGCATCACCCGCTATGCCGGCGTGCACATGCCCATGGACGAGACGCTGTCGCGCGTGGTCATCGACATCTCGGGCCGTCCGTTCCTGGTGTTCAAGGCCGACTTCCCCCGCGACAAGATCGGCGAGTTCGATACCGAGCTGGTGCGCGAGTGGTTCCAGGCCTTCGCCATGAACGCCGGCGTGACTCTCCACGTCGAGACCCTATATGGCGATAACAGCCACCATATCGCCGAGTCCTGCTTCAAGGGCCTGGCGCGGGCGCTGCGCACTGCCGTCGCGATCGATCCGAAGGCTGTGGGCGAAATCCCGTCCACCAAGGGCTCGCTCGGCGGTTGACGTCTTTCGGCCCGCGGCACGCGCCGCTTGCGGTATCACTGAATTCCTAGGAACGGGGCATCACCATGCCTGTCTACACAGTTCATGCTCCCTCCCCTGCCGGAGCCGATCTGCGCGCGACTGACAAGTTCGTCTTCGTGCGCGACGGTTTTCATTTCTGGGCGATGGTTCTCGGCCCGTTCTGGCTGCTCTGGAACAGGCTCTGGCTGGCGCTGATCGGCTGGGTGATTTTCCTGGCTGCATTCGATGCAGGGCTGCATAGCCTCGGCGTTGGCCGCAGCTCGATCTTCTTGGCCAATATGATCATCGCGGTGCTGATGGGTTTCGAGGCCTCGAGCCTGCGCCGCTGGACGCTGTCGCGCGGCAAGTGGCGCCAGCTCGACGTCGTCATCTCCGACGACGAGGACACCGCCGAGCGGCGGTTCTTCGAGCGCTGGAGCCAGAAGCAGCGCGGCATCGTCAACGATCAATGGGCCGTCGATCGCGGCGGCCCGCCGCCAACCCGCAATGTGCCGGGTCAGCAATTCTCGAATCCGCCACCGCTGCCGTCGGGCGGCATCATTGGATTGTTTCCAGAACCGGGAGGGTCAAGATGAGCGTCGCGATCATCGATTACGGTTCAGGCAATCTGCATTCCGCCGCCAAGGCGTTCGAGCGCGCCGCGCGCAGCCTGGAGATTCCGCAAAAGGTCTTCGTCACCAGCGATCCGGATCAGGCCTACGGCGCCGACCGTCTGGTGCTGCCGGGCGTCGGCGCCTTCGCCGATTGCCGGCGCGGGCTCGATGCCGTCAACGGCATGGTCGAGGCGATCACTGAAGCGGTGCGTGTCAAGGCGCGGCCCTTCTTTGGTATTTGCGTCGGCATGCAGCTGATGGCGAGCCGCGGCAAGGAACACGTCATCACCGAGGGCCTGAACTGGGTCGGCGGCGACGTCGAGAAGATCATGCCGCGCGACGAGAGCCTGAAGATCCCGCACATGGGCTGGAACACGCTCGACCTGCTGCGCGAGCATCCGGTGCTGGACAGGCTGCCGCTCGGCCCCAAGGGCCAGCACGCCTATTTCGTGCACTCCTACCACCTCAACGCCGCCAACGAGGCGGACGTGCTCGCGCGCGCCGATTACGGTGGACCCGTCACCGCGATCGTCGCGAAGGACACCGCCATCGGCACCCAATTCCACCCCGAGAAGAGCCAGCGTTTCGGCTTGGCCCTGATCTCGAACTTTTTGCGATGGAAACCGTGATTCTCTTTCCCGCTGTTGACCTCAAGAACGGCCAGTGCGTGCGCCTCGAGCAAGGCGACATGGCGCGCGCGACCGTATTCAACCTCAATCCCGCAGCCCAGGCGCAGAGCTTTGTCGAACAAGGCTTCGAGTATCTCCACGTCGTCGATCTCGACGGCGCCTTTGCCGGCAAGCCGGTGAATGCGCAGGCGATCGAGGGGATGCTCAAGACGATCAAGATCCCGGTACAGCTCGGCGGCGGCATTCGCGATCTCGCGACCGTCGAAGCCTGGCTCGACAAGGGCATCACCCGCGTCATCATCGGCACCGCCGCGGTGCGCGACCCTGAACTGGTGAAGGCGGCTGCAAAAAAATTCCCCGGCCGCGTCGCGGTCGGGCTTGATGCCCGTGACGGCAAGGTCGCGGTCGAAGGCTGGGCCGAGACCTCGCAGGTGACGGTGCTGGAGATCGCGCAGCGTTTCGAGGACGCCGGCGTCGCCGCCATCATCTTCACCGACATCGCGCGCGATGGTCTTCTGAAGGGCCTGAATCTCGATGCGACCATTGCGCTGGCAGACAGCATCTCCATCCCCGTGATCGCCTCCGGTGGCCTCGCCTCGATCGAGGACGTCAAGGCGATGCTGACGCCGCGCGCCAGGAAGCTCGCCGGCGCGATCGCCGGCCGCGCGCTTTACGACGGCCGGCTCGATCCCGCCGCCGCCCTCACCTTGATCCGCAACGCGCGCACCGCCTAGGAGCTGACACATGTTCAAGGTGCGCGTGATCCCCTGCCTCGACGTCAAGGACGGCCGGGTCGTCAAGGGCGTCAACTTCGTCGACCTGCGCGATGCCGGCGATCCCGTCGAAGCCGCGATCGCCTATGACGCCGCCGGCGCCGACGAGCTCACCTTCCTCGACATCACCGCGACCCACGAGAACCGCGGCATCATGCTGAACGTGGTCCGGCGTACGGCGGAGGCCTGCTTCATGCCCGTGACCGTCGGTGGCGGCGTGCGCAAGGTTGACGACATCAAGACGCTCCTGCGCGCCGGCGCCGACAAGGTCTCGATCAACAGCGCCGCGGTGTCGCGGCGCGAGTTCGTCAAGGAAGCTGCCGAGAAATTCGGCGAACAATGCGTGGTGGTCGCGATCGACGCCAAGCGGGTCAAGCGTCCGGGCGGCGATCGCTGGGAGATCTTCACCCATGGCGGGCGCAACTCGACCGGCATCGATGCCATCGAATATGCCCAGGAAGTGGTCTCGCTCGGTGCTGGTGAAATCCTGCTCACCTCCATGGACCGCGACGGCACCCGGCAGGGCTTCGACATCCCGCTGACCCGGGCGATCGCCGACAGCGTTCCCGTTCCCGTGATCGCCTCGGGCGGCGTCGGCAATCTCGATCATCTCGTCGACGGTATCCGCGACGGCCACGCCACGGCTGTGCTGGCTGCCTCGATCTTCCATTTCGGGGAATTCACCATTCGCGAAGCCAAGGAGCACATGGCCCGGCGCGGACTGGCCATGCGCCTCGATGCCTGACGACTCCCGATCATAAAAATGCTACATAGGCCTGCGGGGAATGGCCTCCGTGGCCTTGTGTGTTTCTGAGTAATTCCGATGTCGCGTTTCACGATCCACGATCTGGCCGACACCATCGACGCCCGCGCGGCGGCCGGCGGCGAGGCGTCCTATACCCGCAAGCTCCTGGACAAGGGCGCCGAGCATTGCGCCAAGAAGTTCGGCGAGGAGGCAGTCGAAACCGTAATCGCAGCAGTCGAAAACGATCGCGCGCATCTGATCGCTGAAAGTGCCGACCTGCTCTATCACTTCCTTGTGCTGCTCAAGGCCCGCGGCGTAAAGCTGGAGGAGGTCGAGGCCGCGCTGGACAAGCGGACGAATATGTCCGGATTGGAAGAAAAGGCGTCCCGCAAGGGTTAGTAGATCCCAACGGAAAGGTCGCGTCATGGATATCCGCGCACCCGAGCAGCAGTATAATCCGTACCGCGTCTATACGCGCGAGCAGTGGTCGCGACTGCGCGACGACACGCCGATGACGCTGGAGCCCGGCGAGTTCGACCGGCTGCGCTCGCTGCACGATCGCCTGGACTTGCAGGAGGTCGAGGACATCTACCTGCCGCTGTCGCGCCTCCTGTCGATCTATGTCGATGCGATGCAGCGCCTGTATTACGCGGAGCGCCAGTTCCTCAACATCCGCGACCGCAAGATGCCCTACATCATCGGCGTCGCCGGTTCGGTCGCGGTCGGAAAATCCACCACGGCCCGCGTGCTTCAGGCGCTGCTGGCGCGCTGGTCGCCGCGTCCGAAGGTCGAGCTGATCACCACCGACGGATTTCTGTATCCCAACGCCGTGCTGGAGCGGCAGGGCATCATGCAGAAGAAGGGTTTTCCGGAGAGCTACGACCTGCCGCTGCTGCTCAGCTTCCTCTCCGACATCAAGGCCGGCCGCCGCCACGTGCGCGCGCCGGTCTATTCGCATCTGACCTACGACATCGTGCCGAACCAGTGGGCCGAGATCGACCAGCCCGACATCCTGATCGTCGAGGGCGTCAACGTGCTGCAGACCGGCAAGCTGCCGCGCGACGGCAAGGCGGTGCCCGTGGTCTCCGACTTCTTCGATTTCTCGGTCTATATCGACGCCGACGAGGCGGCGCTGCGGCAATGGTACATCAAGCGCTTCCTGGCGCTGCGTGACACCGCGTTCACCAATCCAAAATCCTACTTCAACCGCTACGCGCTGTTGTCGGACGAGGAAGCCACCGCCACCGCCATCGCGATCTGGGAACGCACCAACCTCGCCAATCTCGAGGACAACATCCTTCCGACCCGCCCCCGCGCGACGCTGATCCTGAAGAAGGGCGCCGACCACACGGTGGCGAGCGTGGCGCTGCGACGGCTATAGGCCGCGGTATCGTCGGGTGGGCAAAGGCGCGAAGCGCGCTGTGCCCACCGTCTATCTGCATTGTCGAATGTGAATGGTGGGCACGCGGAGCCTGTCATCGGGCGCGCATTCGCGCGACCCGTTGGCTTTGCCCACCCTACGGCATTGGTGATTGGCGCACGCCTGCAGCCACATCATCATTGCGAGCGCAGCGAAGCAATCCAGAATCTTTCCGCGGAGGGATTCTGGATTGCTTCGTCGCAAGGGCTCCTCGCAATGACGGAGGAGAGACCTTCCTACACCGCCAGATGCCGCGCCGCCGCCAGCCCGGCCAGCGCCTCGTCCAGCTTGTCGCGATCGAGCGGCTTGATCAGAAACCCGTTCATGCCCGCCTCGAAACAGGCATAGCGATCCTCCACCAGCGTATTGGCGGTGAGCGCGAGGATCGGCGTGTGGTGGCCGCCTTTGGCTGCCTCATGCGTGCGGATGCGTTTTGTCGCCTCGATGCCGTCGAGTTGCGGCATCTGGATATCCATCAGCACGAGATCGTAGGGCGTGCCGGCGGATGACGCGGCGAGCCAGGATTCCAGCGCCGCCTCGCCATGAACGGCGATGACGACGCGGTGGCCGAGCTTGGTCAGCAGCGAGCGCATCAGCAGCGCGTTGATCTCGTTGTCTTCGGCGACGAGGATCGACAGGCCCTTTGCCGCTACGACGCCGGCGGGGGAGGCGGCCGGCGGCTCCGGCGCCAGTTCGGGCGAGGCGACCTCCGGCGTCAGCGCGAGACGCGCCGCGAGCGAAGCCGCGCGCAGCGGCTTGATCAGGAAGCCGGTGAAGGAAGCTGAAAATGTCTCGTGACGCGAGCTCGACGTCAGCAGCACCAGCCGCTGCGTCGCATGCTTGCGCGCGACCTCGCCGAGATGGTCGGCGATGGCGGCGCAGATCGCACGATCGACCAGCACCGCATGCCATGAGCGCTCCGGCAGCAGCGCCTCTGCGACGGCTCCATCCGAGACGAGGCAGATCTGTCCGCCCCAGCGCTCCAGCCGCCGCGCGATCAGCGAGGCCTCGATGCCGTCGGCGATCAGGAGGATCGACTTGCCGGTGAGGTCAGGGCTTGGGAACGCCGTCTGTCCCGCGCCGGATTGCGATGGCGCAAGCGGAATCGCGACCTCGAAGGTCGAGCCCTTGCCCGGCTCGCTCTCCAGGGTGATGCGGCCGCCCATGCGCTTGACGATGCGCTCGCTGATGGCAAGGCCGAGCCCGGTGCCGCCATAGGTGCGGGCGACGCGCTCGTCGGCCTGCTCGAACTCGCGGAAGATGCGCGTTCGCACCTCGGGGGCGATGCCGATGCCGGTGTCGCGCACCAGAAAACTGATCTCGTTCGGCCAGATGCCGGGTTCGACGATCAGCGCGACGCCGCCGGTCGCGGTGAACTTGATGGCGTTGCCAGCGAGGTTGAGCAGCACCTGGCGCAACCGCGCGGCATCGCCGACGACCTCGAGCGGCAGGCGCTCGTCGACATAGGCGGCGATCTCGAGCGTCTTTGCCTGCGCGCGCGGCGCGAGCAGCTCGGTGATCTCCTCGATCATGGTCGAGAGCGCGAACGGGCGTTGGTCGAGATCGAGCTTGCCGGCCTCGATCTTGGAATAGTCGAGCAGCTCCTCGATCAGCGCCATCAGCGCTTCGCCGGAGGTTTTCACCGCCCTGGCATAGGTCGTCTGCTCCGGCGTCAGCGTGGTGTCGAGCAACAGGCCGCCCATGCCGATGATGCCGTTGAGCGGCGTGCGGATCTCATGCGAGGCCATCGCCAGGAAGCGCGACTTGGCGCGGTTGGCGGCATCGGCCTGGTCGCGCGCGTCCGACAGCGCGCGCTCGGTCTCGGTGCGGTCGGTGACGTCGCGTCCGACGCTCTGCAGTTCGGCGGGCTGGCCGGCATCGAGACGGACATAGCCCTCGCGCCAGGCGATCCAGCGCGCGCCGTGCGGGGTGGTGATCCTCTGGTCGTGAATGCGCGTGCCGTTGCTTTCGCGGGCGCTGTCGCCCTGCTCGAGCACGTCGAAATCGAAACGCGTGCCGACCAGCACGCTGCGCGCCTGTCCTGCGAGCGCGCAATAGGCGTCGTTGGCGAAGGTGATGCGGCCCTGGTGGTCGCGCAGCACGATCAGGTCGCCCTGCTGTTCGAACAGGCTGCGCGCGCGTTCTTCCGCCTCCTTCAGTTCCCAATTGCGGTCGATCAGCGTCTCGTTGTGGGCGGCCAGCTTACGCATCCGCTTGTTGACGAAGCGCAGCCGCATGCTGAGCGTGGCAAGGCCAAGGCAGGCGAGCGCGAACAGGAAGCTTGCGCCGACCGCAAACGTATTGGGATCGTAGCCGGAGTTCTCGGAGCGGCTGCCGGAGACGAAGCCATAGGCGCCGCCGAACGTCGCCGAGAAGATCATGAAGGAGCGGATCGCGAACGCGATGCGGGGATGCTGTCGCCTGAAGCGGCGCATGCGCACCTTGATCCGGAACGTCCGATCCATCGCCATCGACCCCGACTCTTGCTCCGAAACCCTGCGTCGCCAATTGCGACGATGTCTCGCCGACCTTGCGAACAGCTTGAGGCTTTGGTTCGGCCTCCAAACAGGGTTGACGAGGTGTTAACGCTTCAGAGCGAGGCGGCCTGGAGCGGGAGCGGGCGGTGGCCGCCATTGGCACCGACGATCAGCGCCGCGGCCTCGCGCTGCGAAAAGGTCTTCGAGCGCACATAGATGCGGTAATCGGCTGGCCCGTCGGTGGACAGGTAAATCACCGGGCCGCCGTCGACCGGCTCCGTGGCAATCGTGACGAGGCGCGTCGCCGGATTGGCCTGACAGGAATCCGTGTCGGAGCCGAGACCGTCGTCCACGACCGCGAAGTCCGCCGCGTCCGGATCGTCGGTGATCTGAACCCGCACCGTGGCTCGCGACAGATCGTCGGTGAAGGCGACATGGACGCCGGCCGTCCAGAACAGGGATGTCAGCTCGACTGAAGTCTCGCCCAGTGCGATGCAGGGATGCGAGACCGATCCGATCTCGCCGCGGGCGAACACCGCGGCCGCCAGCAGGGGAACAACCGAGGCCAGGATCTTGAAACGCAACATGACACTCTACTCGCCCGGGCCCTGTGTGGAACTCATAGGGGAGCGCTTGGGCCTTATGGTTTGCAGAGCGTAAAGGAAACTCGTTACCGCCGGGTTGATGCGCGGAATGATCAGGCCATCTGCCGCACATCCTCCGCGAGTGCGCGGTAGGACAGCGCCTCGGCGAGATGCAGCCGGCCGATCTTGTCGGCGCCGTCGAGATCGGCGAGCGTGCGCGCCACCCGCAGGACGCGATGATAGCCGCGCGCCGACAGCCGCATGGTCTCGGCAGCGTCGCGCAGCAATTTGGCGCCTTGCGCATCCGGCTTGGCGACGTCTTCCAACACTGAGGCCGGTGCCTCGGCATTGGTGCGAACATGCGGCAGGCCCGCATCCGCGTAACGCGCGAGCTGGATGTCGCGCGCGGCTGCCACGCGCGCGGCGACTTCCGCCGAGCCCTCCGCCGCCGGCGGCAGGATCAGATCCGCGGCGGTCACCGCGGGAACCTCGATGCGCAAATCGATGCGGTCCATCAGCGGACCGGAGATGCGCGCCTGGTAGTCGCCGGTGCAGCGGTCGATGCGGCCGCGCTTGCAGGCATAGCCGGGCTCGAACGCATGGCCGCAGCGGCACGGATTCATCGCCGCGACCAGCATGAAGCGCGCAGGATAAGTCACGCGATGATTGGCGCGGGAGACGGAGACCTCACCGTTCTCCAGCGGCTGGCGCAGCGAATCCAGCACGCGCGGATCGAATTCGGGCAGCTCGTCGAGGAACAGCACGCCCTGATGCGCGAGCGAGATCTCGCCGGGTTTTGCGCGAATGCCGCCGCCGGTGAGCGCGGCCATGCTGGCGGAGTGATGCGGCGAGCGGAACGGCCGCCGCGCGGTCAACGCGCCGCCCTCGATCTCGCCGGCAACGGAGGCGATCATGGAGACTTCGAGCAATTCGCCCGGCGACAGCGGTGGCAGGATCGAGGGCAGGCGCGCCGCCAGCATCGACTTGCCGGCACCGGGCGCGCCGATCATGAGCAGGTGATGCCCGCCGGCGGCCGCGATCTCCAGCGCGCGCTTGGCGCTCTCCTGGCCCTTGATGTCGCGCAGGTCGAGCCGGGAGGCGGCGACCCCGTGCACGCGCGGCGTGGGCCGCGACAGCACCTGCGTGCCCTTGAAGTGGTTGGCGATCTGGATCAGCGATTGTGCCGCGACGATCTGGATGTCCGGGCTCGCCCACGCCGCTTCCGAGCCGCAGGCCGCCGGACAGATCAAGCCTTCCTCGCGCACATTGGCGCCGATCGCGGCGGGAAGCACGCCGGCCACCGGCGCGATCGAGCCGTCGAGACCGAGTTCGCCGAGAACGGTAAAACCGGTCAGCGCATCCGGCGGGATCGCGCCGATTGCGGCCATCAGCCCGAGCGCGATCGGCAGGTCGTAATGGCTGCCCTCCTTGGGCAGGTCGGCGGGCGCCAGATTGACGATGATCCGCCGCGCCGGCAGCGCCAGCCCCGAGGCAATCAGCGCCGAGCGAACGCGCTCCCGTGCCTCCGACACCGCCTTGTCGGGCAGGCCGACGATGGCGAACGCAGGGAGGCCGGGCGCGACCTGCACCTGCACGTCGACCGCGCGGGCCTCGATCCCCTCAAAGGCGACGGTAGAAACCCGCTGAACCATGCCCGAACCAGCCTGCCCTCTCGCACAATTAGGGGTAGCAGAGCCCGATCTTTCTTGCAAGAACAATACAAGAACAACCCGAGGGCCCGGAAAACCCTAACCGGTCGTAAACATCACGCAGACACTACGCCTCGAATGCGAGCGGCTCTCATCAGCACATCCCAACGAATGTTCGCTACTCCTAGAGCTGCGGGATGGGCCGTGATCTAACGGGTGAACAATTCAAATGCTTGCAAATCGCCGCAGAAGCGAACGACGGGTGTGCACTCGGCTCGCCAAGATTCACTTTGGCGCGGGCTCGCTGCCGAGGGATTGCACGATCACGGATATCTCGGATGGGGGCGTGAAAGTGGTGGCGGAGTTTCTGGAAGTGCCGCCGCAATTCACCATCATCTTCGCGCCCGATTATTCCCGCCAATGCCGCCTGCGCTGGCGCATCGGCTGCGAATTCGGCGCCGAGTTCACCGATTGAGCCGGACCGGCCAGGTTCCTTAACTGGACTTTAGCGTTAATCGGTAAGCATCACTGATCAGTCGCCGAGTGATCAGAGTATGCCCAAGCGTTCGTCCCTTGCCTCTCCGCCGGCGAGATTCCTGCTTTCCGCGCTCGTGATGCTTGCCCTCGGCGGCTGCCAGACCACGAGTCTGGAGGACATCACCGGCGCGCTCGGTGGCAAGTCGGAAACGGCCGGCAGGGCCGATCCGAAGCCGGACATGGACGCGCTTCGCGAGCGCTATCGCGCCAAGCCTTCCGATCCCAACGTCGCGCTCGAATATGGCATGGCGCTACGCGAGACCGGCCAGCGCGCCCAGGCGGTTGCGGTGATGGAGCAGGCCGTGCTCGCCCATCCCAGCAACAAGGCGCTGCTCGCCGGCTACGGCCGCGCGCTCGCCGACAGCGGCAATTTCCAGCAGGCTTTCGATGTGCTCAGCCGCGCGCATACGCCTGAGGATCCCGACTGGCGCATCCTGTCGGCGCAAGGCGCCGCGCTCGATCAGCTCGGTCGCAACGAAGAGGCGCAGCAATATTATTCGGCAGCGCTGAAGATCGTGCCCGAGGAGCCGCAGGTTCTGTCCAATCTCGGCCTGTCCTACATGCTCCAGAACAATCTGCCGCGGGCCGAGGAAACGCTGCGCCGCGCCTATGAGCGCAATCGCGCCGATTCCCGCGTGCGCGCCAATCTGGCGCTCGTCGTGGGACTGCAGGGAAAGCAGGCCGAGGCCGAGACCATCGTGAAGGCCGACCTGCCGCCGGATCAGGCCGCGGCAAAGGTCACGGCGCTGCGGCAGTTGCTGGCGAAGAAGCAGCAGCGGGCGGAGAAATAGCCCGCCCTCGTCCGGATTCTTCTTTTACGCGTTTTCCTGGCGCGAACCGGTATCCACTTCGCGCGAAAACGCTTTCGCCCTTACGACACCTTGCGATGCGGGGCTGACCCGCGACCCGCCCTGCCCTTGAGCCTCTTCAGGAGCGGCCCGAGCAGCGAGCGCTTCGGCTTCTTCACCTCGCCACGCCCGGCGAGGCGGTTCGCCATGTTCTGGAACAGAAGGGTGGTGCGGTGGTTCTTGGAGACCTCCGCGATCATCTGGCCGTTATTGGCCGCGGTCGAGAACAGTTTCGAGTCGAACGGGATCGCCGCGATCGGCTGGCTCTCCATGGTCTTGGCGAACGCCTTGACGTCGATCTCCGCGCGCTTGTGCATGCCGACCTGGTTGATGCAGTACAGCGGCGGCCGGTCGTTGGGGCGTGCCGCCTTGAGCACGCTCAGCATGTTCCTGGTGTTGCGCAAATTGGCGAGATCGGGTTCGGCCACGATCACGATGTCGTCGGCATTGACGAGCGCGCGGCGCGTCCAGCCCGACCATTGGTGAGGAACGTCGAGCACGATGCAGGGCGTGGTCATGCGCAGCGTGTCGAAGATCGCATCAAAAGCTTCGGCGCCGAAATCGTAGACGCGGTCGAGCGTTGCGGGCGCAGCGAGGAGACTGAGGCGCTCGGTGCATTTGGCGAGCAGGCGCTCCATCAGCGCCGTGTCCGGCCGGTCCTGCGAGAGCACCGCGTTGGCGATGCCCTGCGCCGGGTCCTGGTTGTAGTCGAGGCCAGCGGTGCCGAAGGCGAGGTCGAGATCGATCACGACGGAATCGAGCGCGAGGTCGCGCGCGATGGTCCAGGCCACGTTGTGCGCGACCGTGGACGCACCGACGCCGCCCTTGGCGCCGACCACCGCGATGACGCGGCCGGTGATGATGGCTTCCGAGGCCGAGAACAGGCTGCAGATCGAGCGGACGACGTCGAGGGTTTCGACCGGTCCCACCACGTAGTCGTTGACGCCGCGGCGGACCAGCTCGCGATAGGGTGCGGTGTCGTTGGGGTTGCCGATCACGACCACGCGGGTGCCGGGATCACAGACGCCGGCGAGATCGTCGAGGCCCTCGAGGATATCGCGTGTGCCGTCGGATTCGATCACGATGACGTTCGGCGTCGGCATCGTGTCATAGACTTCGATGGCCGCGGCAAGGCCGCCGCCCTTGGCGGTGAGATGCGCCTTGGCGAGACGGCGATCCTGCCCGGCCGCGGTGATCGCGGCGAGCGTCTGCTCGGTCTCGCAAAAGGCCTGTACCGAGATGCGAGGAACCGGCGCAATGTGGTCCTCGGGGTGCCGCGGGTCGTCCGCTTCTTCGTCGTCGTGAAAACTTGTCATTTGCCGGTGTCGCTGAGTTTGGCCTTTTCGGCCTCGGGATACATGGTCGTGGTCGCCATGCCCTTGCGGTAGCGCTCGAAGGCGATCTCGCGCCGTGCGGTGTAGGCAGGCGTCTCCGCCCTCGGCTGCTCGAGGTCGGCGGGGTTGTCGATCATGGCCGCGAGGTTGCGCTGGCTGGCGCAGCCCAGATTGAAGTACGGCCGGTTCTCGTTGTAGCCGGGGTCGAGGATGTTCGGACCGACGTCTTCCGGCCACAGCCCGCAGGGGCCGGCGACCGCGGCGATCTTCGAATAGCTCAGGCGGATGGTCGGCAGCAGTCCGGGATCCTCGGGGCGATAGGGATGCTGGACGATGGCGCGCGACGGCACGCCGCCGGATGCGAGCACCGACCGGATTTCGTGATAGGTCGCCGCCGCGGCGCGCGAATTCGCAGCGTCGCTCGGCACGTCGACGACGACGGAACCGGTGCCTTCGCGCACCCAGTCCCTGGCAATGCCCGCGACGTCCGCGTGCTGCGCGGTGGAGAGGCCGCCGCGCGCCTTGCCGACGAAGATCACGATCGACTTCTTGGCTTCCTGCACCGCGATCGGGTGGCGCTGGCGATAGTCGGTCGGCACCGTCTGGGTGACGATGTCACCGGTGGTGTTGCAGGCGCCGAGCATGACGGAAAGCCCCGTCAGCGCCAGCGCGATCCGCAGGTTGCGACGTCGATCGGCAATCGTCTTCGTCATCGCTTTGTCCCCTCTTGCCCCGTTTCCTGTCCCGGTCCCCAAACCGTCTGTCTCAGTCGATGATGAAGCCGAAATCGCCGCGGGTGCCTTCGATCGGATCGACGCTGCGCGCGATGCCATAGAGCCGGTTCATGCGGCCGAGCAGCGCCGTCTGCGCGTCCGAGGCCGGCGCAAAGCCGTCGTCGGGCCGCGACAATTCCTTCTGGGCGACCGCGCGCACCACATAGGGCGTCACGATCACCATCAGCTCGGTTTCGTTGTTGACGAAGTCCTGGCTGCGGAACAGCGCGCCGATGATCGGCACCTGGTCGACGCCGGGCAGGCCATTGATCGCCTGCTTGGTCTTCTGCTGGATCAGGCCGGCCATCGCCATCGAGCCCCCGGAGGGAATTTCCAGCGTGGTCTCGGCGCGGCGGGTCTGGACCGAGGGGATGGTGATCGAGTTGCTCGAGGTCGAGGACACCGCCTGCGTCAGCGTGATCGCGTTCGTGTTCGACAGCTCCGAGACCTCGGTCATCACGCGCAGGCTGATACGGCCTTCGCTGAGCACGAGCGGCGTGAAGTTCAGCGAGATGCCGAACTTCTTGTAGGTGACCTGGGTGGTACAGACATGGGTGACCGGATCGCAGGAATAGCCTGCAGGGATCGGGAATTCACCGCCGGCGATGAAGGTGGCGGATTCGCCCGAGATCGCGGTCAGGCTCGGTTCGGCGAGCGTGCGCATGACGCCGGCGCTCTCCATCGCGCGCATCGTGGCGCTGACGGTGGCGACGCCCTTGGCGAGCCCGGCCACGCCGAGCCCGTTGCTGCCGACGATCGGTCCGCCGCTGACCGAGAACGGGTTGGAGTTGTTGAAGTTCACGACCGCAGTGCCGGCATTCAGGCTGGCGCTGAGGTCGACGCCCAGCTGCTTGACGATGTCGCGGCGGACTTCGCCGACGACGACCTTGAGCATCACCTGGTCGCGGCCGCGCACGACGATGTTGTTGACGACCTTGTCAGCGCCGCCAACGAGTTTTGCGGCGACGTCGCCGGCCTGCTGGGCCTCGATCGGGCTCGACACCGAGCCGGTCAGCATCACGCTGTCGCCGACGCCTTCGATCTGCACGCCCGGCAGCGACTGGCGCAGCGCCGTGCGCATGCCGTTGAGATCGCGCTTCACCGCGATGTCGTAGGCGGCAACCTGCTGGCCGTCGGCGGTGAAGAACACGACGTTGGTCTGGCCGACCTGGCCGCCGATGATATAGGCGCGCTGCGACGAGCGGATCACTGCATTGGCGATCTTGGGATCGGCCACCAGCACGTCCTTGACCTCGCGCGGCAGGTCGATGACGACGGACTTGCCGACGCCGAGCGACAGCGAGCGCGTGCGTGCAGGCGCGATGGTCGAAACCGGCGACATGCCGAGATCCGGCGCCTGCATCGGCGCCTGGTCGCCGACCGGCGCATCCGCCGCGCTGACGACGTCGGGGGCTGCGATCAGCCCCAGCATCAGCACCGCCCCCGTCCAGAACGAGCGCGCGCGCTTCCCCCGAATGCGCAGGCCCGTCCGATCATCCCCGTAGTTCATGGTGTCCCCATCATCACTTCTGTGACGTCAGTTGCCGTGCCTGCACCCCGTAGCGGATCACGTTCACGCCGCCGGGCCGCTTGGCCGCCAGGTCTTCGATCGAAATCTCCGACGCGTTGGCATCGGCGATGCTTCGCAACGCGAGCGTCAGCGTGCCGCCCTGGCGCGAGGCCGACAGCGTCGCGACCTGGTCCGGCTTGAGCTCGAGCGTGACGGTCTTGCCGAGCACGGCGTTCTGGCCGTCTTTTTCTTTCGGCGCCTGGTCGATCGCGAGCACACGGATGTTGCTCAGGATGACCTCGGACAGGATCAGGTCGTTGCCGCCGGTCGCGCCGTTGGCGCCATCGGGATTCTTCAGGCGCCGCGTCAGGACGATATCGACGCGGTCGTTCGGCAGGATGAAGCCGCCGGCGCCGGTCTCGGCTGAAATCTCGGTGGAGACGGCCCGCATGCCGGAGGGCAGGATCGCGGCCATGAAGCCCGAGCCCTCGGCCCTCACCAGCTTCTGCTCGCGGATGGGTTCGCCCTGCATCAACGGCACGCGCGCGATCGAGCCTGCGATCTGGGCCTGGGCGTCGGGCCTGCTGTCGCGGCGGATGAAGGCGCTGCTCGCGGTCGCCGCCGGCCAGGACTGCCATTGCAGATCCTCGGGCTTGACGGCTTGGCCGAGTTGGATGTCGTTCTTCGCGATCAGCACCTCGACCGTCGGCAGCTTCTCGGCGACGGGAAGGGCGGGCGCTGGCTTGTTGTCAAAGCCGCTCGCCAGATACGCAGCGACGCCGCCGGCGCCCAGCGCGATGACGAGAACGACAATGCGTGCGGTGTTCATACGCTTCTACTCTTACGCGGGGCACTCGAACCGCACGTGGCGGGTTCCCCTGCGTCGATGAGTAGGGAGTAAAAGTATAAGGGGTGTTGCGAGGCCGAGTGTGATGGCCCGTGACGATGCGCGTTCTGGGCAGATGGTGAACGTCGCGTTATCCGGTCGGCCAGTGGCCCCGTAGATTCACGCAGAGCGGGACGTTCGTTCGAACGATGCGCGCGACGTCATGGTGAATGGGTGGTTAGTCATCGGCGCTTCGCGCAGCGTGCGCGGTAGTCGCTCCTCAGGGTGAGGAGCGTACTTCCTCGTGTTTCAATTGATGTCCGTAGCCCGGATGGAGCGAAGCGCAATCCGGGCTCGTGCAGCGCGTTGTGAGATCCCGGATTTCGCTGCGCTCCATCCGGGCTACGAGTGAGCGCCCTACTTCGCCCGCTTCTGCTCGATCGTGTCCCAGACCTTCGCCGCGACATCAGGTCCGCCGAGCCGCGCGATGGCGCGGATGCCCGTCGGCGATGTCACGTTGATCTCGGTGAGGTTGCCGTTGATGACGTCGATGCCGACGAACAGCAGGCCGTGCTCGCGCAGCGCCGGGCCGACGGTCGCGCAGATCTCGCGCTCGCGTGGCGTGAGCTCGGTCTCCTGCGCGGCGCCGCCACGCACCATGTTGGAGCGGAGGTCGTCGGCGGCCGGCACGCGGTTGACCGCGCCGGCGAACTCGCCGTTGACCAGGATGATGCGCTTGTCGCCGTGCTTCACCTCGGGGATGAACTGCTGGATCACCCACGGCTCCTTGAAGGTGACCGAGAACATGTCGAACAGCGAGCCGAAATTCATGTCCTGCGGCATCACGCGGAACACCGCTGCGCCGCCATGGCCGTGCAGCGGCTTCATCACGACGGCGCCGTGCTTATCCCGGAACGCGTTGATCTCGTCGAGGTCGCGCGAGATCAGCGTCGGCGGCATCAGCTGCGGAAAGTTCATCACAAACAGTTTTTCCGGCGCGTTGCGCACCGAGGCGGGGTCGTTGACCACCAGCGTCTTCGGATGGATGCGCTCAAGAAAGTGCGTCGAGGTGATGTAGGCGAGATCGAACGGCGGATCCTGGCGCAGCAGCACCACGTCGAAGCCGTTGAGCGCTTCGCGCCTGGGCTCGCCCAGCGTGAAGTGATTGCCGGGCTCGTCGCGCACGGTCAGGAGCTGGATGGGCGCGACGATCTCCTCGCCGACCATCGAGAGCTTGTCGGGCGTGTAATAGGACAGGCCGTGGCCGCGCTTCTGCGCCTCCAGGAGCAGTGCAAAGGTGGAATCGCCCTTGATGTTGATACGGGCGATGGGGTCCATCTGGACGGCGACGTTCAGTTTCATGGTCTGCCTTTCAGGTCGAGGCGTCGAATGCCGCCAACACATGGCGCGGAAGTGAGCGCGGCGCAATCAGCATGGCGTCGAATCGCAGTTCGAATTCGGCATGCTCGGGATGCGCCACGAGCCAGCCTTGCGCGGCGTCGATGATGCGCTGCTGCTGGCGCGGGGTCACGGCGAAGGCGGCGTCATCCAGCGTCGCGCGAGCCTTGACCTCGACGAAGGCGATCAGGTTGCGGCGGCGCGCCACGATGTCGATCTCGCCATGGGGGGTACGGTAGCGCTTGGCGAGGATGCGGTAGCCCTTGGCCATGAGATAGGCGGCGGCGCGGCTCTCCGCGGAGATGCCGGTGCGGAACGCGGCGACGCGTTCGGGCGAGGCGACTTTCGGTTCCGCGCCCTCAGTCTTCGCCATCGCCGTCCCTCAGCTCCTTTGCGAGCTCGAGCGCGCGGGCATAGACCTCGCGGCGCGGCCGGCCCGAGAGCGCGACCGCATGCGCGACGGCATCCTTGACGCTGTGCACGGCGAGCTGCTCGCGCAGCAGACCGTCGAGCGCATCCGGCGTCAGCAGCTCCGCGTCCGCCGCAGGCGGCGCGATCACCAGCACGAATTCGCCGCGCGTCTCCAGCGTGTCCGCTCCGCGTGCCAGCTCCTGCAGCGGCGCGCGCGAAATCTCCTCGTGCAGTTTCGTCAATTCGCGGCAGATCGCGGCTTCGCGCGTCCCCATGATCTCGGCAAGCTCGGCGAGCGTGTCCTGCACGCGGTTGCCGGAGTCGAACATCACCAGCGTCGCATCGATGCGGGCGAGCTCCGCAAGGCGCGACTTTCGGGCGGCGGATTTCGTCGGCAGAAAGCCCTCGAAGAAGAAGCGGTCGGTCGGCAATGCGGCGACCGACAGCGCGGCCAGCACCGAGGACGGGCCGGGCAGCGCGTAGACCGCATGGCCGGCTGCGCAGACCTCGCGCACCAGCTTGAAACCGGGGTCGGAGATCAGCGGCGTGCCGGCATCCGACACCAGCGCGATCGAGCCGCCCTGCCCCAGCGCCTCCAGGATCCTCGGACGCGCCGCTTCCGCGTTGTGCTCGTGATATTGCTTGAGCTGGGCCGTGATCGCGTAGCGCTCGGTCAGGCGCCGCGTGATGCGGGTGTCCTCGCAGGCGATGACGTCGACGCCGGCGAGCGTCTGAAGCGCGCGCAGCGTGATGTCGCCGAGATTGCCGATGGGGGTGGCGACCAGATGGAGGCCCGGCGCCGCCTTCGGCGCCGTCAGCCGATGGGCGTCGATGGAGAAACCGCGCGAGGCGGGATCCGTCGTCTCAGGTGTATTTATCGGGCTCGGTTTTACGCGCATAATGAATCGAACTTAGGCATGATCCCGGGGGCTGGGAACCGGTCCTCGGAAAAAGATCGCGCCAGGTCAGGGGTGAGGAAGGACTGGAATGTGATCCATCCGGCATCACATTGCAGAGGGAATGAAGCGTCGGCGCCACATTCGCGGCGGAAACGCCACCTTGATGCGGGTGACGGATGGTGGACAGCTAGCCAGGGCTTGAGGTGTGGCCGCGTTAAGTGGTCATTATCCTTTTGTTTTAGTTAACTATTTGCCGACAATATGCCTGAATCCGCGGCTTGTGTCGTGGAAAGAATGTTGTGACCGGCCGGCCGACGGTCGGTCAGAAGAGAAGTTGTGATGCTGGGCCCGCGCGATCCTAAATCTCCCGTTCAGGGCTCCCGATTATCGGGGGCGACCCGGCGGAGCGCACTCGGCCTGTTACTCGGCGCCCCCTTGCTGTCGGCCTGCGCCGGCGTGCAGCAGAGTCTCAGCCAGTTCTCCAACCCGTTCAGCAGCTCCTCCCCGGCCCCGGCTCAGCCGGCCGGCCCGCCGCAACAGGCCACCACCGCCGGCAGCGGCGGGGTGAAGGTTGCCGTGATCCTGCCGCTCTCGGCCGCCGGCAATGCCGGCCTCGCCGCGCAGTCGATGCGCAACGCCGCCGAGATGGCACTGGCCGAGTTCCAGAATCCCAACATCCAGCTCCTGATCAAGGACGACAACGGCAGCCCGCAAGGGGCGCAGGCGGGGGCACAGCAGGCGGTCGACGAAGGCGCCGAGATCATTTTGGGCCCGCTGTTCGCGCAATCGGTGCCGGCGGTGGCGCAGGTCGCGCGTACGCGCGGCATCTCGGTGATCGCGTTCTCGACCGATTCCAGCATTGCCGGCCGCGGCGTCTTTCTGCTGAGCTTCCTGCCGGAGTCCGACGTCAACCGAATCGTCGAATATTCCGCCAGCATCGGAAAGCGCTCCGTTGCCGTGCTCGTGCCCGACAATGCCTATGGCAATGTCGTCGAGGCCGCGGTGAAGGCGGCGGTGCCGCGGCGCGGCGGCCGCATTGTCGCCTTCGAGAAATACGGCGCCGATCGTGCGACGCCGGCACGCACCGTGGCCCAGCAGCTCGGCAGCGCGGATGCGCTGTTCATCGCCGATGACGGCGATGCCGTCGTCGCGGTGGCCGATGCGATGACGGCCGCAGGCGCGAATTTGCGCAACATCCAGCTGCTCGGCACCGGCCTGTGGGACAATCCGCGCGTCTATGCCAATGCGAACTTGCAAGGCGGTCTCTACGCCGCGCCGGACCCGGCCGGCTTCCGCGCCTTCTCCGGCCGCTACCGTACCAAATACGGTGCCGAGCCGATCCGCACCGCGACGCTCGCCTATGACGCGGTCGCCCTCGTCGCCGCGCTGGCGCGCACGCAAGGCCCGACGCGCTTCTCGCCGGATGTGCTCACCAACCCTTCCGGCTTCGCCGGCATCGACGGCCTGTTCCGCTTCCGCGCCGATGGCACCAACGAGCGCGGCCTCGCCGTGATGAAGGTGACGACGGGTGGTGGCGTGGCGGTCGCGGGCTCGCCGAAGAGCTTTGGGGCGTAGTTCGGGGCGACGGTGCCGTAGGGTGGGCAAAGGCGCGCTTCGCGCCGTGCCCACCATCTGCCTGCAAACGCTGTGAAAATGGTGGGCACGCTTCCGCTTTGCCCACCCTACGGCGGCTCGCTACGCGGCGAGATCCGCGACCACGGCGTCCAGCACTGGGAAGCCGCTGCTGGTCACGCGCAGGCGCCCCGTCGCATCCACGATGATCGCACCCTCCTCGCGCAACAGCGCGATGCGCTTGGGATCGAGCGGGCGGCCGGACAGCGCGCTGTAGCGCTCGGGGTCGATGCCTTCGGCGAGACGCAATCCCATCAGCAAGAATTCGTCGGCGCGCTCCTCGCTGTTGAGGAGATCGTCGGTGACGTTGCCGTGGCCGTTGGTCTCGACCCGCATCAGCCAGGCTTCGGGGCGCTTCTCGGTGGCGGTGGCGTGCCTGATCCCGTCGATGTCGAGGCGGCCATGGGCACCGGGGCCGATACCGGCATATTCATCGCCGCGCCAGTACACCAGATTGTGCCGGCACTCGGCGCCGCGCCGCGCGTGATTTGAAATCTCGTAGGCGGGCAGGCCGAGCTTGTCGCAGGTCTCCTGCGTCACGTCGTAGAGCGCGCGCGCGACCGCTTCGTCCGGCGTCTTCAATTTGCCGGCCTGGTGCAGGCCGAAGAACGGCGTGCCCTCCTCGATCGTCAATTGATAGAGCGACAGATGCTCGGCCGCTTCGTCGATCGCGAGGCGCAGCTCGTCGGCCCACATCGCCGGCGTCTGGTCGGGGCGGGCGTAGATCAGGTCGAACGAATAACGGTCGAACGAGCGGCGCGCGATCGCGACGGCATCGAGCGCCTCGCGGGCGCTGTGCATGCGGCCCAGCGCTTTCAGCGAGGCATCGTCGAGAGCCTGCACGCCGAGCGAGACGCGGTTGACGCCGGCGGCGCGATAGCCGGCAAAGCGCGTGGCTTCGACGCTGGTCGGGTTTGCCTCGAGCGTGACCTCGACATCGCTGGCGACGTGCCAGTGCTTGCCGATGGCATCGAGCACCGCGCCGACGGTCGCGGGCTGCATCAGTGAAGGCGTGCCGCCGCCGAGGAAGATCGAGGTGACTTCACGCCCGGGCGCACGCTGTGCGGTCGTTTCGATTTCACGCGCGAAAGCTGAAGCGAAGCGCGCCTCGTCGATCGCGGCGTGGCGGACGTGGCTGTTGAAGTCGCAATAGGGGCACTTCGACAGGCAGAACGGCCAGTGCACATAGACGCCGAAAGCTTGCTTAGCGCGGCTCAAGGCAGATCTCCGCCAGTTTCACGAAGGCGCGGGCGCGATGCGACAGGCCGAGGCCAAGCGGCGGCAGGCCGTGCTTCTCGATGCTGGTCATCTCGCCGAACGTGCGATCGTGGCCATTGGGCAGGAACATCGGATCATAACCGAAGCCGGCGGTGCCGCGCGGCGGCCAGACCAAGGTGCCGTCGACGCGCGCCTCGACCTCTTCGAGATGATCGTCGGGCCAGGCGACGCAGAGCGCGGAAACGAAATGAGCGGTGCGCTTGTCGGGCGTGGTGGCGCCGCGCTCCTGCAACAGCCGCTCGATCTGCGCCATCGCGGCGGCAAAATCCTTGGCTGGACCGGCCCAGCGCGCGCTGTAGATGCCCGGCGCGCCGTCGAGCGCGTCGACCACGATGCCGGAATCGTCGGCGAAGGCGGGAAGCTTGGTCGCCTGCGCCGCCGCGATCGCCTTGATCGCGGCATTGCTGCGGAAATCGTTGCCGGTCTCGTCGGGCTCGGGCAGGCCGAGCTCACCGGCCGACACCGCCTCGATGCCGCAAGGCGCGAGCAACTCCTTCATCTCGGCGAGCTTGCCGGGATTGTGGGTCGCGATGACGAGCTTTCCGGTGATTCGGCGGTGCATGGGCCTATTGACTACGCGACGGCCAGTTTCTGCAAGTCCACGAGCCGCGCGATACCCTTCTGGGCCAGCGCCATCAGCGCGAGGAATTCGTCCTGTGTGAACGGTTCGCGTTCCGCGGTGCCCTGCACCTCGATGATGCGGCCATCGCCGGTCAGAACGAAATTGGCGTCGGTCTGGGCTTCCGAATCCTCGGCATAGTCGAGGTCGAGCACGGGCGTGCCGTTGTAGATGCCGCAGGAGATCGCGGCGACGTTGTCGCGCAGCACCTTGGCCTTGATCATGTTGCGCGCCCTCATCCAGTTGATGCAATCGGCGAGCGCGACCCAGGCACCGGTGATCGAGGCCGTGCGCGTGCCACCGTCGGCCTGGAGCACGTCGCAATCAACCGTGATCTGGCGCTCACCGAGCGCTTCGAGATCGACGATGGTGCGAAGCGAGCGGCCGATCAGGCGCTGAATCTCGACGGTGCGGCCGCTTTGCTTGCCGGCGGAGGCCTCGCGGCGGGTGCGTTCGGAGGTCGCGCGGGGCAGCATGCCGTATTCGGCGGTGACCCAGCCGCGGCCCTGGCCCTTCAGCCACGGCGGCAGGCGGTCTTCCAGCGTGGCGGTGACCAGCACATGGGTGTCGCCGAATTTCACCAGGCAGGAGCCTTCCGCATATTTGACCACGCCGCGCTCCAGCGTCACGGGGCGCAATTCGTCGGGCGCACGGCGGCTTGGCCGCATGGGAAATCCTCCAAAACTCTCGGAAAAGGGCTATTCGCGGTGCTTGTAGGTGGGGTGAGGGTGGGCGGCAAGGCTTTTTCACCCCGGGTTTTCCACCCCGCAAACGCCACGCTTGTCAGAACCCTCCGGGATGGACAAATTATAAGCGTCTGAGAGGAGTTACCGTCCGTGGCCCATCACGATCCGATCCATCTGATCGCGCCGCGCGCAGGCCTCGCCCAGCTCAACGAGCGTTCCCGCGACATCTTTCGTCAAATTGTCGAAAGCTATCTCGCGACCGGCGAGCCGGTCGGCTCGCGCAATATTTCGCGGCTGATCGCGATGCCGCTGTCGCCGGCCTCGGTCCGCAACGTCATGGCCGACCTGGAACAGCTCGGCCTGATCTATGCGCCCCACACCTCTGCCGGCCGCTTGCCGACGGAACTGGGCCTGCGCTTCTTCGTCGACGCCCTGATGCAGGTCGGCGACCTCAATGACGCCGAGCGGCAGTCGATCCAGAGCCAGTTGACGTCGGTGGGTCACGCCCAATCGGTCGAGGCGGCGCTGTCGGAGGCGCTGACGCGGCTGTCCGGTCTCACCCGCGCCGCAGCGGTCGTGCTGACCCCGAAATCCAATGCGCGGCTGAAACACATCGAATTCGTCCGGCTGGAACCCGAGAAAGCGCTGGTGATCCTGGTCGGCGAGGACGGTCAGGTCGAAAACCGCGTGCTGTCGCTGCCGCCGGGAGTTCCCTCCTCGGCGCTCACGGAAGCCGGTAATTTCCTCAACGCGCGGATCCGCGGCCGCACGCTGGCCGAGGCGCGGCTCGAGCTCGAAACCGCGCTCGGCGAAGCCCGCGCCGAGCTCGATCAGCTGACGCAGAAGGTGATTTCGGCGGGGATTGCGAGCTGGTCCGGCGGCGAGAACGAGGACCGCCAGCTGATCGTCCGCGGTCACGCCAACCTGCTCGAAGATCTGCACGCGTTGGAGGATCTCGAGCGCGTTCGCCTGCTGTTCGACGATCTCGAGACCAAGCGCGGCGTGATCGACCTTCTGGGGCGCGCCGAGACCGCCGAGGGCGTGCGGATCTTCATCGGTTCGGAGAACAAACTGTTTTCCTTGTCGGGCTCCTCCACGATCATCTCGCCGTATCGGGATGCCGCCGGCCACATCGTCGGCGTTTTGGGCGTGATCGGGCCGACGCGGCTGAATTATGCCCGCGTGATCCCGACCGTGGACTACGCCGCGCGCATCGTCAGCCGCCTCCTGGGGGGCTGATCGGCGTTTCCTCCGATCACGGGCGCTTGATTTTCGTGAGCATAGGCACGATATCCGGGCCAACAATCCCTTGAGACGAGTTCGAGAAGAGAGCCGATGACCGATCGAGACCGGCAGCCCGACGACACGACCCCACCGACCGACGAGCCGGTGGTGTCAAAACCCTACATCATGCCCGACGATCCGGAGCCCGGCTCGGTCGAGCTGTTGCAGAAGGAAGCCGCCGAGGCGCGCGACCGCATGCTGCGGACGCTGGCCGAGATGGAAAATCTGCGCAAGCGCACCACCAAGGAGGTCGCCGATGCCCGCCTCTACGGCATCACCGGCTTTGCCCGTGACGTGCTCGACATCGCCGACAATCTCCAGCGTGCGCTCGATGCCGTTCCGGCCGAGGCCCGTGCCGCGGCCGATCCGGGCCTGACCTCGCTGATCGAGGGCGTCGAGCTCACCGAGCGCTCGCTGCTCAACGCGCTGGAAAAGCACGGCGTGAAGAAGTTCGATCCGCAGGGCCAGAAGTTCGACCCGAACTTCCAGCAGGCGATGTACGAGGTGCCGGATGCGTCGGTGCCTGCGGGCACCGTCGTGCAGGTCATGCAGGCCGGCTACACCATCGGCGAGCGCGTGCTGCGCCCGGCGCTGGTCGGTGTCGCCAAGGGCGGCACCAAGGCTGCGCCGGCTGCGAACAGCAACGAAGTGAACTGAGCGGCGCACTGGTCGATTCTCATGGTGAGGAGGCGCGTCAGCGCCGTCTCGAACCATGCAGGCCCGGCTGTTGCAGCTCGGCCTTCATCCTTCGAGACGCGTGCTAAGGAGCACGCTCCTCAGGATGAGGGTTTGGCAGCTTTTCGCGCCGCTTACGCGCTCACCGCGATATCCGCGGACTGAATCCGCTTCACGCCGGCCTTGGCCATGTCGGCCCAGGCTTTTGCGAGCGAACCCTGCGTGTCGATGCCGCGGCAGGCGTCCTCCACCACATAGACCTCGAAGCCCGCCTTGCGCGCATCGAGCGCGGTCCAGGCGACGCAGAAGTCTGTCGCGAGGCCGGCGACGAAGACGCGCTTGATCTTGCGGCCCTTCAGGTAACCGGCGAGGCCCGTCGAGGTCTTGCCGTCGGCCTCCAGGAAGGCCGAATAGCTGTCGACGTCCTTGTGAAAACCCTTGCGGATGATGAGCTCGGCATGCGGGATCGCGAGATCCTTCGACAGCGCAGCGCCATCGGTGCCCTGCACGCAATGATCGGGCCACAGCACCTGCTTGCCGTAAGGGAGATCGACGGTCTCGAACGGCTTCTTGCCGGAGTGCACCGACGCAAACGAGATGTGACCTGGCGTGTGCCAGTCCTGGGTCATCACCACGTTCGCAAAGGCCTTCGCCATCTTGTTGATGACGGGAACTACCTGCTCGCCTTCCTTCACGGCGAGGCTGCCGCCGGGCAGGAAGCAGTTTTGCACGTCGATCACGAGCAGCGCGGAGGCATCGTCCGGCTTGATCGATGCGGCCGCAAGGAGCGCGGTTGGAGCAAGGGCTACGAGAGCGCTTGTCCCAAGCGCCGCGAGGATTTGTCGTCGATCAAGCATCGTTCGCCTCCCTCCAGGATGATCCAATGGAAGGAAGCCTAGTTCCGTTCGTATACGAACAGAAGCCCGAAAATGCAGCCGGTTCTGTCCAGCGCTTGGGCTAACCCTTGAGACTAACCCTTGGGCTGGATGCCGTCGCGCACGGCGCGGAAGCGGGTGAAGGCGGCCGACCACTGGTCGCGCGGGGCGCTGGCGATGATGCGCAGCGAGGCGCCGCCGCTCGAGAAGCGGATCCACTGGACCACGGTCACGGGCGTCTTGTCCTTGCCGCTGACGCCGTCGATCCGGGTCTCGAAACCCTGCTGGCCGTTGATGCGGATCGGCTCCGACATGGTGACGCGGGATTCGCGCACGCCGGGAATCTGCAACGCGGCCTCCTGGGCAAAGCGGGCGCGATCGTCGGCCTGCTGCGGGGTGGCGCCGATCAGGCCGAGGATCATGAACGGCTTGGATTCATAGCCCGAGCTCTCATTGCCGTCGGCCAGGATGATGCTGGAGCCCGGCGCCAGGGTGCGGATGTCCTTGAAATCGGCGAGATCGGTGATCTTGAACGGCATCAGCCCGATCTGCTCTTCGGCCGAGACCTGCTTGCGGGTGACGGCGCTCGCAAACATCTGCCGCACCGCCTCGTCGGTGTAGATCTTGGTCGCGTTCTCCGGGATCTGCACCGCGACATAGCCGGAGAAGCCGGCGCCCGGCACGATCATCGAGTAGCGCTTCACCGGCGTCTCGCCGGCCTTGCCGCTTTCCGTGGTGAAATAGGCAAGACCCGCGGGGGTCTCGAGCTTGTCCTGCTTGACGCCGGCGGTGCCGGCTGGATTGGAATTGAAGGCGCTCACGACCTCGCCATAGGCCGCCGGCGGCAGCTCGGTGATCAGCACCTTGACGCTGCCGTCCTCGCTCTCGAAGCCCGGAAACGTCTTGGCCGTGCTCAGGCCGACCAGCGGCACCATGCCGAGGCGCAAGCCGGGCGGGAAAACGGCATCCGCCGCAAGGGCCGGAAGCGCTGTGGCGACGAGGACGGCGAGCGCGGCGAGGGGGCGAATGAGCTTCATGGGCACTCTGATTGGTTCACATTGAGGCCGTTCGATGGTCGGCCGTTGGGCCGCTTTGTCGCGCAAAGCCGCCTTGATGGCGGCGGTCCGGCCGCCCGCCTTTTAACGGGTTTGGCCCGCCGGTAACAGGGCGGGGCAGATCACGGTGGCGGTGGCCGGCTGACGCCTGAACCTGTTAATAATTCCTCACCCGCAAGGGCGGTTGAGCCCGGATATGATCTTCCAAAACCCAATGTTTTCATGGCCGAAACTTGCGTTCGGTCCTTGCGGGCCCCTCCCCCCCTCCTATATGAGCGTCAACCATCGCAATATCGCGGATGTTTGATCTTAGGGGGGTTGGAGCGGGTGCCTCTTGGGCCCAGCCAACCTGCCGCAAAAACAAGGATATCAGGACCATGGGAAAGGTCATTGGGATCGACCTCGGCACCACGAATTCGTGCGTCGCCGTGATGGATGGCAAGAACGCCAAAGTCATCGAGAATTCCGAAGGCATGCGCACGACGCCTTCGATCGTCGCCGTGACGGACGACGGTGAGCGCCTCGTCGGCCAGCCTGCCAAGCGCCAGGCAGTTACCAATCCCGAGCGTACGTTCTTCGCAGTGAAGCGCCTCATCGGCCGCCGCTACGACGACCCGATGGTCGAGAAGGACAAGAAGCTCGTTCCGTACAAGATCGTGAAGGCTTCCAACGGCGACGCCTGGGTCGAGGCCGACGGCCAGACCTACTCGCCGTCGCAGGTGTCTGCGTTCATCCTGCAGAAGATGAAGGAGACCGCGGAAGCCCATCTCGGCCAGAAGGTCGACCAGGCCGTCATCACCGTTCCCGCTTACTTCAACGACGCCCAGCGCCAGGCGACCAAGGACGCCGGCAAGATCGCGGGCCTTGAAGTGCTGCGCATCATCAACGAGCCGACCGCGGCCGCGCTCGCCTATGGTCTGGACAAGACCAAGACCGGCACGATCGCCGTGTACGATCTTGGCGGCGGCACGTTCGATATCTCCATTCTCGAAATCGGCGACGGCGTGTTCGAGGTGAAGTCGACCAACGGCGACACCTTCCTCGGCGGCGAAGACTTCGACATGCGCCTCGTGGGTTATCTGGCCGACGAGTTCCAGAAGGAGCAGGGCATCAACCTGCGCAACGACAAGCTCGCGTTGCAGCGCCTGAAGGAAGCCGCTGAAAAGGCCAAGATCGAGCTGTCGTCGACGACGCAGACCGAGATCAACCTGCCCTTCATCACCGCGGACCAGACCGGCCCCAAGCATCTGACGATGAAGCTCACCCGCGCCAAGTTCGAGGCGCTGGTCGACGACCTCGTCCAGAAGACGGTCGAGCCCTGCCGCAAGGCGCTGAAGGACGCCGGCGTCACCGCCGGTGAGATCGGCGAAGTCGTTCTGGTCGGCGGCATGTCGCGCATGCCGAAGGTCCAGGAAGTCGTGAAGCAGCTGTTCGGCAAGGAGCCGCACAAGGGCGTCAACCCGGACGAAGTCGTGGCGATCGGTGCCGCGATCCAGGCCGGCGTGCTCCAGGGCGACGTCAAGGACGTGCTGCTGCTCGACGTGACCCCGCTGTCGCTGGGCATCGAGACGCTGGGCGGCGTGTTCACCCGCATCATCGACCGCAACACCACGATCCCGACCAAGAAGAGCCAGGTGTTCTCGACCGCCGAGGACAACCAGAACGCGGTCACCATCCGCGTCTTCCAGGGCGAGCGTGAAATGGCGGCCGACAACAAGATGCTCGGCCAGTTCGATCTGATGGGCATTCCGCCGGCTCCGCGCGGCATGCCGCAGATCGAGGTGACCTTCGACATCGACGCCAACGGCATCGTCAACGTCTCGGCCAAGGACAAGGCCACGGCCAAGGAGCAGCAGATCCGCATCCAGGCCTCCGGCGGCCTGTCGGAAGCCGACATCGAGAAGATGGTCAAGGACGCCGAGGCCAACGCCGAGGCGGACAAGAAGCGCCGCGAGGCCGTCACCGCCAAGAACGAGGCGGATGGCTTGGTGCACTCCACCGAGAAGGCTCTGGCCGAGCACGGTTCGAAGGTCGCAGAGCCCGAGCGCCGCGCCATCGAGGATGCCGTCAGCGACCTCAAGGAAGCGCTGAAGGGCGACGATGCCGAGGCGATCAAGGCCAAGACCCAGACGCTGGCCCAGGCTTCGATGAAGCTCGGCGAGGCCATGTACAAGCAGCAGGCCGAGGCCGACGCCAAGAAGGATGCGGCCAAGGACGACGTCGTCGACGCGGAATTCACCGAAGTCGACGACGACAAGAACAACAAGAAGTCCGCCTGATCCCCAAGAGGGTGATGATGCGGACGGCTTGGACCCCACACGCGCTACCGGCCTCCCCCCTCACGGGGGAGGCCGTCGTGTCGGGCTCGGCGGGGCGTGTCCCCGTTACGATCGATCAATTCCCAGCCGTTATGATGAACGTCGCCGTGCCGCCCTCTGCCGCGAAGCAAAGGGCTGCCTATATCGTCTCCTGGCGACGTTGTTCCGCTCCGACTTGAATCGCGATTGGATAGACCGAGTTCAACATGTCCACGTCCACCAAGCGCTGCTATTACGAAACGCTCGAAGTCGAACGCACTGCCGACGATTCCGTCCTGAAATCGTCCTTCCGCAAGCTTGCGATGAAATTCCACCCGGACCGCAATCCCGGGGACGACACCAGCGAAGTCAAGTTCAAGGAAATCAACGAGGCCTACGAGGTCCTCAAGGACAAGGACAAGCGCGCGGCCTATGACCGCTTCGGCCACGCGGCCTTCGAGCAGGGCGGCGGCGGTGCCGGTTTCGGCGCGGGCTTCGCCTCCTCCTTCTCCGACATCTTCGAAGACCTGTTCGGCATGGCCGGGCAGCGCGGTCGCGGCGGCCGCGAGCGTGGCGCCGATCTGCGCTACAACATGGAAATCACGCTCGAGGAAGCCTTTGGCGGCAAAACCGCGCAGATCGAGATTCCAGTCTCGGTCACCTGCGAGGCCTGCTCGGGCATCGGCGCCAAGGCCGGCACCAAGCCGAAGACCTGCTCGAGCTGCGGCGGCGCCGGCCGTGTGCGGCAGTCGCAGGGCTTCTTCACGCTGGAGCGCACCTGTCCGAGCTGCCAGGGCCGCGGCCAGATGATCGAGGATGCCTGCCCGTCCTGCTCCGGCCAGGGCCGGGTCACCCGCGAGCGGACGCTGTCGGTCAACATTCCCCCGGGGGTCGAGGACGGCACCCGGATCAGGCTCGCCGGCGAGGGCGAGGCCGGGGTTCGCGGCGGCCCGCCCGGCGACCTCTACATCTTCCTGTCGCTGGCCCAGCACCAGCTCTTCCAGCGCGACGGCGCCGATTTGCACTGCCGGGTGCCGATCTCGATGGTGACGGCCGCCCTCGGCGGCGAATTCGAGGTGCCGACCATCGACAGCGGCAAAACCAAGGTGAAGGTGCCGGCCGGAACCCAGTCGGGCCGCCGATTCCGCATTGCATCAAAAGGCATGCCGGTGCTGCGCTCGCGCCAGATGGGCGACATGTACGTCCAGGTTGCCGTCGAGACCCCGCAGAATCTCACCAAGAAGCAGCAGGAATTGCTGGCGGAATTCGAAAAGCTCTCCTCCGGCAATACCCAGCCGGAATCGGTCGGCTTCTTCGCCAAGGTCAAGGATCTATTCAGTAATCGGGCAACCTGACTCGTCTTGACCGTATCGCCTTCGGCCTATACCTGTTTATGACCATTTTCTGACACGCCGCGGTCCCGCGGTCCCGTCCGGTCCCGACATGCCATTGCCATCGTCCGCGCGTGCGTTGAAGAAGCCCCGTCTCGACGACGAGGTGCGCTTTCTAAGGTCGTGGATCGAAAAGCCGCTGCACATGGGTGCAGTGATGCCTTCGGGCAAGCTGCTCGCCCGGACCATGGCGCATTACGTCGACGTCAATTCAGACGCACCCGTGGTCGAGCTCGGGCCCGGCACCGGCGCCATCACCTCGGCCCTGGTCGAGCGGGGCGTCGACCAGAAGCGCCTCGTCCTCGTCGAATACAATCCCGGCTTCTGCGCCTTGCTGCGCGACCGCTATCCGCAAGCCAAGGTGGTGCAGGGCGATGCTTATCGCCTGCGCGACACGCTCTGGAACGTGCTCAGCGCGCCGGCCTCCGCCGTCGTCTCCGGCCTTCCGCTCGTGACAAAACCGATGCTGACGCGGCTCCGGCTGGTCCGCGACGCCTTCGCGGCGCTGACCCCGGGCGCGCCCTTCGTGCAGTTCACCTATGCGGTGGTGCCGCCGATCCCGAAATCGCTGCCCGGCGTGTCCACAGAGGCCTCGGAACGGATCTGGATGAACCTTCCGCCGGCCCGCGTCTGGGTGTATCGCAAGGACTAATTCCGTCGGCATTCCCTTTTGCGCGGCGGACTCGTTTCGCCGAACGCATGGAAGTGGATGTCCGCACCCAAAATCCTGGTCATTCCCGGCTCGCTGCGCACCGGCTCGCACAATGCGAAGCTGGCGGCGGTCGCCGCCTATGAATTCGCCCAGGCCGGCGTCGACGTCACCCGCATCTCGCTCGCCGATTTTCCGCTGCCGATCTATGACGGCGATCTCCAGGCCAAGTCGGGCGCGCCCAAGCACGCGATCAATCTCAAGCGCATGATCGGCGCGCATCATGGCGTGCTGATCGTTTCGCCCGAATATAACGCCTCGGTGCCGCCGCTGCTCAAGAACGCGATCGACTGGATCAGCCGCGTACATGAGCTGCACGAGACGCGCGGCGACGTGTTTCGCAACCGCGCCTTCGCGCTCGCCGGCGCCTCGCAGAGCCGGCTCGGTGCGGCCCGTGCGCTCCAGGCGCTGCGGCTGATCCTGACCTCCTGCCACGCCAATGTGATTGCCAGCCAGCTCACGCTCGCCTTTGCCGACCAGGCCTATGACGATATGGACAGGCTGAAGAACGAGGGCGACATCGCCGCGTTGAAGGAGCTGGTGCGGCAATTGATCGACATTTCCCAACGCATGATGTGAGGTGACATGACGCCAGCCGAGATCGCCCCGAAGGACCGCCTGATCGTAGCGCTCGACCTGCCCAGCGTTGACGCCGCGGAGGCGATGATCGCAAGGCTCGGCGACAGCGTCACCTTCTACAAGATCGGTTATCAGCTCGCTTATGCCGGCGGCCTGCCGCTGATCGGCAAGCTCGCCGACAAGGGCAAGAAGGTGTTCGCCGATCTCAAGATGCACGACATCGGCAACACCGTCACGCGTGGTGTGGAGAGCGTGGCCAGGCTGGGTGCAACCTTCGTCACCGTGCACGCCTATCCGCAGACCATGAAGGGCGCGGTCGAAGGCCGCGGTAGCGCGAGCCTGAAGATTCTCGCCGTCACGGTGCTGACGTCCTACAACGACGACGATCTGCACGCGGCCGGCTATCGGCTCAGCGTCTCCGAGCTGGTCGAAGCGCGCGCACAGCAGGCGCAGGTGCTCGGCGTCGACGGGCTGGTGTCCTCGCCCGAGGAGGTCGTCGCCTTGCGCAAGATCGTCGGCCACCAGATGCATCTCGTCACCCCCGGCATCCGGCCGGCGGGTTCTGCGACTGGCGACCAGAAACGCATCATGACGCCGGGTCGCGCAATTGCCGCGGGCGCCGATTATCTCGTCGTCGGACGGCCGGTGGTGGAAGCCGCCGACCCCAAGGCGATCGCTGAAGCCATCCAGGCCGAGATCGCGCAGGCGCTCGGCGCATGATTCGGAAAAACCGCGCAGCGGTTTTCCGGTCGGATGATGCTTAGATAGAGATCAACAAGCAGGGAGAAGAACAATGGCAAAGGGCTACTGGATCGGGCGCGTGGATGTGAGCAGCGACGAGGGCTACAAGCCCTATGCCGTCGCCAACGGTCCGATCTTCAAGAAATGGGGTGGCCGCTTCGTCGTTCGCGCCGGCAAGTTCACCACCGTCGAAGGCGCCAGCCGCTCGCGCAACGTCGTGATTGAATTTCCCGACTACGAGACCGCGATCGCCTGCTACAACTCGCCGGAATACCAAGCCAACATCAAGGTGCGCCAGCCGCACTCCATCGCCGACCTCATCATCATCGAGGGCTATGACGGCCCGCAGCCCTGAAGACGAATTGCCGCGAGAGCCGATCCTGGATTGACGCGAGCATCATCCGGCTCTCGCGGACAGCACGCGCGTACGATCATCGTACGCGATCGAGAGAGCGTCGCAGACATCTCCGCTCGCACTCACGCCGACATCACCTTGCATCGCCTTGACGGACTCACTCGCTTGAACGCGTGAGTGCCGTTCGCGCCTGAGACGAAGACCGTGGCCGTCATTGGGTCCACCAGCTTGCCGTATTCTTTTGTCCCCAAATGGGGATTGCTGGATCGCTCTCCTTTCATCCAAGGTTGCTTGATCGGAGCCCACATCGATCGGTGATGGGCATCAAGCCAACCCGAAATCTGCGACGTCCGTGACGGGCCGCAAGGCGACCCGCATCGCGCATTTCCATGCAAAGGGAGTGAAGATCATGGCACTGATCATCGGAACAGCAGGCGACGATGTGTTGCCTGGCACGAATGTAGACGATCAGATCTTTGGCCTTCAAGGCAACGACACCATTACTGGCCTGGACGGCAATGATGACGTAAGCGGCGGCGCGGGCAATGATTCCATCGATGGTGGTGCCGGCAACGACATCCTTGATGGAAATGCCGGTATCGATACGATCACCGGTGGCGCCGGCGACGACACGATCAACGGCGGCGCGGGCGACGACACGCTGAACGGAAATGCCGGCGCCGACATCATCCACGGCGACCAAGGCAACGACACCATCGATGGCGGAACCGGCGCTGATCAGCTCTTTGGTGACGCCGGCGACGACGGCATCCACGGCGGCGACGGCAATGATGACATTCATGGCGGCGCGGGTGCCGACACCCTGTGGGGCGACGCCGGCGACGATACGTTGAGCGGCGACGCCGGCAATGACGTCTTGAATGGCGGCGACGGTAACGACCTACTCAACGGTGGATTCGGAGATGACACTCTGAATGGCGATGCCGGCAACGACACGCTGAACGGCGGACTTGGCAATGACCTGCTGAACGGCGGTACCGGTGACGACATCCTGAACGGCGGTTTGGGCGCCGATACGCTCAACGGTGGCGATGGCAACGACACCATGCACGGCGACGCGGGCGACGACATCATGGACGGCGGCGCCGGTAACGATACGATGTTCGGCGATGCCGGAGACGACGAGATGGCCGGCGGCGCGGGCAACGATGCCATGAGCGGCGGCGCCGGTGATGACGAAATGAGCGGCGGAACCGGCAACGACACGCTCGACGGCGACGCCGGAGATGACACGCTCGATGGCGGCGACGGCACCGATGTCCTGAACGGCGGGGCTGGGGCTGACATCCTGTCGGGCGGCGCCGGCAATGACACCCTGAACGGCGGTAACGGCGATGACGAGTTGTCCGGCGGCAATGGCGCCGACGTCCTCAACGGTGGACTCGGCGATGATGTGCTGACGGGCGGTGCTGGTACCGATACGCACAATTTCGGCGACAACACAGCTACGAACTTCGGCAACGATGAAGTCACCGATCTCAGCTTTGCCGATGGCGATGCCGTTGTTGTCGACGCTCCGCCAGGCTTTGACCCGGCGACAGTGATAGTGGACGACGACGGCACCAACACCGTGCTGGATTTCGGCTTCGGCGCCATCCAGCTCGATGGCATCACGGGCGGCGCGACACCGTTCGAGTCGATCGCCGAAATCAACACTGCCGCCGGTTATACGGCCGTTGACGTTGTCTAGCGCCGACTAGTAGCGGGGCGGCTGTCAGGCCGCCCCGCCCTCATTTCAGTCAGTGACAGTGCCGGCAAGTTATGTATTCGCGTAACCGTGGTGTGATCCCAGCATCTGGTCAGAGATTGCTGGTGGCCTTGATTCCGGGACGATTCGCCTTGGTGTGGATCGTCTGTTTCAGCGTGTCCGTAAACCTGCTGCTGCTGGTCGTACCTTTCTATTCCATCGAAGTGTTCGACCGCGTGCTCAGCAGCGGAAGCGTCGAGACGCTTGTCGGCCTCACCGTCATCGCCGTCGGCGCTCTCGCCTTCAGCGCCGCCTTCGACACGTTTCGTAACCGCCTGTTGAGCCGGTTCGCGGTCGGGTTCGAGCACTGCCTCGCTCCGATCATCCTTGAAGGCAGCATCACCGGTGCGGCGCCCGGCGACGGCCGGCAGCACGATCTCGTCAAGCTTCGCGAGTTGAGAACTTTCCTGTCGAGCGGAACGGTCACATCGCTGATCGATGCTCCGTTCCTCCCGGTGTTTATTCTCATCCTGTTCTTCCTGCACCCCTGGTATGGCGTCATAGCCCTGATCGGGGTGGGGGTCCTGCTGGCGATGGGTGTTGCAAGCCACTGGATCGCGCGCGGGGAAATTGCGCAGGCTTCGCAGGCCGCGTTGAAGACGCAGGCGTTGCTCGATGGAATCGTCCGGCACTCCAGCGTGGTGCGGGCGATGGGCTGGACCCGGGGCGCCATCCGCGCGTTCATGAGCCTCAATGACGAAGCCCTGTCTCCGGTGGTGCGGGCCAGCGAACGCATCTACACGATTAGCGCCGCCGCGCGAATGGTCAGGACCATCCTGCAGATTGCCGCGATCGGCGCCGGTGCCTGGCTCGTGCTCCAGAACGAGGTGCTGTCCGGCAGTCTGATCGCGAGCTCGATCCTGATAGCGCGCACATTGCAGCCCATGGAAGGATTGGTCTCGGCCTGGCGCGCGTTGGCATCTGCGCAGGACGCGTGGACGCAGGTCTGCAACGCCGCGATGCCGGTGCTTGCGCGTCCGCGGAAGACGTTGCTTCCGCCGCCAGCCGGCATGCTCAAGGTCGAACGGGTGACATTCCGGATTGGCGGGACGCAGCGTCCCATTCTCGCGGGCATATCCTTTCAATGCCGGCCGTCCGAGCTTGTCGTCGTGATCGGGCCGACCGGCGCCGGAAAATCCACATTGCTGCGCTTGATGGCAGGCCTCGATCGGCCGACCAGCGGTACGATCCGGTTGGACCACGCAGCACTCCATACCTGGGATCCCGACCAGCTTGGGCAATTCGTCGGCTACCTCCCCCAGGACGTGCAGCTCCTGGAAGGAACGGTGGCCGAAGCCATTGCCGGGTTTGATGAATACGCACGGGACGAGGCCATCGTCGCCGCGGCCATGCTCGCGCAGGCGCATGAGATGATCCTGTCCCTTCCGGCCGGCTACCAGACCGAGATCGGCCGCGACGGCTGCAGGCTATCCGGCGGCCAGCGTCAACGCATTGGTCTTGCACGCGCCTTCTTCGGCGATCGCAAATTGATCCTGCTGGATGAGCCCAATGCCAATCTCGACCCGGACGGCGAAGAAGCGTTGTGCTCCGCCATTCAATCGGCCAAAGCGCGCGGCGCGGCGTCGGTGATCGTCACTCACCGGCCGCGGCTGTTGACCATCGCCGATGCCGTGTTGCTGCTGAGGGACGGCAACCAGGTCGCCTTCGGACCGCCATATGATGTTCTTCGCGCCCAGCGGCCGGCACCGGTACCGGGTTCGCCAGGGCTCCCGCGCAATGTCGAACCTCAGAGGTTGCCAGGCAGGAGGGTCATTCCATGACGCAGACCGGTCATGCCCCCGCGATGTCCGCGCCTGTTGCCGGTCCGTCGAAGACCTGGCCGACGGAGCAACCGCGATCCGACATGCGACGGATCATCGCATGGGGCTGTGTATTGCTCGTCCTGCAATTTTGCGGCTTCGGCTTGTGGGCAACCACGGTTCCGCTCCGCGGCGCTGTCGTGGCCCCGGGATTCATCAAGGTCCATTCGAAGCGCAAGGCTGTGCAACATCTGGAAGGCGGAATCATCAAATCGATCTATGTCCGGGAGAACGATCACGTCGAAGCCGGTCAACTCATTGCACGGCTCGACACCGCGCAGATCGAAGGGAGCCTTGGTTCCCTCGAAACCAAGTTCTTTGCTGATCTGGCGATGGAGGCCCGGCTGTCGGCGGAGCAGGACGGTGCGAAGTCAATCCGGTTTCCGGACGAATTGCGGGAAAGTGCGGCGCGTCTCTCCGCACGTATCGCCATTCAAACCCAGGAGGCCGAATTTGCTGCGCGACTGGCCGCGATTGAGAACGAGCGCAAGGTGATCGATCAGCAGATGCTGCAAAACGCGGACACCATCCGCGGCCTGCAGAGCAACACCCAAGGGCTTGAACAGCAACTCAAGCTGTTGCGGGAAGAAATCGCCGACACGAGTTATCTCCTCGCAAAGGGCCTCGCCCGGAAACCACGTTTGCTGGCCTTGCAACGCGCCGAAGCCGAGGCCACCGGACAGGTCGATCGCAATGCCGCGTCAATCTCGGAGATGCAGGGCAAGATCGCGGAGTTGCAGGACAGACGCCGGCAACTGGGGTTCAACCAAAATCAGGATATCGCCAAGCAGCGGCATGCGACGAGCGAGGAGATCGGCGACCTCAGACATCGAATTGCCGCGTTGCGTGCCCAGCTTGTCCGGTCTGAATTGCGTGCCCCGGAAAGTGGAAGGATCGTTGGCCTCAACAGCAGGGACCTCAATGCCGTGCTTGGACCTCGGGAAACCCTTTTGGAAATCGTTCCGATGCAAGATCGGCTTGTCATCGAGGCGACATTGAAGCCTGCCGATCGGGAAGAGGTTTATGTCGGACAGATGGCGCGTGTGCGGGTTCACGCGCTGAACATTCGCCGCCGGCCGATGCTCGAGGGAAGGGTGGTCGGCGTTGCGGCAGACGCACTGACCGACACCCATTCCGGCGACAGCTCCTATTTGGCCGAGGTTGAGCTCGACCCCAACGCGCCGACGGCCTCCTACATCTCCACATTGATGCCTGGAATGCCTGTCGAGATATTTGTCGAGACGGGGGAACGAACCTTTGCGGAATATCTTTTGCAGCCGATGACGTTACGGATCAACCGTGCGTTCAGGGAGAATTAAGCGCTGGTAAGGGGTGGGCCGGCCTATGAGGGAGGCGACCGTGCATGAGTGCAGTAAGGCACTACCTTCCGCACAGGATGATTTTCGTTCCGATTGCGTCGAGCGCGCCTCGAAGCAAGGCAATGACGGATGCGGTCCGTCTGGGTCTTGTCCGGAGCCACGCCCGCAACAGGCCGCAATGGAATATTTCGCGAAGGCCATGGCGGAATTGCTCGGCTGCCGGAGCTGCTACGTAGCCATGCTATCCGCCTCCGGGCTGGAAGAAGCCAGGATCGGAGATGCTCCTGCCGATCCGTCATGCGCGGCGATGGTTGAGCGATTTGCGCGCAAGGGTACAGCCGAGGACGTCGCCTCGCTCGAGCCGATCAATTCCCGGACCTCCTTCGTCCGCAAGTTGATCGGCGCGGAACCCCCGGTAAAGAGTCATTCAGTCATTGGCAGGTTTGCTTCCGATGAGCGAACCACGGTCGTGTTCGTGGCTGGATGGCGACCGGCCGCGCTTGCGGCATCGGAGATTCCGGGCTTGGCGCATACCGTGCGCCCGTTATGGAAGGCTGCTCATTCACTTGCCCGGCAAGCGCCGGGGCAGGTCGATGCGCAACTCTGGCTCGAAGAGCTGACCTTTCCCGCCATCGTCGTGGACCAGGGCCTGCACATTTACGCAGTCAATCGTGGTGGACGCGTGCTGCTTGCCAAGCGCGAGCTGCTCAGGATGGAAGGAGGCAGGCTTGCTGGCTCATGCGCTTCCGTGACCGAGAGCTTGCGGGGGGCAATCGGGAAAGTGCTCATCGAGAGCGGGACTCATGGATGGTTCAACACTACGGTACCGCTTTCGACGGATCGTCAGCAATTCGCCTTCGCCAAGATCGGCGCTGTTCCAACGCATGACAAGCTGGGACAGGCCCTCATCGTCGTGCCGCAATTCGATGACGTGCAGGGCGCGCACTGCATCGCATCTGCCTTCGGCTTGAATTGGGCTGAGGAAAGAATCGTCGCCCGGATTCTTCAATTCCAGTGCCCTCGCGATATTGGAGCCGAGCTTGGGCTGACCGAGGCAACGGTGCGAACCTACACCAAGAGGATCATGCTCAAACTGGGGATCAATCGGCAGTCGGAGTTCTTTCTTCTGTATCATCTCACCCAGTCGCCTTTTGGCGCCGGCAGGCGCGAGAACTGGGTGAGCCGGCCGGCCTCCGAGGGTCGATTGGACGAAGAGGGTCCGATGAGATTGCGGACGGCTGGCAAGCATTCGCCTGACTGAGTACGGGGTTCTCCGCGATGTCGAGGCGCATGAGCTGCGCAGGTTTTCTCTACCGGGCGTTCGCTGCCTTGGCATTGGCCGGGGCCGGCTTCCCTGCACATGCCCAGAGCATTCAATTGGCGCTGCCGATTGCCTGCGAGCCTGGCCGCACCTGCTACATCCAGAATTACACGGATCTCGATCCGTCGCGGTCGGCGCGAGATTACAAGTGCGGCACGCTGACTTATGACGACCACAACGGCACCGATTTTCGTTTGCCCTCACTGGCAGCGCAAAAGGCCGGCGTGGACGTGCGCGCGGCGGCAGGCGGTCGCGTTCTTCGTACACGCAATGACGCGCCGGACGGCGCTTTCACAAAATCGGGACGCGAAGCGGTGCGCGAGGCCGAATGTGGCAATGGCATCGTCATCGAACATCCGGAGCAGTGGGAAACCCAGTACTGCCACCTCGCCGCCGGCAGTGTGTTGGTCAAGCCTGGAGACAAGGTCGACCTCGGACAGCCGATCGGCCGTGTCGGGCTCTCCGGCCTCACGGAGTATCCTCACCTGCATTTCACCGTGAGGCACAATGGCGCGGTGGTCGATCCCTTTGCGTATGGTGTTCGCCCCGAGTCTTGCGAGGGCGGTCAATCGCTCTGGCTTGCTGCCCTCCGCCCGAAACTCGAGTACCAGGAACGAGCCATCCTCAATGCGGGCTTTACGACGGGGCCGGTCACGATGGAACTCATCGAGGACGGCAGTGCCGAGAGCCAAAAGCCGTCCGCCGGTTCGATGGCGATCGTCGCGTTCGTGCGGGCCATCGGGCTGAAGGCGGGCGATGCGCAATGGCTGGTCATCAAGGATCCCCTCGAGAACGTCATCGCGGAAAATCGGTCTGCACCACTTCAGGCCAACAAGGCGCAATTCATGCTCTTTGCGGGGAAGAAGCGACCTCCCGGGGGTTGGGAACGCGGCTCCTACAAGGCCACTTATGTTGTCGAGCGCGATGGTCAGATCGTGCTCAGGAAAGACCTGGAGCTCATGCTCTAGCGTTGCATCTGTGCTTGGGGAGACCCGCGCCACGGGCCTTTTGAAGGCCTGATCGGTTGCCGGAACGGCCCGCTCCCGCTATAGGGCGTGGAGAGGGTGAACCATGTCCGATATGCGTTTGATTGTTGCTGGGGCAGGCGGCCGGATGGGCCGGGCGCTGGCACGAGCGATTGCCGACACCGAAGGCGCGGTGCTGGCGGGAGCCCTGGAGGCGCCCGGCTCGGAGCTGCTCGGCAAGGATGCCGGCGTACTCGCGGGCCTGCCGGCCAACGGCGTCAAACTCTCGGCCGACCTCTGGGCGATGTCGAAAGATGCCGACGGCATCCTGGATTTCACCGTGCCGGCCGCGACCATCGCCAACGTCGCGATCGCGGCCGAGCGCGGCATCGTGCACGTCATCGGCACCACCGGACTGTCGGCCTCCGACAACGCCGTGATCAAGAGCGTCACCAACCGTGCGGTCGTGGTGCAGTCGGGCAATATGAGCCTGGGCGTCAATCTGCTCGCCGCGGTGGTCAAGCGCGTCGCCAAGGCACTCGACGAGAGCTTCGACATCGAGGTCGTGGAAACCCACCACCGCATGAAGATCGATGCGCCCTCGGGCACTGCGCTGATGCTGGGCCAGGCCGCTGCCGCCGGCCGCGGCATCTCGCTCGATGAGCATTCGGATCGCGGCCGCGACGGCATCACCGGCGCGCGCAAGCCGGGCGACATCGGCTTTGCCTCCTTGCGCGGCGGCACCGTCGCCGGCGAGCACAGCGTGATCTTCCTCGGTCCGTTCGAACGCCTGACGCTGTCGCATCTCGCCGAAGACCGCATGCTGTTCGCACACGGCGCGCTCAAGGCGGCGCTGTGGGCGCATGGCAAGAAGCCGGGGCACTACTCCATGGCCGACGTGCTCGGTCTCGCAGACATCTGAGCGAGCCGGAGCATGAACCGGACCCGAAGGGCCGCGTTAGCGCAAGATGTGAAGCGGCTTTCCGCCAAGATCATTCCTCAACAATAACCTGAATGGAAAGCAGTCAATGAGCGAACGTCTCCTCGTGCTCGTGCGCCACGGTCAGAGCGAGTGGAATCTGAAGAACCTGTTCACGGGCTGGAAGGATCCTGATCTCACCGAGCTCGGCGTGAAGGAAGCCACGGAAGCCGGCCGCAAGCTGAAGGCACAGGGCCTCGTGTTCGACGTCGCCTACACCTCGGTCTTGACGCGCGCGCAGCACACGCTCGATCTCATTCTCGGCGAGCTCGACCAGAAGGGCCTGCCGACCTCCAAAGACCTCGCGCTGAACGAGCGCGACTATGGCGATCTCTCCGGCCTCAACAAGGACGACGCCCGCAAGAAATGGGGCGAGGACCAGGTGCTGATCTGGCGCCGCTCCTACGACGTGCCGCCGCCCGGCGGCGAAAGCCTGAAGGATACGCTGGCGCGCGCGTTGCCCTATTACGTGCAGGAGATCCTGCCCGGCGTGCTCAACGGCAAGCGCACGCTGGTCGCCGCCCACGGCAATTCGCTGCGCGCGCTGATCATGGTGCTGGAGAAGCTCTCGCCCGAAGGCATTTTGAAGCGCGAGCTCGCGACCGGTGTGCCGATCATCTACCGGCTCAACGCGGATTCGACGGTGGCCTCAAAGCTGGATCTGGCGGGGTAGTCCATGAATGCGCAGCTTCCTGACCTGTCAAACGAATGGGATAAAAAAAAGCTGCGCAATTGGATGGCGAACGCTAAGCGCCTAAAGCGCGATGATGTTTATCATGCAGCGTTTCGCCAGCTTTGCCGAATTGAAGGGCGCAATATTGACGATCCACTGGAATCTGAGTTTGCGGTCGTGATGCGAGCCTTGGAAGAAGCCTTGTCGGAAGAAAGCGGCACGACAAAGCGTCTGAGCAGGACTCGTCAGAAACTAGGCAGAGTTGGCGTAAGGCAAACGTTGGCCGACTTGGCAATGAAGCCCACACCCTCGACGGGCTTCTTGAAGTTGGTCGAGTTTGGAATGGCCAAGGAGCTGTCCGCAGAGGCACTAGTTATCAAGTACTCAAGCGAATTTTCTTCAGAGACGGTGGAAGCCGCAAAGAAGCGCTTGGCAGATTACGGCATTTCTTGAATGCTGCTGTAGCTCAGCTTCTGCACATCTCGCGTAGAGCTCACTGCATCCCCAGCTGCCCGGCCTCCCAGCCCAGCATCGCCTGCTTGCGGGTGATGCCCCAGTGATAGCCGGTGAGCGTGCCGCTCTTGCCGAGCGCGCGATGGCAGGGCACGACGAACGAGACCGGGTTCTTGCCGACCGCAGCGCCGACGGCGCGTGAGGCCTTCGGGCTGTTGATGTTGCAGGCGATGTCGGAATAGGACACCGCGCGACCCATCGGGATCTTCAGCAGCGTCTCCCACACCCGTACCTCGAAATCGGTGCCGATCATCACCACGCGCAGCGGCTGGTCCGGCCGCCACAGCTTGGTGTCGAAGATGCGCTGTGCGAGCGGTGCGGTGCCTTCGTGATCCTCGACGTAAGTTGCGTTGCGCCATCGCCGCGTCATGTCGGCGAGCGCGACCTTCTCATCACCGGGATCGGCGAACGCAAGGCCTGACAGGCCGCGGTCGGTGGCGATCACGATCGCCGTGCCAAAGGGCGAGGGATGGAAGCCGTAGCGCAGCGTCAGGCCCGCGCCGCCGTTCTTCCATTCGCCGGGCGACATCGCTTCATGGGTGACGAAGAGATCGTGCAGCCGGCCCGGTCCTGAAAGACCTGAGTCGAGCGCGGCATCGAGAATGCTCGCGGAGTCCCGCAACAGTCCCTTGGCGTGATCGAGCGTCAGCGCCTGCATGAACGCCTTCGGCGTGATCGAGGCCCAGCGGCGGAACAGATGGTGCAGCTCATCCGGCGTGACGCCCGCCGCATCCGCCATCGCTTCGATGGCCGGCTGGGTGCGCCAGTTCTCCGAGATGAATGCGATCGCCCGGCGCACGGAGTCGTAATCGCGCAACGCGGCGTTCTGGGAGCCCGGCTTGGCCAGGCGCTGGTCATTTATGGCGAGTGTCATCATGACTGGAAATGTAGGCGTGGCGCCGGGCCGAAACCACCCGATTTCCGATCCGGACTCAGGAGACCGGGTTGTAGGTCGGGCCGCGCTTGGCGGCGTTCAGGGCCTCAACCAAGCCTTTGTAAAAACTTGCTTTTTCGTCCGGGCCGAGGAAGCGGGCGATCTGGATCTGGTGGCCGCGCGAGATCAGATAGAGATGCTCGATGCCAAAATCCTCGTCGACCTCCATGTCGAGGCGGACCCAGAGCGGATTGAACGTCCATTCGGCGACCTGGCCGCGATGACTGACGCGCCGCACCCGCAGCTCAGACGTCGTGACCGAAATCTCCTCGCGCGCCCGCGCGGTGCGGAAATTAGCCTTGAAGGCCCACCAGATCACCAGCACGTCGAGGCCGAAGAAGCCGAACACCGGCCACGCACCCATCATCAGGAAGGCGAGGCCGGTGGCAAAGCTCACCACGCTCAGGAACAGCATCACGGCGAGGAAGCCGGTGCGGTTCAGCGAGCGGTGCGGCGTCAGGAGCGCGGAGAAGATCTGAGGCTCCGTCTCGCTTTCAGATCGCCCGCGCTCAATTTCGTTGCCTGTGCTCATCGTCCCTCAGTATATCCGGATCATGGCGAAAATCACCCGCAAGCCGGCCCCGCGCAAAGCGTCCGTGCCGAAGAAAAAGGCAAAGGCGATAGTTGCGAAGCCGAAGGCTCCCGCCAGGAAATCGCTCAAGGCCACAAGACCCAATTCTACCAAACCTTGGACGCCGGCCGAGATCCACGAGGTCTTCAGCCGTTTCCGCAAGGCCAATCCGGAGCCGAAAGGCGAGCTCGAGCACGTCAATCCGTTCACGCTGCTGGTCGCGGTGGTGCTGTCGGCGCAGGCCACCGATGCCGGGGTCAACAAGGCGACACGCGCATTGTTCGAGATCGCCGACACGCCGCAGAAGATGCTCGACCTCGGCGAAGAACGCTTGCGCGAATACATCAAGACCATCGGCCTCTATCGCACCAAGGCCAGGAACGTGATTGCGCTGTCGGCAAAGGTGCTCAGCGAATTCGGCGGCGAGGTGCCGCGCACGCGCGCCGGGATCGAATCTCTGCCAGGCGCCGGGCGCAAGACCGCCAACGTGGTGCTCAACATGGCCTTCGGCGAGCACACCATGGCGGTCGACACGCATGTCTTCCGGGTCGGCAACCGCACCGGGCTCGCGCCCGGCAAGACGCCACTCGAAGTTGAGCTCGGTCTCGAAAAGGTGATCCCGGCCGAGTTCATGTTGCACGCCCATCATTGGCTGATCCTGCATGGCCGCTATACTTGCCTCGCCCGCAAGCCGCGCTGCGAGGTTTGCCTGATCAACGATCTCTGCCGGTGGCCGGAGAAGACGGTCTGAGGTGGCGCCGTCGTTTCGGGGGGCGATGTGAAGCAAGCCGGTTTTGGGGACATGTCGTGAGTCAGCAAGAACAAATCTCATCGCCATCGCCATCGCCATCGCCATCGCCATTGCCATCGCCATCGCCACCGCCACCGCCGGCCGCGGCACCGGCTCCGCCGCCGAAGCCGACACAGCGGCCGGCGAGCTCGCTCTGGGGCCGGCTCGCGATCCCCCTGTTCGCCGTGATCGTCGCGCTCGCCTTCGTGGCACTGGCGACGCTGCGCTTCGACGAATGGGTCGGCAACGCCGTGGTCCAGACCACCAACGACGCCTATGTGCGCGCCGATCTGACGCGGCTTGCAAGCCGCGTCTCCGGCGAAGTGCTGACCGTCGGGGTCTCCGACTTCCAGCGCGTCAAGGCCGGCGATCTCCTGATCCAGATCGATCCCGCCGACTACCAGGCCCAGGTCGCGCAGTCCGAGGCCGCTGTCGCCGCCGCGCAGGCCGTGCTCGACAATCTGAGCAACCAGGTCGAGCTGCAATATGCGACCATCGCGCAGGCGCAGGCCGCGCAGCTGTCCGCGGAAGCGTTGGAAGTCGAGGCCCGGCAGGAGCAGGATCGCCAGAAATCCCTGACGCAGACGGAAGCCGGCACGCGGCAGCGGCTGGAACAGGCCGTCGCGGGCTATGCGAAGGCGCAGGCCGACGTACGTGCCAGTCGCGCCGTCATCGCCGCGCAGCAGCATCAACTCGAAGTTCTGCAGGGCACCAAGAAGCAGCGCGCCGCCGATGTCGCGGCGGCCAAGGCGACGCTGGCGAGCGCGAAGCTGAAGCTCGGCTATACCAGGATCACCGCGCCGTTCGACGGCGTCGTCGGCGAGCGCCAGGTGCAGCCCGGCGACTACGTCAACATCGGCACCAACCTCATCAACGTGGTGCCGCTGCCGAAGGTCTATGTGATCGCGAATTACAAGGAGACCCAGCTCACTCATGTCGCGCCGGGCCAGCCGGTCGAGATCACCGTCGATGGCTTCCCGCGCGAGAAGCTGCGCGGCAAGGTCGAGCGCATTGCGCCCGCGACCGGCGCGCAAGTGGCCCTGCTGCCGCCGGACAATGCGACCGGCAATTTCACCAAGGTCGTGCAGCGCATTCCCGTGCGCATCCAGTTCGACGACAACCAGCCGCTGCTGGCGCGGCTGGTGCCGGGCATGTCGGTCGTCACCAGCATCGACACGAAGGCCGCGAATGGCGGAAAATGACGATGCCGGCCGCGGACCTCTCTCGCGCGGCGGCATCGCGCCACAGCCCTTGTTTGCCGTGGCGGCGGTGCTGCTCGGCTCGTTCCTCGCCAATTTCGACAGCCGGCTGACCACGGTCGGCCTGCCGGACCTGCGCGGTGCGTTCTCGCTCTCGTTCGACGAGGGCGCCTGGCTTTCGACCGCCGGCATCGGCTCGCAGATCCTGATCGCGCCGGCGGTGGCGTGGCTCGCGACGGTGTTCGGCCTGCGCCGCGTGCTCGGCATCCCGAGCCTCGTCTACGCCGCGGTGTCGCTGATCATTCCCTTCGTGCACGATTATCCGACGCTGCTCGCGCTCAGCGTCGTCCATGGCCTGCTGCTCGGCACCTTCGTGCCTGCGACGCTCATGATCGTGTTACGAAACCTGCCGATCCGATGGTGGGTGCCGGCGATCTCGCTCTATTCGATCCGGGTCGGCTTTGCGCTGGATACGTCGAGCTCCCTGGTCGGCTTCTATGTCGACCATCTGGGCTGGCAATGGATGTACTGGCAGAGCGTCGTGATCGCGCCCTTGATGGGCCTGATGGTTTATCTGGGCACGCCGAGCGAGCCGGTGAACCGCACGCTGCTGCGCGAGGCCGATTGGGGCGGCATGCTGCTGCTCGGCGCCGCGGTCTCGATGATCTATGCCGGCCTCGACCAGGGCAATCGCCTGGACTGGCTCGGCTCGGGGACGGTGATGGCGCTGCTCGTCAGCGGTGTGGTGCTGTTCGCAGGCTTCCTCGTCAACGAGTCGCTGGTGCGACAGCCCTGGGCGCATGTCAACGTGCTGTTCTCGCGCAATGTCGGGTTGGGGCTGATCTTGATCCTGCTCTACACGCTGACCAGCCTTTCCAACTCGTCGCTGGTGCCGAATTTCCTCGGCAATGTCGTTCTGCTCCGGCCGGAGCAGAGCGGGATGGTGCTGCTCACCTATGGCGCGCTGCCGATGTTCGTGCTGGTGCCGATCTCGATCTGGCTGCTGCGGCATTTCGATACGCGGCTCGTCGTGGTGCTGGGTTTTGCCTGCTTTGCCGCGGCCAATCTCTGGGGCACGCAGCTCAGCCATGTCTGGGCGCGCGAGGATTTTGTCGGCATCGTGCTGCTCCAGGCGATCGGGCAGTCGCTGCTCCTGCTGCCGATCATCATCACGCTGCTGTCGAACGCCGATCCGAGCCGCGCCACCTCCTTTGCCGCCTACATCCAGATCATGCGGCTCGGCGGCGCGGAGATCGGCATCGCGCTGATGGGAACGTGGCTGCGCGTGCGCGAGCAGGTCCATTCCTTCTATCTCGGCCAGGACCTTGTGGTCGGCAATGCCGACGTGGTGGGTAGGCTCAAGCAGCTCGCCGATTACTTCGCGGCCCATGGCACCGGCATGGCGCAGGCGCGCGCGGTCGGCACGCTCGCGGGCCTGGTGCAGCGCGAGGCCAATGTGCTCGCCTATATCGACGGCTTCTGGCTGTGCTTCTGGCTCGCGATGGTCGCACTCGGCGTCGTCGCGCTGATCACCCGGGCGCCACCGGGCCCGTTCACGCCGGCGCCGTTCGGTTTCGCCAAGATGCTGCTGCGCAAATGCGGGGTGCAAGTGAACTGAGAGGCCTCACCGCATCTGCCGCGCCGGCTCGATCAGCTCGGGCCGCGGCCCCGACAGGCGCTTGTGCATGTGGACCATGAACGCCATGCCGAAGATCGGCGTCGCCAGATTGACGATCGGGATCGAGACGAAGGCCGCGATGAAGAGGCCGGCGGTGAAGATGGTCGCGGCGTTGTCGCGCCGCATCGCCTTGGCGTCCTCCGGTGAGCGGAAGCGCATCGCGGCGAGCTCGAAATATTCGCGCCCGAGCAGCCAGGCGGCGGCGACGAAGAAGATCAGGAATCCGGCACCGGCGAACAGGACCAGCGGCAACGCCACCAGATAGACCACGATCGTCAGCAGCGCGGTCTTGACGCCCTCGTAGATCGCCTGGCTGAACGGCAGCGCAGCGCCCGGCCGCTCGGCGGGATAGTGCTCGCGCTCGACGATGTCGGCGACGTCGTCGACGAACAGGCTCGCCACCAGCGAGGTGATCGCAGGCATCAGGAACACGCCGCCGAACACGACGCTGAGGCCCGCCGTGATCGAGACGATCCAGGCGAGGACCTCGAGCGAGGAATGCCAGCTCGGCCCGAGCAGGCCTTCCAGCCAGACCTCGCCATAGGTCGCAAACCAGCTCAGCAGCCGCTGCAAGCCGATCGCCAGCACGATGATCAGCACCAGTGCAAGCCCGATCGATCGCCACAGGATCGAGCGCATCGGCGGCGAGATCAATTGCGACAGCGCCTTTACGGCGGCATCCAGCATCGGAGTACCTCTCAGCAAAACCACCCGCGAGAGGTAGACATGCGCGGAAGGTTCGACAAGAGGCCGAGCCTTCCGGGACAGATTGCCGCGCCTTGAGCTTGGGTTCTGAGTGAATCAGGACGGAAGCTCAAGGCGCTTGTTTTGACGCGTTTTCTTCGCGCGAGCCGGCAGCCACTTCGCTTGAAGACGCTCTAGCTGACCCTGATGACGAGGGCATAGTTCTGCGGCGCGACGGCGATGGAATGAGCGATGACCGATATCACCGCTTCGCCGGCCGGCAGATTCTCGAAGATGACCTGCTCGACATTGTTCCGGCGGTCGAAGTCCTTCGAGCCGGCCGGCATGTTGCCATGGCGTTCCTGCTTGTTGGCCACCACGACGAGATCGAGGTCGCTTTGCAGGCCTTCGCCAGGCGGATCGGTCCAGACCAGCGTGACCTTCAGGCGGCCGCTTGCCGCCGGTATCGTGACCGTGCGGTCTTCGCGTTCGCCTGCGTCGAGCTTCTTCTTCTCGTCGAAGAACTGCAAGGCTTCCTTCGCAGCAAGGGGGCCGACCACGGCCTGGACGTCGACTCGGCCGAAACCCTGACTGTTGTTTGCGACAGAGCCCGCCTCCGAGGGAATGTATTGGCCAGCAATGCTACGAGCTCCGTTGATGATGAGTGCCTTCAGCAGTGCGGCGCTCGGCGACTTCAGCCCGTGGCTCTTCCTCAGGAACGACCGGACCACCGCGACGCATCCGGCCACCAGCGGCGTGGCCATGCTGGTACCGCCTTCGAACATGTAGAGCGGGTCCTTCGAGAGCTTCCATCCCTTCGATTTCGTGACGCGGGAGCGCGTTGACAGGATGAAAGATCCTGGCGCCACGACGTCGGGCTTGATGCGATCGTCGTTCGTGGGTCCCCGGCTGCTGAACGCCACCATCCCTTCGGGATCGTTGGCGACGGGATCGGGGTTGATGGGAATGGCCGGAAAATCGCGTGGCCAGGCCTCTCCGTAGGTCATGGGCTCGTTGGGGCGATTGTTCTCGCATGCGCCGATGGTGAGGCAGTTCTTGGCCGTACCAGGCGGCGTCACGGAGTTGGGGTCGACCTGGCCATTGCCATCCTTGTCGCTGCCTTCATTTCCCGCGGCAAAGCAGATCAGCATGTCGCGATGCGCGTAGACGAACGTGTCGAGCTCGTTGGCCTGGGAATCATATACGCCGAAGTTTCCGACGCTGCCCCAGGAGTTGGAATGAATTCGCGCCTTGTCGGTCTTGTAGGGCGGACCGAACAGCGCATCGAGGCTGTCGGGAAGGCCGCCGAGGTTGCCGCCGCTGTCGAGCACGGATTGCAGAACCAGCTTTGCGCCGGGAGCCGTGCCGCGGATCGGGCCGTCGCTTTTCGATACGCCGTCGCCGAGGGCGGAACCCGCAACATGGGTGCCGTGACCATCAGGATCGTCTTTGCGCCCAGGCCGGCCGAGCGCGTAGAGCTTCTTGACGCGCCCCTTGAAAGCCGGGTGCGTGTTCGTGGTCGATCCCTTGTCGAAACCGGTATCGGCGATCGCGATGATCTCGCCCGCGCCTTCGCCGCCATTGCTGGGCGTCGCCGCGGGAACGCGAAGAATGCCCCGCGCGATGTTGTTGAGCAGCTTGCGGGGAAAGACCTTCTCGACGCTGCGCACCTCGTCGAGCGCAGCGACGTCGGCAAGACGGCGCATCTTCAGCGTCACACGCACCTTGGCCGTGCCCGGAACGACGTCGTCAAGCTGCACATGCGCCGCTTCCGCGATCTTCTTTGCAGCGGCCTTCACGCCGACATTGCGGTGGAGCATGACGTCGACGGTCACGCTGGTGCGGTCGAGCGCCGCCGGCTTTGCCGCAAGCGCGCGCGCCGCAGCGACGCCTCCGGGTTGGGTGTCAAGGTTGCGCAGTGCCGGCGCGATCTTCACGATGCCCGGGTAGAGGTCTGCCCATGTCACGAACGGCAGTTTCCGCACCTTGTCGAGCCCGGCCGCCGGAAAGTGACAGATGACGGCGCTGCCCGGGACGGCTTCCAGGATCTCGGCGCCGGCCTTGGCGAGCTGCCCTCTGCGCTCGGCGTTGAGCGGCTGGTCGGTCTGCACGATGATGTAGTCGGATTCCTTCGCATTCGCATGATCCAGCGACAGCGCGGCGCGTTCCGCGTGCGGAGCCGAAGGATCGATCGTGATGCCGTTGATCGTGATCTGCGCCATGGCCGTTCCACTTTCCCTGATTGATCGCCCGTCCTTTGTCGTCTGCGCTGGCCGGATCGCTCGCTACGGCTCCGCCGCGATGCTGGCCCAGCAGGTGATGGCGCTACAGACCGTGCTCCAGCGGCCGAACCCCTTGTAGATCTGGGCGGCGATCTGCTCCTGCTGCTGCAGGGTGCCTTCGGCCTTGATCTGCGGATCGGAAACGTTGCGGATCGCGAGCCAGCGCGGTGCCTTGTCGCCCATCTCCTGCGCGACCAGGCCAAGGATGGCATCGCCCATTTCGGAGACGTCGCCGAGCCCCTGGAGATGGAAGTGGTCGTCCGAGGTGTCGAAGCCGAAGAAGTCGGTGGTGACCACGGAGGAGGACAGGCCGCTCGGCTTCACGACGAAGATCTTCGGCGCCCTTGTATTGTCCTTCGGCAATTGCCCGGCATTGGCCTTGAACAGCGTCTTGGCCTGCGCGAACTTCTTCGTCACGGCGGTTCTGCTGGAAAAATGCTCCTGCGCGAACGGCTGCTTCTTGAACTTCGACAGGCAGTCGAAGCGAACGATCGGACTGACGACGACGTCGCCGACCTCGAATTCCCTGCCGATGCCGCCGGCCGTGCCCGTGGTGATGACGAGCGTCGGCTGCACCTCGGTGATGATCTGGCGCCAGACGTCGATGTTCGGCAGCTGCGGGCCGTCCTGCGACATGTGCGAATCGGATTTGAAGATCACGACCTTCTTCTTGCCGATCGTGGTGGTCCAGTAGGTGCCGAGCCGTTTCAGCTCCTTGGCCGGACACCCGTTGCGCATCTTCTTGGAGATGGCCGCGTAATTGTGCGTATAGGGTACGTAATCGTTGCGGGAGTCCTTGCCCGGCGTCAGCACGCGGCTGAGGGCGTGCCCCTCGTCGACGGTCCAGGTCACGACCAGCACGTCGGCGCGCGGCAACGGTCCCTTGCCGTTGCCCTTCGGCTTCGGCCCGGTTTGCGGCGCCAGCCCCTTCGGCCAGGCAATGTCGGTGAAGCGCGACAGCCCGGTTGAGGTCGAGAAGGCCATGAACTCGCGGCCCTCGCTCGATTCCGAATCGAAATCGATGATCTCGCGCCGAAAGTCCTCGGTCGAGACCTTCGCGGATTTCTTCACCGCGCCCTTGGCCACGCGCTTCACCACGAAGGTGTCGGGCGGGGGCGGCGTCGTGATCGGATCAAAACCGAGATTTCTCTCAACCCATTTGCGGTCAGCACGCATCGCAATGTCTCCGCCAAATTGATTTTCAGACGTCTGATTTCGACGAACGTCTTCCGTTGGTCGGCCAGACAAGCCAACGATTGCAATTTTAAATCGAAATCGTTGTCGACGAATGGTCGTGAATATTGACCGATTCCGTGCCGATCTGAGCAAGTTGGATGTTGCCCCTGTCAAACAAGAGGTTTGCTGAAAAAATATCGCTCAAATGCCTGAACCAATTTGGGCTTGAGATTACACCTATAGTTGAGGTGCGACAATCTGCCTTCCAATCACAAACGGAGGAAGTCATGGCAAGCTCGACCACGCGCGTGACGCTGGCGAACAGCGCACGGAAATTGCCGAAGGGGGCCAAGCTCGTCGGCGCGGCCGATCCCAAGCAGGAAATCGAGATCAGCGTTCGCCTGCGCGCGAAGCGTGCCGACGATGAGCAGGTGATGACGCTCGGCGCGCAACCGCCGCGCGAGCGGCAGTATCTCTCGCGTGCCGAGTTCGGCGCAGAGATGGGCGCGGACCCCGCCGACGTCGCCAAGATCGACGATTTCGCGCATCACCACGATCTCAACGTCAAGAGCGTGCATCTGGCGTCCCGCACCGTGAAGCTGACCGGGACGGTGAAGGCCATGAGCGCAGCCTTCGGCGTCAAGCTCAACAAGGTCAGATACGAGGGCGCGACCCATCGCATGCGTAAAGGTAGCGTGCAGATCCCGGCCGAGCTCGCAGGTATCGTGGTCGGCGTGCACGGCCTGGACAACCGGCCGGTGGCGCAACCCCACTTCCGCCGCAAGCTGCCGCAGAAGGGCGCAGCCGCACGCGCCGCGCAGGGCGGCAGCTTCTCGGTCGATCAGATCGCCCAGCTCTACAATTTCCCCGGCGGCGAGACCGGCGCCGGCCAGTGCATCGCCATCATCGAGCTCAACGACATCGACCAGAAGGGCCATCCCACGGGCGCCGGCTACAAAACGTCAGACCTGCGCACCTTCTTCAAGAAGGCGGGCATCCCGATGCCGAAGATCGCACCCGCGAGCGTCGACGGCGGCGCCAACAAGCCCGGCCATTCGGACGCCGACGGCGAGGTCGTGCTCGACATCGAGGTGGCCGGTGCGATCGCGCCCGGCGCCAGGATCGTGGTCTATTTCGCGCCCAACACCACCAACGGCTTCATCGATGCGGTCAAGGCCGCCGTCCACGACACCGCGCGAAAACCTTCGGTGATCTCGATCAGCTGGGGTGGGCCGGAAGACCAGGAAGGCTCGCAGCAATTCGTCGACGGCCTGAACGAGGCGATCCGCGACGCCGCCGCGATGGGCGTCACCGTCTGCGTTGCCTCCGGCGACAATGGTTCGGCTGACATGGGTGCGGACTGGGACGGCAAGCCACATGCCGATTTCCCGGCCTCGAGCCCGTTTGCACTCGCCTGCGGCGGCACCAATCTGAAGGCGCCGAACGGCCATATCAACGAGGTGGTCTGGAACGGCGGGCCGCAGGGCGGCGCAGGCGGCGGCGGTGTCAGCGTCGTGTTCCCGCGGCCGCAATACCAGGCCCAGGCCCATGTGCCGAAATCACCGACGCATCACAATGGCCGCGGCGTGCCCGATGTTGCCGGCGATGCCGATCCCGCGACCGGTTACCAGATCTTCCTCAACGGCGTCGGTACCACCATCGGCGGCACAAGTGCCGTGGCGCCGCTGATGGCGGGGTTGATCGCCCGCATCAACGAGGCGACGACGAAGAAATTCGGCAAGACCGTCGGCTTCATCAACCCGCTGATCTATGCCTCCCACACGCAAGGCGTGTTCCGCGACATCACGGTCGGCAATAACGACATCACCGGCGATCTGCACGGCATGTACAAGGCCGGCCCCGGCTGGGACGCCTGCTCCGGCCTCGGCGTCCCCAACGGCGAAGCGCTGCAGAATTTGCTCTCGGCGTGAGCTTGTCTCTTCCTTCTCCCCTTGTGGGAGAAGGTGGCGCGAAGCGCCGGATGAGGGGTATGCTTCCGCGAGTTCAGAATTCGCGGAGAAATACCCCTCACCCGTCTCACCGCTGCGCGGTGAGCCACCCTCTCCCACAAGGGGAGAGGGTGAAGCGCGTGTGCGACTCGCTCCTACTCGTGCCGGTGCCCGTGCTTGCGCGCCTTCGCCTGCTTCCCTTCACCGGTCGGGATCATCACCACGCGGCCGTAGCGGACGCCGCGCTCGGCGATGATGTGGTCGGCGAAATGCTTGACCTCGCCGGCGTCGCCGCGCAGCGCCGTCATCTCCATGCAATTGTTATCGTCGAGATGGACATGCAGGGTGGCCAGCGCGAGGTCGTGGTGGCCGTGGAATTCCTGCACCAGGCGCTTCGAGAGATCACGCGCGGCGTGGTCGTAGACGTAGACGAGGCCGGCGACGCAGGGGCCGGTCTGCGCGGTGTCCTCGGTGCTCTGTTGCAGGCCGGCGCGCGTGAGGTCGCGGATGATCTCGGAGCGGTTCTGGTAGCCGCGCGCTTCCGCAGCCGCGTCGATCTCCGCCAAAAGATCGTCCTCGATGGTGATCGTAATCCGCTGCATCAGATGCTCCCCGCGTCTCGCCTGTGTCCCGTGAACCGTAGCCCGGATGGAGCGAAGCGCAATCCGGGACGGTGCCAATATGTGGGCAGGATCCCGGATTTCGCTTCGCTCCATCCGGGCTACGCATTCCTTCATAATTTCGTCGCGCGCAGCCGCAGCGCATTCCCGACCACGCTCACCGAGGACAGCGCCATCGCCGCCGCGGCGATGATCGGGGACAGCAGGATGCCGAACGCCGGATAGAGGATGCCGGCCGCGATCGGAATGCCGGCGGCGTTGTAGATGAAAGCGAAGAACAAGTTTTGCCGGATGTTGCTCATGGTCGCCTGCGACAGTCTTCGCGCACGCACGATGCCGGTGAGATCACCGCCCAGCAGGGTGACGCCGGCGCTCTCCATCGCCACGTCCGTGCCGGTGCCCATGGCGATGCCGACCTCGGCGGCCGCCAGCGCCGGCGCGTCGTTGACGCCGTCGCCCGCCATCGCGACGCTGCGCCCGGCCTTTTGCAGCCTCGTCACCACCGCGCTCTTCTGGTCGGGCAGAACCTCGGCCTCGACCTCGACGATACCGAGCCGGCGCGCCACCGCTTCCGCCGTCGTGAGATTGTCGCCGGTCAGCATGATGACCTTGATGCCTTCATCGGCCAGCGCCCTCAACGCGTCCGGAGTCGAGGCCTTGACCGGATCGGCGATCGCGAACAGGCCGGCCAGCTTGCCGTCGACGGCCATGTTGATCACGGTGGCGCCGTCCTGGCGCATCCGTTCGGCCTCGGCATCGAGCGCTCTGGTGTCGATACCGATCGACCCCAGATATCTTGCGTTGCCGAGCACGATGCTCCTGCCGTCGATTTTTCCGGTCGCGCCCTTGCCCGTCGGCGAGTCGAACTGTTCGACCTGAGCGAGGGTGAGTTGCTTCTCTTTCGCGGCGCGCACGATGGCGTCGGCGAGGGGATGCTCGCTGGCGCGCTCGACGCTGGCCGCAATGCGGAGGATGTCGTCCTCCGCAAAGCCGGCAGCCGGGACGATCGCAACCACCTTGGGCTTGCCCTCGGTCAGCGTGCCGGTCTTGTCGACCACCAGCGTGTCGATCTTCTCCATCCGCTCCAGCGCCTCGGCGTTCTTGATCAGCACGCCCGCCTGCGCGCCGCGGCCGACGCCGACCATGATCGACATCGGGGTCGCCAAGCCGAGCGCACAGGGGCAGGCGATGATCAGCACGCTGACGGCAGCAACGAGGCCGAACGCCAGCCGCGGCTCCGGTCCGAACCAGGCCCAGGCGGCAAAGGCGGCGATGGCGACGGCGATCACGGTCGGCACGAACCAGCCCGCGACCTGATCGGCCAGCCGCTGGATCGGCGCGCGCGAGCGCTGCGCGTCCGCGACCATCTGCACGATCTGCGACAGCAGGGTCTCGCGCCCGACCTTGTCGGCGCGCATGATGAAGCCGCCCGACTGGTTGAGCGTGCCGGCGATAACTTTCGCACCTGGCTCCTTGGTGACCGGCATCGATTCGCCGGTGACGAGGGATTCGTCGAGCGCGGAGCGTCCCTCGAGGATAATTCCGTCGACTGGCACCTTCTCGCCGGGACGGACGCGCAAATGGTCGCCGGCGTGGAGCTGCTCGATTTCGACCTCATGCTCGCCGCCATCGGCACCGACGCGGCGCGCGGTTTTTGGCGCAAGCTGCAACAGCGCCTTGATCGCGCCCGACGTCGCGTCGCGGGCGCGCAGCTCCAGCACCTGGCCGAGCAGCACCAGCACGGTGATCACAGCGGCGGGTTCGAAATAGACGGCAACGGCGCCATCATGACTGCGGAAGGTCGCCGGGAAAATCTGCGGCGCGACAGTCGCGACGACGCTGTAGACATAGGCAACGCCCGTGCCCATCGCGATCAGCGTAAACATGTTGAGGTTGCGGGTGACCAGAGACTGCCAGCCGCGGACGAAGAACGGCCAGCCGGCCCACAGCACGGCGGGCGTGGTGAAGGCGAGCTGGAGCCAGTTCGACAGCGCCGGATCGATCCAGTTGTGTGGTCCGGCGAGATGGCCGCCCATCTCCAGCACCACCGCCGGCAGCGCCAGCGCGCCACCGATCCAAAACCGCCGCGTCATGTCGGCAAGCTCGGGATTGGGTCCGGTCTCCAGGCTCGCGACCTCCGGCTCCAGCGCCATGCCGCAGATCGGGCAGCTGCCGGGTCCGACCTGGCGGATCTCCGGATGCATCGGGCAGGTGTAGATCGTGCCCGCGGGCATCTCCGGTTCGGGCGCCTTCTCTCTGGCGAGATACTTTGCGGGATCGGCGGCGAATTTGGTGCGGCAACCGGCCGAGCAGAAATGGAAAGTCTTGCCGTGATGTGTGTGGTGATGCTTCGAGGTCGCGGGATCGACCGTCATGCCGCAGACGGGATCGAGGACTTTTGTCGCGGCGGCTCCGTGGTCATGCGCTTGATCGCCGTGCCCGCCGCAGCAGGAGGACGCCGCGGGCTTATCGGCTGGCGGGGCAGCCTTGGGGGCGGCCTCGGGAGCAGCCTTGGCGGAACAGCCGCATCCGGAAGGTGTTTCCGACGTGTGATGGTGCCCGTGTTCGGCGTCGTTCATTGCCATGCTCCGGCCTTGCAACATATACCCTAGGGGGGTATATAAAGCGCATGCGCAAGGACATCAAGGCATCCGTCGGAAAACGTCTTGGCCGGATCGAGGGTCAGGTTCGCGGCCTCTCGAAGATGGTCGAGGAGGACCGCTATTGCATCGACATCGTGACGCAGATCTCGGCCGTGCGTGCCGCGCTGCGCCGGGTCGAGGAAGAGGTTCTGAAAGATCACGTCGCCCATTGCGTCGAGCACGCGATCGCGAGCGGCGACAAGGCCGATCAGCGCGAGAAGATCGCGGAGCTGATGGCGGTGATCGGGCGGGCGGAGCGGTAGGCTCTCACCATCGTCATTGCGAGGAGCGCAGCGACGAAGCAATCCAGACTGCCTCCGCCGAGGGACTCTGGATTGCTTCGCTACGCTCGCAATGACGGTGGAAAGAGCGGTGCAACGTCTCTCCCGGCCTTTGCCGGAACGACGGCAGGCGCGATGCTTACGCCGCCATCTCCTGCGCGCGTCCCCGCGCGCGGTACATCGCCAGTTCGTTCAGCAGCACAAAATGCTCGGAGCAGATGGCGCCCATCTCCGCGGGCTGCGCGCTCACTTCTTCAGCCGGAACTTCAGTCGGCGCTTCTTCGTCAACCTTCTCAGGAACGAGCGGCGGCGCACTGAGCGTTTCTGGAAACACACTGAATGTGCCCGCTACCTCCTCGAGCGGCTTCTGCTTGTCGGCCCAGTGCAGCGCGGTGTAGTCGAAGCCGTGCACGATGGTGGGTTTGACGACTTCGAAATAGGGCGAGATGTCGAAGTCGCGGGGCATGTAGAGCGAGGAATCGCGGATGTGCAGGATCTCGCGGCGGGCGGCGCGGCTGCCGGCCTTGGTGATCTTCGGCAGGATCGGATAGCGCACGGCATCGAAGGCCTGCGCGATCAGCGCCGAGCAGATGATTTTTGTCGGATCGCCCGAACCGATCGAGATCATGCGCCGCCGCCAGCGTTGCGGGATCGGCAACGGGAACAGGAAGCGCATCAGGTCGACGATGTTCTTGGTGTCATAGCCGAAGCCGATGCGGTTGATCGCATAGCGGCAGACCGTGGTGCGGTCCTCATAGGACAGCCCGACCGGGCGGCAGACACGGGTGTGATACGGGAAATATTTCGACAGCGGCGCCGAGGTGACGCCCTCGCCGATATTGGCCTCGATCAGCACGTGCGGCTCGCCGTTGGGCTCCACGGCGCCCTCGACCGGACCGACATAGAGCGCGGCATGGGACCAGGTCGACTGCGTCAGATATTTGATGATGCCGGAGATGCGGTTGTTGCCCTCGACCAGCAGCACGTCGCCGGGCTCGATGACGCCGCGCAGGTGCTCCGGGTCGCTCGGCGTGAACGGCTCGTAGCCCGGCACCTCCTTCGAGAGGTACGCGGCAATCAGCTTGCCGACTGAGTCCAGAACCGTCCCCATTTCAAACTCCCCCCACGGCCTTTTCCGGCCGTCTTTTTCCCTTCTCTATCATGGTCGAAACGTGTTGCAATTCGGTTCATCACTCTGTGAGATCAAGCACGATTGATTCACCATGATGGTTGCCGTGCAACACCAGATGCAGCAAGGTTCGCGGGCTGTTCCCGTTCGCCGCAAGTTCCCGGAAACCATGACATGACAATCACGCGCCGCAGCTTCCTATCGGCGTCGGCGGCTCTTGCCGCGATGCCGGTCCTGCGCGCGACTGCCGCACCCCTGCCGCGCGAGGCCGACATCGTCGTGATCGGTGCGGGAGCGGCCGGAATTGCCGCGGCGCGGCGCATCATGGCCGCCAACCGCAAGGTCGTGGTGGTGGAAGCGGCATCCCAGATCGGCGGCCGCTGTATCACGGACAGCACGACCTTCGACGTGCCGTTCGATCGCGGCGCGCGCTGGATGCACAATCCCGAGACCAATCCGATGATCCGGCTGGCGCGCAGTGCCGGGCTCGACGTGCTGCCGGCGCCGACCGGCCAGAAGATGCGTATCGGCCGCCGCAATGCGCGCGCGGGCGAGACCGAACAGTTCCTGGCGGCGCTGGTGCGCGCCAACCGTGCCATCGACGAGGCCGGGCGCGGCAAGCTCGATACGGCCTGCGCCTCGGTGCTGCCGAAGGATCTCGGCGACTGGGCCGGTGCGGCCGAATTCGCGCTCGGTGCGAGCTTTGCGGGCAAAGACCTCAAGGAGCTCTCGGCGATCGACAAGGCGCGTGCGCAGGACCGCAACACCGCGATCGCCTGCCGCCAGGGCCTGGGGACCCTGATCACCAGGCTCGGCGAACAGGCGCCGGTGGCGCTGTCGACGCCGGTGAGCAGGATTGTCTGGAGCAATCGCGATGTCAGCGTGGAGACGCCATCCGGCAGGATCGCCGCACGCGCCGCCATCGTCACGGTCTCGACCAACGTGCTGACGTCGGGCGCGATCAAGTTCGGGCCTGATATTCCCAAGCGCATGCTCGATGCGGCGTCAAAGCTCACGCTCGGCAGCTACGATCGCATCGTGCTGCAACTGCCGGGTAATCCGCTGGGGCTCTCGCGTGACGACATCCTCATCGAGCAGAGCAATTCGACGCGCACGGCGCTGATGCTCGCCAATATCGGCGGCTCTTCACTGTGTTCGATCGATGTCGGCGGCTCGTTCGGCCGCGATCTCTCCGAGCAGGGCGAGAAGGCGATGGTCGCCTTCGCCAGGGAATGGATCACGAAGCTGTTCGGCAGCGAGGCGGCGGCCGCCGTGCAGAAGACCACCGCGACGCGCTGGAACGCCTCGCCTTTCGTGATGGGCGCGATGTCGGCGTCCTCGCCCGGCGGGCAGCTCTCGCGAAAAATCCTGACCGAGCCGATCGGCAACATGTTCCTCGCCGGCGAAGCCACGCACGAGACGCTGTGGGGCACCGTCGACGGCGCCTGGGAAAGCGGCGAGCGCGCGGCGGATGCGGCCTTGCGCAAGATCGGCGCGCTCAAGGACGAGTCGGCCGACGTGCCGACGCAGTCGACGAAGAAGCGCCGCGCGCCGCGGCAGCAGGGCAACTAGAGCGTTTTCGAGCGAAGTGGATACCGGTTCGCGTCAAGAAAACGCGTCAAAACAAGAATCTAGAGCCCCGTTCCGATTCCATCGGAACGGGAAAGGCTCTAGCGCAAAATCCCGTCCAGCACCGGCAGCCCCGCGATCACCGCCATCGCGATCAGACCGTAGCAAATCGCGCGAAACACTTTTTCGCTGGCGCGGCCGAACAGCGACGCACCGAACGCGACGCCGATCGCATAGACCGGGCCGACAATCAGCGACAGCACCAGCGATTCGCGTGAGATCAGGCCGGTTGTCGCGTAGCTGACCATCGAGAAGAAATCCGACGCGCCGAAGAACAGCACGATATTGGCGCGCGCGACGATCGGCGCGATGGGGCGGCCGAGCCAGTAGCCGACGATCGGCGGGCCGCCGGTCTGCGCCAGACCGCTGCAGAAGCCCGAGAGGCCACCGATGCCGACCGAGAGCCAGGCGTGGTCCTTGCCGCGATAGCGCCAGCCGGACAGCAGCAGCAGCAACAGCGCAGCAACGAAACAGGAGATGATCCAGCGCGTGGTGACGGGCTCGAGCACGCTGAGGAAATAAGTGCCGATGGGCACGCCGACCAGCGCGCCCAGCACGATCACCGCGGTGGCCTTGCGGTCCGCCTTCCGCCACGCGTTGGGCAGCAGCGGCAGGGCCGCGACGAAATCGATCACGAGCAGCAGCGCGGCAACGAGACGCGGCGCCGCGATGCTGCTCGCCAGCGGCATGAAGATCAGCGCCGAGCCGAAGCCGGAGAAGCCGCGCGCGGTACCTGAAACGAAAGCGACGGCGCAGAGCGCCATCGCAATGGTGAGGCTGACGTCCTTCGGAAGAACATCCGCAAGGGTCATCCGCGCAAGACGCCGCCGGTCTTCTTCGTGACTTCCGCCACGATCTTCCCGGCGACGGCCTCGATCTCCTGATCGGTCAGCGTCTTCTCGCGCGGCTGGATCGTCACGGCGATCGCGATCGACTTCTTGCCGTCATCGATGCCCTTGCCCTCGTAGACGTCGAAGACATTCACGCCGGTGATCAGCTTCTTGTCGACGCCTTGGGCGGCGCGAACGATGTCGCCGGCCTTGACCGTGCGGTCGACAATGAAGGCAAAGTCGCGCGACACCGGCTGGAAGGCCGACAGCTCGATCAGGGGCTTGGCGCGGGTCGGCTTCTTCTTCGCCTCGGGGATGCGATCCAGGATCACCTCAAACACCATCAGCGGGCCATCGGCACCGAGCGTTTCCAGCGCGCGCGGATGCATCTCGCCGAAATAGCCGAGCACGTTCTGCGGGCCGATCTGGATCGTGCCCGAGCGACCCGGATGCAGCCAGGTTGGTCCGCCCGCGACGATCTGCAGCGCCTGCATCGGTGCACCGGCAACGGCAAGCACCGCGAGCGCGTCGGCCTTGGCGTCGAACAATTCGGCCTGCGCCGAACCCGACCAATGCCGTCCCAGACCTTCGGACGAAGCAAAGCCGCGGCGCACGCCGCTGGCCGCCATGAACTGATCCTGCGGGCGGTCGCCTTTGAACAGCTGGCCGACCTCGAACAGCGCGACATCGCCAAAGCCGCGATCGGCATTGGCCTGCGCCGCCGCGATCAGGCCCGCCAACAGCGTCGGCCGCATGTCGGACAGATCCGAGGCGATCGGGTTGGCGACTTCGAGCTCGCGCTGGCCACCGCCGAACAGGGTTGCGGCAGACTTGGTGATGAAGGACCAGGTCACCGCTTCGATGATGCCGCGGCTCGCGAGTGCGCGCCTGGCGCGACGGGTGCGGAGCTGCAGCGGCGTCAGCACCGGCTTGCGCGCGTCCTCGCCGCGCTCGAACGGCGTCATCGGCACCTTGTCGACGCCGTAGATGCGCACGATCTCCTCGACGATGTCGGCCTTGCCATGCACATCGGTGCGCCACGAGGGCACCGCGACCTTCACCACCGGACCCGGTCCGGCCATCATGAAGCCGAGATGGGTCAGGATACGCTTCATCTCGGGCTGCGGCACCTCGATGCCGGAGAGCCGCTTGACCTCGGTAACCGGAAAATCGATCACGCGGTCGTCGCCGAAGGCCTTTCCGACCACGACGTTCTCCGACGGCGCGCCGCCGCACATCTCCATCACGAGCTTGGTCGCGAGCTCCAGCCCCGGCACCATGAAGGCCGGATCGACGCCGCGCTCGAAGCGGTAGCGCGCGTCCGAATTGATGCTGAGCTTGCGGCCGGTCTGGGCGATGTTGATCTCGTTCCACAGCGCCGATTCGATCAGCACATCGGTGGTGTTCTCGTCGCAGCCCGAGGCTTCGCCGCCCATGATGCCGGCGAGCGATTCGACGCCGTGCTCGTCCGCGATCACGCAGATGGCGGGATCGAGATTGTAGGTGCGGCCGTCGAGCGCCAGCAGCGTCTCGCCATCGCGGGCGCGGCGCACGACGAGATTGCCCTTCACCTTCTTGGCGTCGAACACGTGCAGCGGACGGGCGCGGTCGTAGGTCATGAAGTTGGTGATGTCGACCAGCGCATTGATCGGACGCAGCCCGATCGCGGTCAGCCGCTTCTGCAGCCATTCCGGCGACGGCCCGTTCTTCACCCCGCGCACGAGGCGCAGCGCGAAGCCCGGACACAGCGTGGCGTCCTCGACCGCGACCTTCACGGGGCACGGGAATTCACCCTTGATCGGCTTGATCGTGGGGTCCTTGAACTTGCCCATGTCGGCGGCAGCGAGATCGCGCGCGATGCCGTGTACGCCGGTGCAGTCCTGCCGGTTCGGCGTCAGATTGATCTCGACCACGGGATCGCCGAGGCCCGCCCATGCGGCGTAAGCAGCACCGATCGGCGCATCCGCCGGGAGCTCCATGATGCCGTCATGGTCGTTGGAGATCTGGAGTTCGGCCGCCGAGCACAGCATGCCGCGGCTCTCGACGCCGCGGATGGTGCCGACACCGAGCGTGATGTCCTTGCCGGGAATGTAGGTCCCCGGCGGCGAGAACACGCTGACCAGGCCCGTGCGCGCATTCGGCGCGCCGCACACGACCTGCACCGGTGCGCCACCATCGCCGGTGTCGACCATGCAGACGCGCAGGCGATCCGCATTCGGATGCTGCTCGGCCGAGATCACCTTTGCGATGGTGAACGGCTTCAGCGCCTTCGCCTTGTCCTCGATGTTCTCGACCTCGAGCCCGATCATGGTCAGCTTGTCGGCGAGCTTTTCCAGGGGCTCGTCGGTGTCGAGATGATCCTTCAGCCAGGAGAGGGTGAATTTCACGAGCTCAGTCCTCCCGCAAGCGTCGGCACTTCGAGCGGCTTGAAGCCGTAATGGGACAGCCAGCGGACGTCGCTGTCGAACAGCTGGCGCAAATCGGCGATGCCGTATTTCAGCATGGCGATGCGGTCGATGCCCATGCCCCAGGCAAAGCCCTGGTACTCGTCGGGATCGATGCCGCAGGCGCGCAGCACGTTCGGATGCACCATGCCGCAGCCGAGAATCTCGAGCCAGTCCTCGCCCTCGCCGAACCGGATCTCGCCCTTGTCGCGGCGGCACTGGATGTCGACTTCCAGCGACGGCTCGGTGAACGGGAAGAACGACGGCCGGAAGCGCATGTTGATGTGGTCGACCTCGAAGAACGCCTTGCAGAACTCGTGCAGGATCCATTTGAGGTGGCCGAGATGCGAGTGCTTGTCGATGACGAGGCCTTCGACCTGGTGGAATTGCGGCGTGTGGGTCGCGTCCGAATCGATGCGGTAGGTGCGGCCCGGGCAGATCACGCGGATCGGCGGCTTCTGGCTCAGCATGGTGCGCACCTGCACCGGCGAGGTGTGGGTTCGCAGCAGCATGCGCGAGCCGTCCTCCTTCGGATGGAAGAAGAAGGTGTCGTGCATCTCGCGGGCGGGATGGCCTTCCGGAAAATTCAGCTTGGTGAAGTTGTAGTCGTCGGTCTCGATGTCGGGGCCTTCCGCGACCGAGAATCCCATGTCGGCGAAGATCGTCGTCAACTCGTCCCAGACCTGGCTCAGCGGATGGATGCGGCCGGCTTCAGTCGGCGCATCGCGCAGCGGCAGGGTGACGTCGATGGTCTCGGATGCGAGCCGCGCATCGAGCGCCGCCGACTTCAGCACGTCACGCCGCGCGGCGAGGGCCTGGGTGACCTCGTCCTTGGCCTGGTTGATCGCGGCGCCTTGCGTCTTGCGCTCGTCCGGCGACATCTTGCCGAGCGTTGCGAGCAAGGCCGAGATCGAGCCCTTCTTGCCGAGGGACGCGACGCGGACGGCTTCGAGGGCGGCTTCGTCCCCGGCAGCGCTGATCTGCGCGAGGATGGATTGGACGAGACTGGCGAGGTCGGACACGGTCGGATCCTTTCAAAACGCTGCCGGTTGTGGCCGCAGCCGGGCCGGAACGTCAAGCCGTATAGCCGTCGTAAATGCAGGGCATTTGAACCCTATAGGCATGGCTGGCACCAACCTGAAGTCGAGGGAGAAGACGATGCGTTTACGATCCTGGGTGGTCGGCTTGAGCTTGGTTCTTTTGGGGAGCGCGGCTCACGCCGCGGAGGAATGCCCGGCCAAATCGACGTCGATGGATGACATCATCGCGGTCCTGAACGCGGCGCCGAGCTGCGACCGTGCCATGACGCTGTTCGATGCTTGCGCATACGGCGCCAGCGGCGACGTGCAATTCGGCGAAGCGGTCGAGAAGAAGTGCGAGGCCGATTTTGTCGGCCGGCTGAGAACGCCGCAGAAGCTCAGCTATCAGCGCGAGTTGCGGGTCTGCGACCGGAAGTACCGGAACAAGTCCGGCACCATGTATATCTCGGCCACGGCCTTCTGCCGGGCGGAGGTCGCCCAGCGTTACTCGCGACGTGCGCTGAAGGCCGGCGGAGCCGGCCGTTAGTGCTGGGCTTGCTCTGAAGCAGCCGCTTAGGCGGCCAGCGCAGCCTTGGCCTTCTCGGCGATCGCCTGGAACGACGCAGGCTCGTGGATCGCGAGATCCGACAGCACCTTGCGGTCCACGGTGATGCCCGACTTGGCGAGACCGTCGATAAATCGGCTGTAGGTCAGGCCGAACGGACGCACAGCGGCGTTGAGACGCTGGATCCAGAGCGCGCGGAAAGTCCGCTTCTTGCGCTTGCGATCACGGAACGCGTACTGCTGGGCCTTTTCCACGGCCGGCTTGGCGGCGCGGATGGTGTTCTTGCGGCGGCCATAGAAGCCCTTGGCGGCCTTGTAGACTTTCTTGTGCTTGGCGTGGGCGGTCACACCGCGTTTGACGCGAGACATGACAAAATCCTTCAGAGATGACTTGGTTTTCGGATCGCCGCGCGAGCGCGGCGGAGGTGGCAATGATCTTCGACGATCTTGGACGCGATCAGGCGTTCGGCAAGAAGTACTTCTTGACGTTGTCGCCGTCGGTCTTGAACAGCACGCGAGTGCCGCGCAGCTGACGGATCTGCTTCTTCGTCCGTTTGATCATGCCGTGACGCTTGCCGCGCTGGGCGTGCATCACTTTGCCGGTAGCAGTCACCTTGAAGCGCTTTTTAGCGCCCGATTTGGTCTTCAGCTTGGGCATTTGGCTCTCCTAATGGCCACAGAAATCCGCCCGCGAAGGCGGCTGGCCGTCAAAAATGCTCGTTAGAGCGTTGATTGTGCTCAGGTTTTACGAACAAGCGCGAAACCCACACGGACACCGCCACGGCAGCCCTTAATCAGCCGGGCGATGAAGGCTGGGCTTATGACAGAGGACAAGCCAAATGGCAACGCTGAACCGCCGAAACCTGCCCGGCGACTATTCGGAGTTACCACCCATATGTCCAAGCCGTGTCGCCTGGAGCAAGACCAAAATGGCCCATTTTCCCCGATCGCTTTCGTCCTTGACGGACCTCGCCCGCCCGCGCCGCTTGGCGCTGCTTGCCGTGCTCGCCACGGCCATGCTGCCCTCGACCGCCGACGCCCGTATCGGCAGCTATGACGGCATCTGGAATGTCACTTTCGCCACCACGCGGGGCAATTGCAGTTCCGGTTACAGTGTCCCCTTCACCGTTACCGGCGGCCGGGTGTCGTCCGCCGGCGGTGGCCGGGTCTCCGGCACGGTTCGTCGCGGCGGCGCCGTCGCGGTCCAGGTCTCGGTCGGCGCGTCCCACGCCAGTGGAGGCGGCCGGCTCGGCGGGGTGGCCGGTGCAGGCTCCTGGAACGGCATCATTTCCGGCGACCGCTGCAGCGGCATCTGGCATGCGACCCGGTCCTGATACACAAACGGCCCGCCGGAATCCGGACGGGCCGTTGAACTCTCAGTCCTGAAGAGCCGGCGTCAGCGCGGCGCCAGCACCATGACGACCTGACGGCCCTCGAACCTGGCGTCCTGCTCGACCTTGGCGAGCTCGGCGACGTCGTTCTTGATCTTGTCCAGAAGCTTGGTGCCGATCTCCTGGTGCGCCATTTCGCGGCCGCGATAGCGCAGCGTGATCTTGACCTTGTCGCCCTCTTCGAAGAACCGCTGCATCGCGCGCATCTTCACGTCGTAATCGTGGTCGTCGATCATCGGGCGGAGCTTGATCTCCTTGATCTCGACGATCTTCTGCCGCTTGCGGGCTTCGGCGGCCTTTTTCTGGGCGGAATATTTGTACTTCCCGTAGTCCATGATCTTGCAGACGGGAGGGCTGACATTCGGCGAAATCTCGACCAGATCCATGCCAGCTTCCTGGGCCATGCGGATGGCCATGACGGTTTCGACCGTGCCCTTGTTGTCACCGGTCTGATCGATCAGCTGGATTTGCGCATTGCGAATATCATCATTGATGCGCGGCCCGTCTTTGCTGGCAACGGGCGGGGCTTTATTGGGACGGCGAATGGGTGGTTCTCCAAAATTGTGAAAGAGGCGGCTAGTCTGAAGGAAGATGCGTTTGCGGGCAAGCAAGTCGCGTGCGGGAGGCGAAAAAGCCTCAAATGCGAGGCATTTTGGTCACGCCCATGGGCACGCTGCAGGACATAGACACCTTGCTTCTGTTCCGCAAGCGTCCCAAAGGGCAATAGCGATGCTGGGCTGGGCCTCGGAACGCATCCAGACAGTTCAAACCGAACAACCAGAGTAAACGTTCCATGAGCAATGCAATTCCCGAAGCCGTGCTCGACTTCATCGATGTGGGCGAGGGCCCGTCCGCACGCAGGATCGCGGTGCGCAGCCGCGCCGGTCGAGGACCCGGACTGGTCTGGCTCGGCGGGTTCAAGTCGGACATGCAGGGCGGCAAGGCCGTGGCGCTGGATGCCTGGGCCGCGGACCATGGCCGCGCCGCGGTCCGGTTCGATTACTCCGGCCATGGCGAATCCGGCGGCGATTTCGCCGATGGAACCATCGGAAGCTGGCTCGAGGACAGCGTGGCGGTGTTCGAGCGGTTCTGCGACGGCCCGCAGGTCCTGATCGGTTCCTCCATGGGCGGCTGGATGGCGCTGCTGCTCGCGCGCGAGATCAGGAAGCGGGCCAGTCAAGCGTCGCTTGCGGGCCTGGTGCTGATCGCGCCGGCGCCCGACTTCACCGAGGAGCTGATGTGGAAGAATTTTTCGCCCGCGGTGAAGAAGGAAATCGAGACCAAGGGCTTCTGGCTGCGGCCGTCGGATTATGGCGATGGCTCGCCCTATCCGATCACGCGGAATCTGATCGAGGAGGGCCGCAATCACCTCGTGCTCGGCAGCGCCATCGATCTCGGCTGTCCCGTGCGCATCCTCCAGGGCGCGCAGGATCCGGATGTGCCCTGGCAGCACGCATTCGCGCTGACGCATCGCCTGCCCGCCGACGACGTGGTGCTGACCATGATCCAGGACGGCGATCACCGCCTCTCCCGCCCGCAGGACATCGCCCGCATTCTTGCCGCGGTGGCCGAGATCGGGTGAGAGTTTCTTCCTTCCCCCCTTGTGGGGGAAGGTGGCGCGAAGCGCCGGATGAGGGGTTGTCTCTGCACGTCCGAATGAGAGTTGGACTCGCGGAGACAGACCCCTCACCCAGGTGAATGCGTGTCAACGAGCGGAGCTGCCCTCTCCCACAAGGGGAGAGGGCACAACAAGAAACACTGGGAGGCAAATACAATGACCGCCACCACGATGCTGCGCACCTTCTGCGACGCCGTTGAACAGCGTAACGGAAAAGCCTTCGCGGATCTCTTCACCGAGGACGGCGTCTATCACGATGTCTTCTACGGCGCCTTCGAAGGCCGCGAAAAGATCGCAGCGATGGTCGACGACTGGTTCTATCGCACGGCGACCGATTTCCGCTGGGACATGCATGACCCCGTGACCGACGGCACCACGCTCTATGCGCGCTACACCTTCAGCTATCGCTCGACCTTGGCCGAAGCGAACGGCGCGCGGGCGATGTTCGAGGGCGTCGCGATCATGACGCTGCGCGACGGCAAGATCGTGAGCTATCACGAGGTCGCCAACACCGCGCCGGCGTTCGTCGATCTGAAGTTTGCGCCGGAACGGATTGCGAAGATCGTCGGCAAGCAGGGCGCCGAGCTGAAAGCGCGGCCTGAGATGCAGCGGCATCTGGCGTAGCCGCGCGGCCCTCTCCTCTTGTCATTCCGGGCTCGCGCTGCGCGCGCCCCGGAATGACAGTAACGACTATCGCTTCGACGGATTCGCCATCGGCTTGCGCTGTGCCAGCGCGGCGACGGTGGCGGTGCCGATCTGGCCCTGCTCGTCGTAGAGCCAGCATTCGCCGATCGCGACGCCGTCGGTCGCCTGGTGATTGACCACGTCGAAGCCGATCCAGTTCGTCACCGGCAGCCGATGCAGATAGATCGTGACGTCGCTGTTGATGTAGCCGAGCCCCTTGTCGCCGGCATTCGCAAAGGGGCTCGCGAAGTCGGCACCAACAGCGACATGCACGAACGGCGTCATCGGAACGCCGGCCACGAGCTCGCGCACCTCGCTCATCCAGAGCCGGCGCGGACCGCGCGAGCCCATATGGCCGACGATCGGCCGCGTCGTCCATTTGCCGTTCATGCCGAGCCTGGGATCGGTGGGCTTGGGAATGTCGTCCGGCTTCGGTACGTCCCAGTTCGGCGGCGACCAGACGTTGCCGTCCGGATTTTGCGTTTTGCGCAGCAGCTGGCACGAGGCACGCGCCATGCTGACGCCGCCGGAGACAAATTCGGCCTCGACCACGCGAATGCGTAGTCCGTCGCGCACCAGCCGCGTCGTCACCTCGATCGGCTTGTCGATGGTCGGCAGCCGAAACATGTCGACCGTGAGCCGCGCGGGGACGAATTCGGGGCCGGAATGGCGCTCCTCGATGGCGAAGCCGAGCAGTCCGACGATGACGCGTCCGTGCAGCGATTTCGGATCCCAGGGACCGTTGGCCACTTCCGTCGGATGGAATGTATCGCCGTCGCGGGTGAAGAAAGGCATGTTTGTCATGACGCGCGACTTTGAGGAAACGCGTGAGGAAATCAAGGGGCGGTGAGACGCGCGCGGCAAGCAACAACACCGCGGTCATCGCCCGGCTTGACCGGGCGATCCAGTACTCCGAGGCGGTCGTGATTGAACCGATAAGTCGCGGCGTACTGGATGCCCCGGTCAAGCCGGGGCATGACACCGAGAATTAGGAAGCGGCTTGCCACTCCTCACGCACGCTTTCGTCACGCTCTATGCTCGCCGCCGCGGACTTCATTGCATCGAACTCTTCCCGCGACACCAGCTGCTCCAGCGCCCACACTGCAGCGCCACGCACCAACGCGCTCTCATCGCCGAGCAATCGCCGCGCCTCCTCCGCCAGCATCGCCTCACCGGAATTACCAATCGCGATCAGCACATTCCGCAAAAACCGGTCGCGGCCGATGCGCTTGACCGGCGACTTCGTGAACAGCGCGCGAAACGATGCATCGTCGAGCCGTGCGAGTTCGGCGAGCGACGGCGCGCGCAATTCGTCGCGCGCGGAGAGCTTTGCCTCGCGTCCCTCCTGCGCGAACTTGTTCCAGGGACAGGCCGCAAGGCAATCGTCGCAGCCATAGATGCGGTTGCCGATGGCTTTGCGAAGCTCGCGCGGGATCGGTCCCTTGTTCTCGATGGTGAGATACGAGATGCAGCGCCGTGCATCGAGCTTGTAGGGCGCCGGAAACGCCGACGTCGGGCAGATGTCGAGGCACGCCTGGCACGAGCCGCAATGATCGATCTCGGCGTCGTCGCGCGGCAGCTCGAGCGTCGTGTAGATCGCGCCGAGGAATAGCCAGGAGCCGAACTCGCGCGAGACGAGATTGGTGTGCTTGCCCTGCCAGCCAAGATGCGCGGCCTGCGCCAAGGGCTTCTCCATCACCGCCGCGGTGTCGACGAACACCTTGACGTCCGATGGCGCGGTCGCCACCAGCCAGCGCGCCAGCGCCTTCAAGCGCTTCTTGATGAGATCGTGATAGTCGTCGCCCTGCGCATAGACCGAGATCGCCGCGCGCGTGCGCTGCTGCAGGATCGCGAGCGGATCCTGGTCGGGCCCGTAATTGACGCCGAGCATGATGACGCTGCGCACGTCCTGCCACAGCCCGCGCGGATCGACGCGGCGCTCGGGGTGTGCTGCAAGCCAGTCCATGTCGCCATGGCCGCCCGAGGCGATGAATTCGAGAAAATGCTTCCCGGCGTTCTCGATCGTGCCGGATGCGGTGATGCCGATGCAGTCGAAGCCGAGCGCGCGTGCCTCGTTTGCAAGCGCCGTCTTCAATTCGGTCGGATCCGAGTTCAGAAGTCGAGGTCCACGTAGGTCCGCGATGCCGGCACGCCCGCCAGCCATTCGCTCAGCAGCGGACGGAACGACGGGCGGGATTTCACCCGCGCGTACCACGCCTTTGCTGCGTCGTCCTCGCTCCATGGCACGTCGCCCAGATAGTCGATCGCCGAGAGATGCGCCGCGGCGGCGAGGTCCGCGTAGGTGAGCCGGTCGCCGGCGAGGAAGTTCCGCGTCTGCGCCAGCCAGCCGATATAGGCCAGATGATAGCGCACGTTGGCCTTGGCGGCTCGCATCACGTCGGCCGAGGGTGCGCCGCCGCCGTTCTCCTCGCTCATGAAGCGCTTGTAGATGCGCTCGGTGACCAGAGGATGCGAGACCTCCTCGAAGAATTTCTCGTTGAACCAGGCCATCAGCCGGCGCACCTCGACGCGCTCGGCGACGGTTTCCGGCATCAGGCGCTTCGGTCCCATGTCGGCGCCATAGGCCTCGTCGACATATTCGGCGATGATCGCCGCGCCCGGTATGGGCGATTGTTCCTTGTCCACCAGGACGGGCGTGGTGCCGGCCGCATTGAGCAGCAGAAATGCCTCGCGCCGCTCCCAGCTGCGTTCTTCGACCAGCCGCAATTCGAGCCCGTATTCTCCCGCGATCAGGCGGATGAAACGCGAGTGCGGGCAGAACGGATGATGAAACAGCGTAAACATGAAGCCTTTGACTATTTGATGGTGATTAAGAATCCATCAATGTTTGTGCTGCGCCACACTAGTCCTTCAAAACCGCGAGGCAAGGGCGTGACGTCGCATTTTGCGATTGCGAGAGCAGGACGAATAGGCGAGAAGAGCCCCGCTTTTCCAGCGGAAATGGACCGTAAATATGTCAGACGCAATACGGGCAGTGATCCTCGGCATCATCGAGGGTGTGACCGAGTTCCTTCCCGTGTCCTCGACCGGCCACCTTCTGCTCGCGGAGCGCTTCTTCCATCTCGGCGAAGGCGCCTTCTGGGATTCGTTTACCGTTCTGATCCAGCTCGGTGCGATCCTTGCGATCGTCGTGCTGTACTTCAAGAAATTGTGGGACGTCGCGATCGGCATGTTCACCGGCGACGCCTATGCGCGCCGCTTCGTGATCGGCGTGCTGGTGGCGTTCCTGCCCGCGGTCATCGTCGGCCTCGTCGCCGGCAAATACATCAAGAGCCTGCTGTTCAATCCGTGGGTCGTGTGCTTCTCGCTGATCGTCGGCGGCGCCATCCTGCTGTGGGTCGATCGGCTCGATCTCAAGGCGCGCGAGCATGACGCCACCCGCTTTCCGCTGCTGATGTATCTCTATATCGGCATTGCGCAGTGCATCGCGATGATCCCGGGCGTGTCGCGCTCCGGCGCCAGCATCGTCGCCGCGATGTTTCTGGGCGCCGACAAGCGCGCGGCGGCGGAGTTCTCGTTCTTCCTCGCCATCCCCACCATGATCGGCGCGTTCGCCTACGATTTCTACAAGAACCGCTCCGAGATGACGATGGACCACATGGGCATCGTCGCGATCGGCTTCGTGGTGTCGTTCATCACCGCGATCATCGTGGTGAAGACGTTCTTGAGCTACGTCACCCGCCACGGCTTCGCGGTGTTTGCCTGGTGGCGCGTGATCGTCGGCACGCTCGGCCTGATCGCACTGGCGCTCGGCCGTTAACCTCTCGAAAACTCACTGACGCGCCTCAACGCAATATAAGCTTTTGATCGGTAGGCAGTTTCCAGAGCAGGGCGGCGCGCGCCCGGCACAGGAGCTGAGCCATGACCCTCGTCAGCGGCTGGGGGCGTTTCCCGGTCGTCGATAGCGAGCTGCTGCGGCCGCGGTCGTTCGAGGCCGTGGGCGAAGCCGTGGTGACGGGCTCCGTGGCCAGGGGTAATGGCCGCGCCTATGGCGATGCCGCGATCGGCGCCATCAGAACCATCGCGATGACGGGGTTCGACCGGGTCCGGTCGTTCGATCCCGTGACCGGACGCATCCGCCTCGAAGCCGGTGTGCTGCTGTCGGACCTGATCGACACCTTTGGTCCGCGCGGTTTCCTGCCCTTCGTGGTTCCCGGAACGCGCTTCGTCTCGGTTGGCGGCGCCATTGCCGCCGATGTCCACGGCAAGAACCATCATTGCGAGGGCGGTTTCGGCCGCTATGTCGACAGCATCCTGCTGCGCACCGGGCAGGGCGAGACCATCGAGGCCTCGCGCGAGCAGAACCCCGATGCCTTCTTCGCGACCGTCGGCGGCATGGGCCTCACCGGGGTGATCCTCGAGGCGACGATGCGGCTACGACCGGTCGAAACGGGGTGGATCCGCGAGCGGGTGATCTCCGCATCCGATCTCGACGCCGCGATGCGCGCGCTCGATGCGGGCGATTCCGCGACCTATTCGGTGGCCTGGATCGATTGTGCCGCACGCGGCGGCGATCTCGGCCGCTCGCTGGTCTATCTCGGCGAGCACGCAAGGACGGGCGAGATTGCCGACGGCGCCGGTGCATTTCCCGCCGGCAAAAATCCCGGCCTCGCGGTGCCCGTCGACCTGCCGTCGATGACGCTGAACCGCTACAGCATCCGCGCCTTCAACGAGCTCTACTACCGCATGGGTGCAAGGCGCGCCGGGGGCAGTCATGTGGTCTCGCTCTATCCGTATTTCTTCCCGCTCGACAGCATCGCCGACTGGAACCGCATCTACGGCCGGCGCGGCTTTCTCCAGCATCAATGCGTGATCCCGGAGCTGGGCGCCCGCGCCGTGCTCGGCGAGATCCTCGATCGCGTCGCCCGGCGCGGCGATGCCTCCTTCCTCGCGGTGCTCAAGAAACTCGGCCAGGGCGACGGCATCCTGTCGTTCCCGCTGCCCGGCTACACGCTGGCGCTGGATTTCCCGGTGAAGGGCGACATCCTGAATTTCCTCGACGAGATCGATCGCCTGGTCGTCGCCGCCGGTGGCCGGCTTTATCTGGCCAAGGATGCACGCCAGTCGCGCGCCACGTTCGAAGCCGGCTATCCGGCCTTGCGGCGCTTCAACGCGATCCGCAAATCGCTCGATCCCGCCGGGACCATCCGCTCAAAACTTTCACAACGCCTGTTCGATGAGGTTTAAGCCGTGACGTCACGCAAGTCCGCAATTGTGCTCGGTGGCTCCTCCGATATCGGCCGCGCCGCCGCGCGCGCCTTTGCCAAGGCCGGATACGATGTCGCCCTCGCGGGCCGTGACGTCGCCGCACTGGAGCCTGACGCCGCCGATCTGCGCGCGCGCTACAATGTCGAGGTTGGCCTCCACACATTCGATGTGCTCGATACCGCTTCGTTCGAGGGTTTTGTGAGCGGCCTTGCTGCGTTGCCTGATGTCGTCATCTCGATCGTCGGCCTACTGGGCGTGCAGCAAAATGCCGAGAGCGATCTCGCGCACGCCACCACGATCATGCGCTCGAATTACGAGGGCCCCTCGCTGATTCTCGGCCTGTTCGCGGAAAAGTTTTTGGCGCGCGGCAATGGCACGATTGTCGGCGTGTCCTCGGTCGCCGGCGATCGCGGCCGCGCTTCCAATTATGTCTACGGCTCGGCGAAGGCAGGCTTCTCCGCCTTCCTGTCGGGCCTGCGCGCCCGCGCCAGCCGCGGCGGCGTCCATGTCGTCACCGTAAAACCCGGCTTCGTCCGCACGAAAATGACGGAGGGCATGAAGCTGATCGGCCCGCTCACCGTCGAGGCGCCGGTCGTCGGCGATGCGATCCTCAACGCCGTCGAGAAGAAGACCGACGTCGTCTATGTCAGCGGCAAATGGCGTCTCGTGATGCTCATCATCAAGACGCTGCCGGAAGCGATTTTCAAGAAGCTGAAGTTCTGAGGCGGTTGCGACCCACACCACAGTCTCGTCACGCCCGGCCTTGTGCCGGGCATCCACGTTCTTGGTGGCCGCGGTGAGAAAGACGTGGATGGCCGGGTCAAGCCCGGCCATGACGCTGCGGAAACCTCAAACGCTCATTCGCTGGAACTGCCCGGCCGCGCGAAAACGCCAGAGATATTGCGGGGCGATGGCCTCCAGCGAATCCCCGGCAATGCCGAGGCCTTCCAGCGTCAGCCCCGCCGCCTTGGCCGCCTCCGACACGACATTGTCGTGCTCGAGCAGCGTGACCTGGTCCGGCGTAAGCTTCAGCGCACCCGGCGCGAATTGCAGGAAGTTGGCCTGGAAGCGAGCAAGGCCGAACGACAGCGGGACCAGCGCCCGCTTGCGGTCGGTGATGGCCAAAATGGCCTCGATGATCTCGCGCATGGTCAGCACTTCCGGCCCGCCGAGCTCGTAGGTCGCGCCCGCCTTGGCCTTGCCGTCGACCGCATCCGCGATCGCGGTGGCGACGTCGCCGACATAGACCGGCTGCATCCTGGTCTCGCCGCCGATCAGCGGCAGCACCGGCGACATCCGCGCCAGCGCGGCAAAACGGTTGGTGAACTGGTCCTCGGGGCCGAACATCACGGAGGGACGGAAGATGGTGGCCGAGGGCACCGCGGCCAGCACCGCCGCTTCGCCGGCCGCCTTGGCCTTGGCATAGCGCGAGGGCGATTCCGCATCGGCGCCGATCGCGGAGACATGCACCAGGCGCGCGCCGGCGGCGGCCGCCGCCTTGGCGACGGTCTCGGCGCCCCTGGCCTGGACGGCGTCAAAGCTCTGCGCGCCGCCCTCGGTGAGGATGCCGACCAGATTGATCACGATATCCGAATCACGCAGCGCCGCTTCGACCGAGGCCGGATAGCGCAGATTCGCCTGCACGGTGTGGACCTGCCCGACCTTGCCAGACGGCTGGAGGTACCCGGCCAGTTCCGGCCGCCGCACCGCGACCCGGACCCGGTAATCCCGCCGGCACAGCGCGCGGACGACATTCCGGCCCAAAAACCCCGATCCGCCGAAAACCGTGACGAGAGTTTCCAGATTCGATGCCATGGGATCCATTCCTGGGGTCCATTCCTGCGGAAAGAGTGCGTGTTATCAGGCTTGTATCGGGCCGGTTTGCGATGCGCAATCCGCATCGCCGCGCAGGTGCCAAGCAGCATTTGACAACCGCGTCACCGAACCGTAGTAACCGCCTCCGTGCCCCAAACGGCATGCCCAGGTGGTGGAATTGGTAGACGCGCTGGCTTCAGGTGCCAGTGGCTTAACGGCCGTGAAGGTTCGAGTCCTTTCCTGGGCACCATACAATTCTGGAAAATGAGCAATTCCAGTTAGTTGAGCCCCATCTGCCTGCTTGGACGGCTCCCTTGGCCACGCGTGGTTTTGTCTCGCCCGGCGAGCGCGCTCAACCCATCCGTTCCCTCTGGCGAGGATGGCGGCCGCGGGCTCCTGGCTTGCAAGAATACGCTCGCCGTGTCGGCACCAGCGCATCCTATTTCGCAGGGCGTTTGCGTTGGATGCGACCGCCCGGTTTGCTGGCCCACAAATACAAGCCGCTCACCAGCACCATGATCGTCACGATGTCGAAAAACGCCCAGACGAGCTTGGGCGCCAGGCCGGGAAACGTCGTCGGAAAATGCAACGGCTCGGCAATCAGCAGCGCCTTCGTAACGCCCGTCGGCTCGAATACATCAGACACGCCACCGGTATGGGCGTCGATGAGCACCGCGTAGAAGAGCTCCTGTGTCATCATTTGTCCGTCCTTCATCAGAACCACGTAGTGGTTGGACGGACTGATCTCAGCGTTCGGGAACAACAACGACATCACTCGTGCTGCTGGCACCTTGCCGCGGGCAGCAGCAATCGCAGCTTCGATTGACCCAGGCCGATCGACCTCGTCCATTCGCCCTGCCTGTGTCATGACGACCCGCCGCCGAATCTCGTCGGACATGGCCGTCCTTACCGACGTGGAAACGGGGCCATGCAGGGTGTTGATTGCTCCGGTCGTGGCAACGAGGAGCAGCCATGCCATCGTAATGATGCCCGTCAGATTGTGCAGGTCGAGCCACAATAGTTTTCGGCTCTTGTTCGTGCGAACCGTGCCAAATCCAAATCGGCGGACGAATGGCGGATAGAGTATCAAGCCCGAGACGACAGAGGCGATGACGACGAGTGCCATGCCGGCAAGTAACAAGCCGCCGGGCAGCCCCAGATACAAATCCGCGTGCAGCGTATGCAGGAATTGCATCACGGGACTACGTCGTTGCGGCATCGTTGTGAGCTGACCGGTGCGAAGGTCGATCGCCTCGCGGTGGATCTGGGTGGGGCCGCCATCCGGAGTTGGCGCTGAGCGCGTCTCTACGATTGGCCACCGCTTTGCAAATTCGAGTGAGATCATCGTATCGCCGGGGTGTCGCGCCAGCGCTGCCGCGACGATGGAATCAAGCGTTGGCGCGCCCTTGCTTTCCGGGACTTCGGCCAACATTCCCGATGAACCAAACGCCTCGTCGATCTCCTTTTGAAATATCAGCAGCAAGCCCGTCAGCGAGAGGATCAGCAGGAACAGCGTCGAGATGATGCTCGTCCAGCGGTGGTGCCGGCCCACGTCCGCAGCGATCGCATGTTGGGTCGCTTCCGCGCGGCGGTACGCGACGCATTTACCAGTAGCGATGTCATGTCGGGTCTTGAGTCCCCAGCAATTGCGCGTCTGTGACAATTGACCGCGGTGGTTTCGCGCGGTCTGCCTCATGGCTCGTCACGATCACATCCGGCGCGTTGCGGTCTTACGAAGTTTTTCGAATCGTGCGTTCGGGCGGCAGCAAAAGGCTTTCGCGCTTACCAACAATCGATGCGATGTGAAATCGAAACGTAGAGCGGCGCGCCAGGATCACCTGGAAGCTTAGACGCCTTCTAGTTGGCATGGAATTTCCCGAATGCTTATTCGCTCTCGTCCCAAGCGATTCGTGTCTGGGACGGGGCATCAAGAAGAAAAGACTCCGGGGACTGCATGCTTAACGACGTGACCTTCTCGCGCGCATTCGGGCTTGCGTGCGTGTCAGTGTTTTTGACCACGACCTCATCCGTCGCACAGCAGTCGGGCCGCCAACAATCGGCGACGTCCGGACAGTCACTCCCTCCCGTGACCGTCGTCGCGCCTGAGCAGCGAGCCTCTCTCGCGCGGCGACAGCGGTCATCCAATACATCGCGCGCTGCGACGACGCGGCGGGCAGAGCGACGTGAGAACGCGCCAGTGATGAGCGCGCCTGCCACGCTTGGAGCAAAACAGGCAGCGTTGCCGGTGCCGTATGTTGGAGGGCAAGTCGCAAGGGGCGGACAGGTCGGCCTGCTCGGCAACAGGGATTATATGGAAACGCCATATAGCCTCACGAGCTACACGGAAAAGACCATCCGCGATCAGCAGGCGACCAGTGTCGCCGAGGTCCTGACCAATTCCGATCCGTCAGTACGGGCGGCGATCGGCAGCAGCAATCGCTATGACGCGCTGACCATTCGCGGCTTCCGGGTCGAGAACAGCGAGATCGCGCTGAATGGGCTGTACGGCCTCGTGCCGGCTTACCGGATCAACCCTGCGCCGATCGAGCGCATCGAACTGCTCAAGGGACCCGGGGCGTTCCTCAATGGCATGGCTCCGTCCGGCAGCATCGGCGGCAGCGTCAATGTCGTGACCAAACGGGCAAACGAGGACCTGACGCGTCTGACTGCCGGCTACATCTCGAATGCGCGGTTTGGCACGGAAATCGACGTGGCGCGCCGCTACGGCGAACAGCGCGAATGGGGCGTTCGTTTCAACGGCGGGATCGATGGCGGCAATACGACGATCGACCGTCAGTCGGTACGCGACGGAGTCGGTTCGCTTGGCGTTGACTATCGGGGCGAGCGCTTCAGGTGGTCCGCCGATGTCATCTATCAGGACGACTGGATGAAAGCGGCAGCTCGCGGCTACACGCCCGTCACTGGCATCGCGGTGCCGAATGCTCCAGACCCCCGCATCAACCTCGCCCAGCCGTTCGACTATGCCCGCGCGAAGAGCCTCACCGGGCTTACGCGCGCCGAATATGATGTGTCGAATAATGTCACCGTGTTCGGCGCAATCGGCGCCAACCAATTCACCTTCGACAAGCAGGAAGCCCCCGGCGCCACCATTCTAAACACGGCAGGCGATGCCCTCTCGACCTCTCGCTTCCAGACCGGCAAAAACGACGGCGTATCGGGCGAAGCCGGCGTGCGGGCGCGTTTCGACACAGGTCCGGTCGGTCATGAGGTCGTTGTCAGCGGCAGCGCCATGAACCGCACTGACTGGCTCGGTCAGACCAATTACGGAAACTATCTTACCAACATCTACACGCCGACCCTGCTGGCGAGTCCGGGCACCCCGGTGTCTTCATTCCCTGAGGGGAAGTCGGATTTCCTCGGTCTGAGAAGTGTCGGCGTTGCCGATACGCTCTCGATGATGAACGGGATGCTTCAGGTGATCGTCGGAGCGCGACAGCAGCAGGTCATCGCGAACAGCTATGCCCCCGTGAGCGGCCTGGAAACGACTCACTACGATCAGAGCGCCACGTCGCCTTCCGTGGCGCTGCTGGTTCGGCCGATCAAGGAGCTGTCCTTCTACGCCAACTACATCGAAGGCCTCACGCCTGGACCAACGCCGCCGTCCGGCGCCGCCAACACCAATGCGGTGTTCGCGCCCTTCAAGACAAAGCAGTATGAAGTCGGAACCAAGCTCGATCTCGGAGGCTTCGGCGCGAGCCTCGCGGCATTCCAGATCAGCTTGCCGAGCGGCGCGACCGATCCGGTTACCAGGATCTTCAGTCTCGATGGTGAGCAAAGGAACCGGGGCATCGAGTTCAATACGTTCGGTGAAGTCGGGCCCGGGATCCGCGTCCTGGGAGGGGTGACTTACCTTGACGCGCGGCTGACAAAGACTGAAGGGCACCTCCATGATGGCAACCGTGCCATCGGCGCACCGGAATGGCAGAGCAATCTCGGTGTCGAGTGGGACACTCCGTTCCTGCCCGGGCTGACCGCGACGGCGCGTACCATCTACACCAGCCAAGCCTATGTCAGCGCTGACAACATCCAAAGTGTTCCGGCCTGGATGACGTTCGACATTGGTGCACGTTACGCAACCCAGCTGGCGGGACGACCCACCACGTTCCGTGCATCGCTCACGAACCTCTTCGACAAACGCTATTGGATCGGCAATCCGACTGGTTATGTGATCAGCGGCATGCCGCGTACGTTGTGGTTGTCAATGACGGTTGACTTCTGACGCTGCCAGAGAGGCGCATCGTCCTGCGCCAAGCGCGTCACCGAACCATGGTAACCGCCTCCGTGCCCCAAACGGCGCGCAGGTGGGTGGAATTGGTAGACGCTCTGGCTTCAGGTGCCTTCGCGGCCGTGAAAGTTCGAGTCCTTTCCGGGGCGCCAGCTTTTTCTGGATACCCAGCATTTCCAGATAGATAAATCGCATCCTTGTGTTGCGTGACCTCAAATGCGCAACGAAGGGGCGCGGCCCCGCCGACCCGACGCGGATTTCCGCGATCGCTCACGATGTCGACGTATCATTCGTATCGATCGCGAGTTCGTCACTCGCGACGCGTGTGACGTCACCCGTCCGGCAATCACCTGCTCGATGTTTCGCCGTTTCCAATTCGCACGACAATCTGCAGAGCCGAACGGCTGATAACAATGATGTTGACGACGATCGACTGCTTGCTGCGGTAACACAAGCGCAAAGCTGCGTGCACGGCTGCTCCTGCAGATTATGCAACGCAGGTCTGTGATTGATGTCCGGCGCAAAACTCGGATAGCCTTCGGGAAGGCCTGACCCCGACAGGGAGTGTGCTTCGTTGAAGAATGATCAAGCGCCAAAGCTTCTTCGACGTGACTTGCTTCGGCTGACGATTGTCGGTGCCGGTGCGTTGGGTGCCGGCCAATTGTTGCCGGCGGCGGCTTCCGCAAAGCCCGTTGATCTCGATCAGAAGCGGAAGGCTCGCTATCGACCTGACTCCCAGGAAGTCAGGAATTTCTATCGCGTCAACAGCTATCCCGCTCGATAGGAGACTTCCGTGCTGATCAGGAAGTCCGATCGTCGTCCGGAGCGTGCCAGGCTTTTCGATGCGGCGGCCGACGCAGCATCGGCGAAACTGGACCGACGGACGTTCCTGAAGCGCTCTGGAGTCACGGCCGGTGCATTGGCCGCGGTGGGTGAGCTCGCGCTGCACAGCGTGCGCAAGGCCGAAGCCGGTCCGCCGCCACCTGTCGGCGCAACGGTCACGACCCGCAAGAACGTCTGCACGCACTGCTCGGTCGGTTGCTCGGTGATTGCCAAGGTCGCCAACGGCGTATGGATCGGGCAGGAGCCCGACTACGACAGTCCGATCAATCGCGGCTCGCATTGCTGCAAGGGTGCGGCAGTTCGCGACGACGTGTTGAACGAACGACGCCTGCGTTACCCCGTGAAGCTCGTCAACGGACAGTGGACGCGCATCTCCTGGGAGACGGCGATCGACGAGATCGGCGACAAGCTGCTGGATATCCGCCAGAAGGCGGGGCCCGACTCGGTCTATTGGCTTGGCTCCGCCAAGTTCACCAACGAGGCCGCTTATCTCAATCGCAAGCTTGCGGCGTTCTGGGGCACCAATAATTCCGATCATCAGGCGCGGATCTGCCACTCCACGACGGTCACCGGTGTAGCCAATACCTGGGGCTACGGCGCGATGACCAACAGCTACAACGACATCCGCAACGCCAAGACCATCCTGCTGATGGGTGGCAATCCAGCCGAGGCCCATCCGGTTTCGCTGCAGCACATTCTTGAAGGCAAGGAGCTCAACCGCGCCAACATGATCGTGGTCGATCCCCGGATGACGCGGACCGCTGCGCACGCGACCGAATATGTCCGGGTTCGCCCCGGCACGCATATCGCCACGATCTACGGCATGCTGTGGCACATTTTCGAGAATGGCTGGGAGGACAAGGAATTCCTCGCTCAGCGCGTCTATGGCCTGGATGAGGTCCGGAAGCAGGTTGCGAAGTGGCCGCCCAAGGAGGTCGAGCGCGTGACCGGCCTGCCGGAGGCGCAGGTCAAGCACGTCGCCGAACTGTTCGCCAAACAGAAGCCGTCCACCCTGATCTGGGCGATGGGGCAGACCCAGTTCACCACCGGCACCGCCAATGTCCGCGCCAGCTGCCTGTTGCTGCTCGCCACCGGCAACATGGGGCTGCCCGGCGCAGGCGCCAACATTTTCCGCGGCCACACCAACGTGCAGGGTGCAACCGATCTCGGTCTCGATGTCACGTCGCTGCCGCTGTACTACGGTCTTGCCGAGGAGGCCTGGCGGCATTGGTGCCGGGTATGGGAGGTCGACTACGACTGGATGAAGTCGCGCTTCCCCGACAAGAAGCTGATGGAAACGCCTGGCATTCCCAGCACGCGCTGGTTCGACGCAACCCTGCTCCCGAAGAATCAGATCAGCCAGCCCAATCCGGTGCAGGCCATGTTCATCATGGGCCATGGCGTCAACACCATCACGCGGATGCCGGAAGCGGTGAAGGGCATCGAGAAGCTGGAGTTGCTGGTGGTCTGCGATCCCTATCCGACCGCGTGGTCGGTGCTGTCGGAGCGCAAGAACGGCACTTACCTCCTGCCGGCCTGCACGAGTTTCGAGATGGAAGGTTCGCGCACCAACTCCAACCGCTCCCTGCAATGGGGCGAAAAGATCGTCGATCCGGTCTTCGAATCGAAGAACGACTACGACACCATGTACCTGCTCGCCCGCAAGTTCGGATTTGCCGACCTGATGTTCAAGAACATCAAGGTCGAGAACGGCGCAGTCTCGGCGGAGGACATCCTGCGCGAGATCAACCGGGGCGGCTGGTCGACCGGCTATTGCGGCCAGTCGCCGGAGCGGCTCAAGGCCCACATGAGAAACCAGCACAAGTTCGATCTGGTGACGCTGCGGGCGCCGAAGGACGATCCGGAGGTTGGTGGAGATTATTACGGCCTGCCATGGCCGTGCTGGGGCACGCCCGAGTACAGGCATCCGGGCACGCCGATCCTCTACAACACCAATCTTTCGGTGAAAGAGGGCGGCGGCACCTTCCGCGCGCGGTTCGGAGTCGAGCGCGTCGTGAAGCGCAAGGTGATGGAGAACGGGCAGGAGGTGGAGCGGGAAGATCACGATAATCTTCTTGCCGAGGGCTCGTACTCCGTCGGTTCGGAGATCAAGGACGGGTATCCCGAGTTCACCCTTGGCGTGCTGAAGAAGCTCGGCTGGGACAAGGACCTCACGGCGCAAGAACGCGAGGTGATCGAGCGCATCAATCCGGCCGATCCCGACAAGGTGTCATGGTCGACCGATCTGTCCGGCGGCATCCAGCGGGTCGCGATCGAACACGGGTGTTCGCCTTACGGAAACGCCAAGGCCCGCATGATCGCGTGGAATCTTCCCGATCCGGTTCCGGTGCATCGCGAGCCGATCTACACGCCGCGTCCCGACCTCGTCGCCGACTATCCGACCTTGCCGGACGCGAAGCAATTCCGCGTGCCCAATATCGGCTTCTCCGTGCAGAAGGCCGCCGTCGATCGCGCAATCTCGAAGCAGTTCCCGCTGATCCTGAGCTCGGGCCGTCTGGTTGAATACGAAGGCGGTGGCGAGGAAACGCGGTCCAACAGATGGCTCGCCGAACTGAAGCAGCACATGTACGTCGAGATCAATCCGGCGGACGCAGCCGAGCGCGGCATCGTCGATGGCGGCTGGGTTTGGGTGACCGGTGCAGAGAACAGCTCGCGGGCCCGGATGAAGGCGCAGGTGACTGAACGCGTCGGCAAGGGCGTTGCCTGGATGCCGTTCCATTTCGCCGGCTGGTACGAGGGAGCCGACCTTCGGGCGAAATATCCAACGGGAGCCGATCCCATCGTGCTCGGCGAGAGCAACAACACGCTGACGACCTATGGCTATGATCCTGCCACCGGCATGCAGGAGCCGAAAGCCACGCTGTGTCAGATCAGGGCCGCATGAGAGGTTAGACCATGGCACGCATGAAATTCCTGTGCGATGCGGACCGTTGCATCGACTGCAATGCCTGTGTGACCGCCTGCAAGAACGAGAACGAAGTGCCTTGGGGCATCAATCGGCGGCGCGTCGTCACGATCAATGACGGCAAGCCCGGCGAGCGGTCAGTGTCGATGGCCTGCATGCACTGTACCGATGCGCCTTGCGCGTCGGTGTGTCCGGTCAAGTGCATCTATCCGACCGAAGACGGCATCGTCCTGCACGACAAGGATTTGTGCATCGGCTGCGGCTATTGCTTCTACGCCTGCCCGTTCGGAGCGCCGCAATATCCCCAGGTCGGGAACTTCGGCTCGCGCGGCAAGATGGACAAGTGCACCTATTGCGCGGGCGGCGGCGGACCGGAGGCGCCGGGCAGCGCCGAAGAATATGCGAAATACGGCTCGAACCGCTTCGGCGAAGGCAAGCTGCCGATGTGCGCCGAGATGTGCTCGACCAAGTCGCTGCTCGCAGGCGATGGCGACATCATCGCCCAGATCTACGAGGAGCGCGTCGAGAAGCGCGGCTACGGCTCCGGAGCCTGGGGCTGGACAACCGCCTATCACGAGGACGTCAAGTCATAAGGGACCTGCGCTTACCGCGACGATTAGGGACGAAGATTGGGTATCCGTCATGACGGCTTTCGCACGCATTCGCTTCGTAGCGCTGTTGTTGATGCTGTTCGGTCTCACGACAGCCCCGGTGCTCGCCCAGAAGCTCGGTCCCGACGGGGCGCCCAATCCGACCGCCAGTGTGGCCAATCAGAAGACGCTTCTCGAGCAGGCGCCGCGCATCCAGGGCCGGATCGACATTCCAGATGTCAAAGCCAGCGTGCTGATGCAGCCGGCGGGACGGACCTGGGATTATTTCCACGAGGTCCTGCTGCACTGGGGTGGGGCGGTGGTGATCGTCGGCATGCTTGCCGTGCTCGCGCTTGCTTATCTGATCATGGGCCGGCTTCGCATCGAAGCGGGGCGCTCCGGCCAGACGATTGTCCGCTTCAAGGCTTTCGAGCGGTTCGCGCATTGGCTGACAGCGGTTTCGTTCGTGCTGCTCGGATTGACCGGCCTGAACATCACCTTCGGCAAGGTCCTGCTGCGGCCGCTGGTCGGCCCGGATCTGTTCTCCGACATCTCCCAGGTCGCCAAGTACGTGCACAATTTCACGAGCTTCGCCTTCGTGGCGGGCCTCGTTTTGATCACGGTGCTCTTCTTCCGGGACAATCTGTTCAAGCGAGTCGATATTGACTGGGTCAAGCAGGGGGGTGGCTTCATCAAGTCGAAACATGCGCCTGCAGGCCGCTTCAATCTCGGTGAGAAATTGGTCTATTGGCTGTCGGTCGCGGCCGGCCTCCTGGTCTCCGCATCGGGATTCGTGCTGCTGTTTCCCTTCTACGGCACTAACATTGCCGACATGCAGATCGCCCAGGTCGCCCACGCCGTCATCGCGATCCTTTTCATCGCGCTGATCCTGGGACACATCTATATCGGCACGCTCGGCATGGAAGGCGCGTTCGAAGCCATGGGTACGGGCGAGGTCGATATCAATTGGGCGAGAGAGCATCACGACCGCTGGCTCGCCGAAAAGCTCGAAGCGGAAGGCCGGCAACCCTCGGCCACGCCGGCTGAATAGCGCGATGGCGCTCGGACCAACCTGAACCGGGCAATTCAGCCGGAGCGGCCGTCCGGGTCTCGCTTCCCGTCCCGGTCACGCAGGTAATCGTCGGTGGTGCGGACGGTCGGGCCGGTTGCGCCATAAGATTCAAAACCTTGTTCGGCGACGAAGCCGACGCGGCAGTCGCCGCACATCTTGATGGCGTCGAGCCGCTGCGCCGAGCCCGAATACATCCAGTGCTGGCCTTCGAGCTTCGCGACCACACGCTCGATGCTGCTCTTGACGCCGAATGGCTTGCCGCAGCGGATACAGCAAAACGGCTCCTCTTCCTTGAGAAGGCGGGCTGGCGCCCGACTGGCACGGAAATCAATCTGCGGAACCAGTGTGATGACGTTTTCCGGGCACGTCGTCCGGCACAGGCCGCACTGAACGCAGGAGTCTTCGACAAAACGCAATGCCGGGCGCTCGGGGTCGTCGCGCAGGGCACTCGTCGGACAGACCGACACGCAGGACAGGCAAAGTGTGCAGCCGGCAGCATCGATCTCGACGGTCCCGAACGGCGCGCCTTCGGGCAACGGAATGACATCGACGGGTGCAGGCGCCGCGCGGTGCAGTTCGGCCAGCGCAAAGCGCAGCACGTCGCGCTTGCCGCCCACGGCGCGGAAGCTCGCAGGGCGCGGAGCGGGCGCGTCGGCCGGCGCGGTGCGGAGCGCCTCGATCAAATGGTCCGGATCGTCGGTCGCTATGACGGAAAGCCGGGCCGGGCCGAAGCCGAGTCCGGCAAGGATCGGATCGGCGAGCGCGATCGTCCGCGTCAATCCGGAGACGTCATGGCGCGGCTTGGCCCGCAGCAGGAAGCGCACCGCCGACACGCCATAGGCAAAAGCCGCGATGATGCTTTCCAACCCGATTTGCGTGACCTCGTTGACCGCGAACGGCAGCACGTTTGCGGGCAAGCCGTCGCCGAACCGCGACAGCGCGTCGATCAGCGGCGCGCCGTGGCCTTCGTCATGGACGAGGACAACGGCCCGCTCGCCGCCCGCCTGACGGTATGCGAGCAGCATGGCACGCAGCTTTCTGACCAGCGCGTCTTCCGCCGGCAGCGCATAGGATGCGGCGCCCGTGGGACAGGCCGTCGCGCATTGGCCGCAGCCCGCGCAGATGTTGGCGTCGATCGCCACATGGTTGCCGGCAGGTGTGATCGCGCCGGCCGGACAGAAATCGAGACAGCGGGTGCAGCCGGTCCGCTTCGAGCGCGAATGTGCGCAAAGCCCGGCGTCGAAGGTGATGTAGCGCGGCTTCTCGAAGGTCCCGACGAGGTCGCGCGCTTTCAGCACGGCCTGGAGGATAGCTGCGGGACTGCCGGGATCCGCACGCAGATAGCCATCGCGCAAGTCGGCAGGAACCAGCGCAGGCCCGCCGGTCAAGTCGAGGACGATATCGCAGGTCGAACGGGCGTTGTTGCGCGACGCGCCAAACGTCAGGGCTCGACGCGAGGACGGTGCGGCTTCGGCGAAATCGTCGACCACCACATCGAACGCGCCCAGGTGTCCTTTGACGCCCGTTATCCGGCCCTTGGCAATCGGATAGTCGGCGTTACGTGGCGGTGCGATCGCGGCTGGCGGCGCAATCAGCACGGTGACGTCGAGATGCTCCTTCAGCAAGTCGCCAGCCTCGATCGCGGCCTCGTCGCGGCCGTAGATCAGGATGACTCCGCCGCTTTCCAGCTGGACCGTCGGCGCGGGTGCGGCGACTTCGGCCGCGGCGGCCAGCAGCGCGACCATCTTCGGTCCGGCGCGGTCGGCATCGCCAGACCATCCGGCGGTCTCGCGGATGTTGGCAAACTGTATCGAATTCGCACGATTATTTTCGGAAGCAACCTGCGAAAACAACGCCGCCTGTTGCGTGCAGGCCACCGTGAGCGGACCATCTTCGGCGGCGACAGCCTTGAATCGGCCGAGTTCGGCGCCGCAGAGCTGCGTCGCTGCCGTCACTTCACCGCGGCAGCCGCGGCGAATTGCGTCTGCATCGAGCGGCATCGTCCCTTCGCACGAGCAGATCAGGAGGCGCCTGCCGGTGTCAGATATGACGGTCACAATATCTCGCGGCTCCCAAAATAGAGCGGCCACCTACTGGCCCGTTCACCCCCGAAGTATATACTCCGCGTATCGGAAAAGACGACGCCCGTATCATGGGCGCACGATTATCGCTCTCGCCGGGGGCGAGCGCGCAGCGTCGCTGGATTGGCTTCGGAAGCAGGAACCACGTCTCGATCGCGAGAGGGCACATTGATATCGACGAGTCTTGCACGCATTGCTGTCGGTGTCGCAATCGAACGGCGCAAGGCGAAGAGTGCGTGGGCCGATTTTCTGTGGCGGCCCGTCTCGGTGTTCGCGGGAGAGCCGACTGCGAAGCCGTGGACTCCGATTGGAGGCGAAGGCGACGTCACGTTGTTCTACGCCGGTGATGCCGTGATCGAGCTGCACCGGACCGAAACCACCAACTATCGCGAAAATCTCACGTCAGGATCGCCGACGCTGTGGGTCAATTTGCGCCCGACCGGTTCCGAGCCGCCCTACGAGTTGCTCGCGGTCACGGCCGATCCGGCGGAGGGCGAGGCGTTTACCGATGCAGGCAGCAATCTGGTCGAAGCCGTGCCGATGCCACCAGGCATCTCCGAGATCGTCGGCCGGTTCGTCGCCGAGCATCATGTCGAACGACCATTCGTCAAACGGCAGCGCAATCGTTAGCAGCGGCATGAAAGAGATCGATGTCAGAGACTAACGTCTTCGTTCGCTGGGCGCGGCTCAAGCAAGCCTCGAGAAGCCAAAACGCTGAACTTGCTCCGGCCGACCAAGAGCGAGCTGCCGAGCCGTCCGTAGCGAATGACGGGAACGACCAGCCTTTCGATCTCGCCAGTTTACCGTCGATCGAATCGATCACCGCTCACACCGACATTGCGGCGTTCCTGCAGACGGGCGTTCCGGCCGAACTGACGCGCCTGGCATTGCGCCGTGCCTGGGCAACCGACCCTGCGATCCGCGACTTCATCGGAATCGCAGAGAATCAGTGGGATTTCAACGATCCCAACGCAATTCCCGGATTTGGCCCGCTCGATCCGGCGGACAACGTCGCCGATCTTGTCGCGCGGATGTCAAAGGGGCTCGAGCAGGTGGGTGACGCGCTTGCGGACGTGCAGCCGCCAACCGAGCTCATTCCGCAAGGGCGGCCCGATGCCGAACAGCCCATTCTCGAACCGACGATATTGGCAGCTCAATCGCTGCCCGATGATGCGACGGCACGACCGGACCAGGACCGGAATGAGAGCATGCAGTCCGTCAGTCCTGCTGCCGGAGAGCCGCCCTCCCGGCGAGCACGACGTCATGGCAGCGCATTGCCCCGCTAGCAACCGGCAGGATCATATGTCTTGCGCGATCGAACAATGATGGATCCAACTTCAACAATCGCTTCAGTGCGTATCGTCGATGAATTCGACCTCGCCCGGGCGCAGGAATATGCGCTGTTGGCGACGTTGCTGACGCGCAGCCCCGACACGCAGCTGCTGCACCGGATCTCTGCATTGCACGGCGATGCAAGTGCGATGGGCGCGGCACACATGGCGCTGGCGGATGCAGCGCGCCGGACCAACGAGCAGGCCGCATCGCGCGAGTTCTTCGCCCTCTTTGCAGGGTTGGGCAAGGGGGCGCTGCTGCCTTATGCGTCACACTACCTGTCCGACACCCTGTATGGCCGTCCACTCGCGCGGTTGCGGGAAACTCTCGGGGGTCTCGGCCTCGAAAAGGCTCCGGAGCGTACGGAGCCCGAAGATCACGCGGGATTTCTCTGTGAGATCATGGCAGGCCTCGCCGGCGGGAGCCTTGCAGCGCCAGCGGGCGCCGAGCGCCTCTTCTTTGATCAGCATGTCTCACGCTGGATGAGGCGCTTTTTCGCCGATCTCGAGCGCGCGCGGTCGGCTCACTTCTATGCCGCCGTTGGCGCGCTCGGACGGACGTTCATCGATATCGAGGCGGAGGCCTTCGCACTTCCAGGTTGAACACGGCGTTTTGTACGGCCGCTGCACAAATCCGTTTGGGAGCGTGCTAGATTATAGATGTAGGGATCAACAGAATGCGCGTTTTCATAATTGCCTGTCTGTTCGCCGTCGTCGTCGCACTCGGTGCCGCCGGCATCCTTGATCATTTCGTGCAGGAGTCCGCCACAACGGCGTTCGCTGAGTCGAGCGCCCGCGTTTAGCGGTCATTATTGTTTGTTAAGCTTTCTGTTCTCCACATAGACGTGGGAGACGCCATATGCGCCGGTTGCTGATCGCCTGTTTCGTCGTTGCAGCTCTGATCGCCGCTTCTGCTCTGATCTTCAGGACGCAACCTCGCTCGATAGAGCTGTCCGCCGCGGCCATGCCGTCCTTGGTCGAGCTGCACGCCATGGCGGGCGTCCATCAGCTCGCGGATCAGGAGATCGACGATCAGTCGCTCATTTTCCCGGCCAGCGTAAAGCAATAACCTGGCTCCAGACGATCCTGCTCCCGGCCCGCCTAGATCGGCATCTCGAAAGAGAAGGTCGTTTCGCGTCCGGTCGATATCGCACTCAATTTGCCGCCATGGGCCTGGGCGATTTGCGAAGCAATGTAGAGACCAAGTCCCAGACCCTGCTGACTGGGCCGGTCGCCTCGCGTGTATGGCTTGAAGAGGTTTGCCAGCGCCTTTTCGGAGATTGGCGGGCCTTCGTTGGACACCGTCAGATCGAACGTTCCGTCCAAGGTTCTGGCTACGACGTGGATCGGCCTACTCTGGTCACCGTACGTAATTGCATTCCCGAGCAGGTTCGAGAAAAGTTGGCCCATCTTGCTCCGATCGCAGCTGATGGGCACTTCGATCTGGACCGATGAGCTGATCGTCACGGTCGGCCAGGCCGTCCTGAACTCCGCGATGATTTGCTCCAGCACCGGCGCCAAAGGCAGCGTCGCATCTCGCTTGATCGTAAGGCCTCCGCCAAGTCGGCCTCGCGCGAAGTCCATGACGTTTTCGACGATGCCGGCCATGCGATAGACGGCTTTTTGAACGCCGAGCGCGATTTCGGGCGCCCGCCCGGTGTCGAGGTTCTTCAGCAGCACGCGCATTCCCGCATCGACGGCTGCGAGGGGATTGCGAAGATCGTGCCCCAATACGCCGATGAACTGCTCGCGAAGCTCTGCCGTTTTTCGCTCGTCGATGAGATCGGCCTGGCTCCGCTCCAGACGTTGATTGAGTTCGAGCTGCGCAGCGATCAGTTCCGCCAACAGCTGAAACGTGTCGAGGATTTCAGGCGTACGAAGTTGTCGAGGCGTGGGGTCGATGGCGCACAATGTTCCCCAGACGGCTCCGTCGATCAGGACGATGGGAGCTGAGATGTAGCTGCGAAATCCATACATGGCCGGTGTCGGATGATTGCAGAAGACGTCGTCCGTCTGCACATCGTTGATGACGACCGTGTTGCCGTGCTGCCGGATCTCGTTGCAGATGGTCGTCTCGACACGCAGTTCTCCGCCCGGCTCAAGGCCAAAGGCGATGCTGTCCCGAACGGCGCAGCAAATCCATTGATCTGAAGTCACGCGCGCTATCGCGACGAAGCCCATGCCCGTTATGCGTGCGGCCAAATCCAAAACTTTGGGAACTGCCCCAATCTGCTGGACGGCATCCACGTCCGCCTTGATGTCAATTGCCATGGTGAACCCTAACGCCCTACTCTAACAAACGCGATCCTTTGCAAGACGTTCGGTGGAACAAAGAAGCCGTTCAAACCTTATGGTCGGTTATGCCGGAGCATAAGTGTCCAATCTCAGCCAGCATAGGGACGTGATCCTCATCGTGGAAGATGACTTCCTCATCCGCGTGAACGCGGCTGACATGGTGCGGGATATGGGCTTCGATGTCTTCGAGGCGGCCGACGCAGACGAGGCTGTCAATCTGCTGGAGACGGAACCGGCGATCACCGTCGTCTTCACAGACATTCAGATGCCCGGCTCGATGGATGGCCTTCGGCTGGCGGCGGTGATCAGAGATCGATGGCCGCCCGTGCGGCTCCTCATTACGTCCGGCCAAGTCAGCCCGGCAGCGGATGACATCCCGCTCGGGGCGAGGTTCATCCCCAAGCCGTATCTTCCTGCGCAGCTGCACGACCAGCTTGAAATGCTGGCCGGCGGGCGGGCATAGCGGGCTTTTCAAGTCGAGCCCTCAGACCATCCGTCTCCCGGTCCGCTCCGCCACTGCCTTCTGCACAAAGTACATCGCCACCAGCGAGACGATTGCCGACGCGACGACGACGTAGCCGATCCGGTCGAAATGGAGCAGCGAACCATCCGGTTGTTGCGCGATGATGGCGGCGGCGAGGACCGAACCGAGCCCCCCGGAGAGCTGCTGAAGCGACGCGCTGACCGCACTGAACGAGCCGCGCTGGCTGGGGTCGGGGATCGCCGACATCAGCGCCTGCGACGGGATCATGCGCGAGAAGATGCCGACGAACATCAGCACGTTGACGAGGATCGCGGTCGCGAGCGAGACGTGGCCGAGATGGGTGTAGATCAGCACCATGATGACAGACACCACACTGCCGAAGACGAAGGTCGGGTACTTGCCGAACGCGTCGCTCGCCCTGCCGACCAGCGGCCCCGTGACGATGCTGAACAGGCCGGAGACGAGATAGATCGTCGGCAGATGCGTGATGTCGATGCCGAGATTATGCACGGTGAAGGCGCTGGAGAACGGCATCAGCATGTACCCGCCCGTCGCCAGCAGCGTCGTGACGGCGAAGGCCAGCGTATAGCGGGGTTGTCCGACGGTCGCGATCAGATGGCGGAACGGATTTCTGTCCTGCTTAAGCTTCAGATGCGCGTCGACCGGCTCCATGGCGAAGGCGATGACTGCGATCGCGACGATCGACAGGCCGACGATCGCAATGAAGCAGACATGCCAGTTCCAGTGATTGGCGAGAAACAGCCCGGCGGGTATGCCGAGCACCTGGCTCGCGGCGAACGCCGTCTGGACGAAGCCCATCACGCGGCCGCGCAGGTGCAGCGCGAACAAATCGGTGATGATGGCCAGCACGACCGAGCCGATCACGCCGCCGAACAATCCGGTCACGATCCTGCCGAGCAGCAGCACGTGGTAGGTCTGCGCGGCGGCACAGAGCAGGGTCCCGAGCGTGAAGCCGACATAGAAGAACAACAGCAGGCGCTTGCGGTCGAAGCGATCGGCAAAGCCGGCGGCCAGGATTCCCGATAGTCCCGCGCTGAACGCGTAGGCCGAGACCGCGACGCCGAATTGTCCGGCCGTGATGTCGAGCGCCGGCATCAGGATGGCGCCGAGCGGCGACATGATGATGAAATCGAGAATGATCGTGAACTGCGTGAACGCAAGCAGCGCGATCAGGAGCGCCTGGTAGCGCGTAAAGCCGCGCTGGCGTTCCTGTTGGTCGTCGATAGGCGCAGCGAGCGTCTGTTCGGTCATGACACCTGATTTCATTGTGGGCGGGGCGGGCGAGCGCGCGAAAACTGGCAGATGGGGTCGGCCCGGAGGATTTTCACGGGGCGCGCGGCAAAAGCCCTGCCGGAACGCGAAGCTGGCGCCGGGTTGTGGGATCCATGCAACAGCAGGGTGCATGGTTTGGACCCGGCATCCCCCAGGGGCCGCCGGCCCTCAGCCGGATTAAGCCGCCCTTAGCGAATGCCGCCTAGGCTCTCGGCCGTCCATTTCCCTGCTCCCCGGCTTCAGGGCCGGTCATGTTGCGGCCAATAGAGCGTTTTCGGATGGAGCAGCCTGCCTGGCACTACGATTCGGGCGTCCCCACACCGTCGGCGACCCCCGCCGCGGCGCGGACGCTTGTCATCGATCTCGAAGGCGCCCTGCTCCGTTCCGAGCTGCTGCTGGAAGCGCTGTTTTCCAGCCCCGGCCGGATGCTGGCCCGCTTCGGCGCGGGCGGACGCCCGGGCATGGCGGCGCTCACCGATATCCTGGCGCAGGCCGAGCTCGACTACGCCCATCTTCCCTATGACGCCGACGTGCTGAACCAGGCGCTGGCGGCGCGGGCGCGGGGCGAGACAATCTATCTGGTTGCCGGCCGGTTTGCGCACCATGCGGCGGGCATTGCCGCGCATCTCGGGTTCGATGGCGTCGTTGCGCCGGCCGATCTCGCGGCGGGCGACCGGCTGCCGTTCGACCGCGCCTCCATGGAGCGCATCGAGACGCGCGGCAGCAGCCGTGCCAGCCTCAAAACCTGGGCGCAGGCGCTGCGCATCTATCAATACGCAAAGAACACGCTGGTGTTCGTGCCGGCGATCACGGCGCATCAGATTAATCTTGCGACGCTCGGCTATGCGTTGCTGGCGTTCCTGGCGTTCTCGGCCTGTGCGTCGGGCGCTTATCTGATGAACGATCTGCTCGACCTCGCCGCCGACCGGCAGCATCCGACCAAGCGGCATCGCGCGCTGGCGGCAGGTCGACTGCCGATGTCCTCGGCGCTGCTTGCGATCCCCGCGCTGTGGCTGCTCGCGGTCGCCGCCAGCCTCTGCATCTCGCCTTTGTTCCTCGGCGTGCTCGGTGGCTATCTCGCCACCACGATCGCCTATTCGCTCGTGCTCAAGCGCAAGATGCTGGTCGACGTCGTGACACTCGCCGGCCTCTACACGCTACGCATCATCGCCGGCGCGGTCGGCGTCGGCGTGGTGCTGTCGGAATGGCTCTTGATCTTCTCGCTGTTCGTGTTCACCTCGCTGGCGCTGATCAAGCGCTTCAGCGAGCTCAGCATGCGCGAGAACGCCGGCCTCGCCGATCCCTCCAACCGCGATTACAGGATCACCGACCTGCACATCATCGGCGCGATGGCGGCGGCGAGCGCCATGAACGCGGTGACCGTGTTCTCGCTCTACGTCTCCTCCTCCGCCGTGACGCCGCTCTACAGCCGTCCCTGGATGCTGTGGCTGCTCAACCCGCTGCTGCTCTACTGGTTCGGCCGCGCCCTGATGATGGCCCATCGCCGCGAGATGCCCGACGACCCGATTCTCTACACTTTTCGCGATGGCGCCAGCCGCGCCACGGTGGCGGCGATGATCTGCATCATGCTGGCGGCGATCTGACCGCGCCCCGGCGGGAACAGCTGCCGCTTGCGCGGCCGGCCGGCAGTGGCTACATCGCGGGCAATCCGATTAGCTTATGATGCCGACCGACCAATTCGATTGAGGTTTTGAAACGCCATGACCGTACGCCTGCATCGCGGCGACCTGCCCGACCTGTCCCGCTACACCGGAGCGGTGGCGATCGACACCGAGACCATGGGGCTGAACCCGCACCGCGACCGGCTCTGCGTGGTGCAGCTCTCGCCCGGCGACGGCAGCGCCGACGTGGTGCAGATCCCCAAGGGCCACACCGACGCGCCGAACCTGAAGGCCCTGCTGGCCGATCCTGCGATCACGAAGATCTTCCACTTCGCGCGGTTCGACGTCGCGGTGCTGTACCAGACGTTTGGCGTCATGACCGGCCCGATTTATTGCACCAAGATTGCCTCCCGCCTGACCCGCACCTACACCGACCGGCATGGCCTCAAGGACCTCGTGCGCGAGGTGCTCAATGTCGACCTCTCCAAGCAGCAGCAATCCAGCGACTGGGGTTCCGACAGCCTGACCGAGCCGCAGCTCGCCTACGCCGCCTCCGACGTGCTGCACCTTCATGCCCTGCGCGAGCGGCTCGACGCCATGCTGGTGCGGGAAGGCCGCACCGCGCTGGCAAAAGCCTGTTTCGACTTCCTGCCGACCCGCGCCCTGCTCGATCTCCAGGGCTGGGCGGAAGAGGACATTTTCGCGCATTCCTGAGGCCTCGGGCCGCTGTTAGCTTAGGGCTGCCGCCCCGTTTCGGACACTTTCGTGCGGCCTGTCGCAGGCTGCATATTCAGGCGGCGCCGGATACAATGGCGTGCGCCCGTCAACCGGACGAGACGAGCGACACCTCGGGAGCTCAGGTGAATTCGGCCCAGAATCCAACCTACGACGCCGCGCTTGCGGCGAAGTTTGCCCGCGCGGCGCGCCACAGCCGCCTGGTGCGGATTCTGCGCATCGCGGTGCCGGTGACGGTGGCTGCGTCCATGGCCGCGATCGTCGCCGTCTCGACCTTCCTCAATCCCTTCCAGATCCCCGTGAAGCTCGACTCCGGAAATCTCGTGGTGACGGGCACCAAGATCACGATGGAAACGCCGCATATGTCCGGCTTCACCCCGGACCAGCGGCCCTACGAGCTCTGGGCCAAGACCGCGACGCAGGACATCACCGACCCCGATCATGTCGATCTCAACGATTTGCGCGCAAAGGTGCTGATGGAAGACAAATCCACTTTGCTGCTCGATGCGCGCACCGGCCGCTTCGACAACAAGCAGCAGCAGCTCGACCTGCACAAGGACATCTTCCTGCGCACCTCGTCCGGCTATGAGGCGCGGCTGAACTCGGCCTTCGTCGACATGGGCAAGGGAACGGTCTCCTCGGATGAGCATGTCGACGTCAAGCTGACCAACGGAACGCTGACCGCCGACAGGCTGCGGATCACGGAAGGCGGCGACGTCATCCGCTTCGAGGGCAATGTGGTGATGCATCTGGACAAGCTGGATGACCCCGCCGCTGCCCAGCCTGCGCCGGCCGAGCAGCCCGCGCCGCCGGTGAAGACACGCACGCCTCAGAACAAGTCGGCCAATTCAAAGTGATTTTCATGGTGAGATTCTTTTCGCGCAACGAAGACAAGCGGTGCGCCATTCTCGGTGTGGCCGCGCTCGCCGTCACCGTCGCGCTGGTCGCGACCGGTGCGGCCGTCGCGCAGAGCACGATGCAAGGCGTGCCCAACGCAATGCAGGGCTTTTCGCAAAACCGCGACCAGCCGATCCAGATCGAAGCTGCCTCGCTCGAGATGCGCGACAAGAAGAAGGAGGCGACCTTCTCCGGCAATGTGAAGGTCATCCAGGGCGACACCACCATGACCTCGAAGACGCTCGTGGTGTTTTACGACTCCGGCGGCGGCGACAAGCCGGCCGCGCCGCAGCCCGCGGCGAAGGGGACCAAGGGTGCGCCGATGCAGTCGGCGCAGCCGGGGCCGGGCGGCAGCTCCTCGATCAAGCGGCTGGAAGCGCGCGGCAATGTCGTCGTCACCCAGAAGGACCAGGTGGTAACAGGCGAGACCGCCGTGTTCGACACCAAAACCAACCTCATCACCATGCTCGGCGGCGTCGTCCTCACGCAGTGCAGGAACGTGCTGCGCGGCGACCGTCTGGCGGTCGACATGACCACGGGCGTCTCGCGGGTGGAATCCGACAGCGGCAGGGTGCAGGCATTGCTGCCGCAGGGCGGCAGCAATGATTGCGGATCGGGGAGCCCGGGCAAGCCCGCCGCGGCGCCGCCGCTGCAATTGCCCGGCGCAGGCAAGCAAAAGTAAATTCCTGAAGTAACTTCAAGCGCTTGGGTCAGATTCTCCCGATCCGAGGTTGAAGCTTGCCCGGCGAGGCTGTATCTAGCGCGAAGGGCTTTCCAAGCGGGGTTCGCCGCTTTTCGGGCGTGTTTCACTGGGCATGAGACATCCCTTCACTCATGCTGTGCTGGCGAATCGCAAGGCCGGTGCGGCAGATCGCGGGATCACGCGCGGATCATCGCGCGGGATTGTCGTGAAAGGCTAGAAGGCGGGATGGTCGATCTCTTCAGCATGTTCCGTCGGCGCCCCGCCAAGCGCGGCCGGCCAGGATTTGCGCGCCAGGACATCACCACCCTCGGTGACAGCGTCGGCGGTCTCGTGCCCAGCCCGGTGCGGGATGCATCGCCGATCGCCCGCGACCAGATGCGCGCGCCCGACCATTTCCAGGCCGACTACCAAGCCGACTACCAGACCGAACCGCCGCGTGCCCAGGCGGTTCACCCTGTCAGAGCCGCCAGCAGGCCTAACGGCGCCGGCGGACCGCAGCTTCTGAAGCGGCCGGGTTTCCTGGCTGTGCATAGCGTGGAAAAGAGTTTCGGCAGCCGCCAGGTGGTGCGCGGCGTCAGCATCTATGTGCGCCGCGGCGAAGCGGTCGGCCTGCTCGGCCCGAACGGCGCCGGCAAGACCACCGTGTTCTACATGATCACCGGCCTGATCAAGCCCGATCGCGGCGCGATCGAGCTCGACGGCCACGACGTCACCAAGCTGCCGATGTATCAGCGCGCGCGGCTCGGCATCGGCTATCTGCCGCAGGAAGCCTCGATCTTTCGCGGCCTCACCGTCGAGCAGAACATCCGCGCCGTGCTCGAAGTGGTCGAGCCCTCGCGCAAGAAGCGCGAGCAGCAGCTCGACTCGCTGCTCGACGAATTCAACATCACGCGCTTGCGGAAATCGCCGTCGATCGCGCTGTCGGGCGGCGAGCGCCGCCGCGTCGAGATCGCGCGCGCGCTGGCGACGCGTCCGAACTACATGCTGCTCGACGAGCCTTTCGCGGGCATCGATCCGATCGCGGTCGGCGACATTCAGGACCTCGTTCGCCATCTCACCAACCGCGGCATCGGCGTGCTGATCACCGACCACAATGTGCGCGAGACGCTCGGCCTGACCGATCGCGCCTACATCGTCTATGCCGGTGAAATCTTGACCGAGGGTAGCCCGGATGAGATCGTCGCCGATCCCGATGTTCGCCGGCTTTACCTTGGCGAGGAATTCCGCCTCTAGCCCTTTTTTCCCGTTCGTCAAGCCGTGTACATCGTGCCAAGACTAAGATAAGCAAAAATCGGACCAACTTTTGGGATCGGTTCTTGCTTCATGGCGCTCACGCAGAGATTAGAGTTCCGGCAATCGCAGTCGCTGGTTATGACGCCGCAGCTGATGCAGGCGATCAAGCTGCTGCAATTGTCCAATCTCGATCTCACGACCTTCGTGGAAGAGGAACTCGAGCGGAACCCCCTGCTGGAGCGGGCCAACGACGAGCCGCCCGCCGGTGAAGCCCCGGCCGAGACCGGCCAGTTCAGCGATTCCGACGGTGGCCACAACGACGAGCCGGGCGGCGGTCCGGGCGAGGCGTTCGAGCCGGGCCAGGAAGAATGGATGAGCAAGGATCTCGGCACCCGCGCCGAGATCGAGCAGACCCTGGATACGGGCCTGGACAACGTCTTCTCCGAGGAACCGGCCGAGGCCGCCGCGCGCGACGCCCAGGATGCGGCGCCGACCACCTATACCGAATGGGGCGGCGGTGCCTCCGGCGACGAGGACTACAATCTCGAAGCCTTTGTCGCCGCGGAGATCACGCTCGGCGACCATCTTGCCGAGCAGCTCTCGGTCGCCTTCACCGGCCCGGCGCAGCGCATGATCGGCCAGTACCTGATCGACCTCGTCGACGAGGCCGGCTATCTGCCGCCGGATCTCGGCCAGGCCGCCGAGCGCCTTGGCGCATCGCAAGCCGACGTCGAGGACGTCCTTGCCGTGCTGCAAAAATTCGACCCGCCCGGCGTCTGCGCGCGCAATTTGAGCGAATGCCTGGCGATCCAGCTCCGCGAGCTAGACCGCTACGACCCTGCGATGCAGGCCCTCGTCGAGCACCTCGATCTGCTGGCGAAGCGCGACATCGCTTCGCTGCGCAAGCTCTGCGGCGTCGACGACGAGGACATCGCCGACATGATCGGCGAGATCCGCCGCCTCAATCCCAAGCCCGGCATGAAGTTCGGCTCGGCGCGGCTGCAGACCATGGTGCCCGACGTCTATGTCCGCCCGGGCCCGGATGGCGGCTGGCATGTCGAGCTCAACAGCGACACCTTGCCGCGCGTGCTGGTCAACCAGACCTATTATTCCCAGCTGTCGAAGAAGATCGGCAAGGACGGCGACAAGTCCTATTTCACCGACGCGCTCCAGAACGCGACCTGGCTGGTGCGCGCGCTTGATCAGCGGGCCCGCACTATCCTGAAAGTTGCGACGGAAATCGTGCGCCAGCAGGACGGCTTCTTCACCCATGGCGTTGCGCATCTGCGGCCGCTGAATCTGAAGGCCGTTGCCGACGCCATCCAGATGCATGAATCCACGGTGTCGCGCGTCACCGCCAACAAGTACATGGCGACAAATCGCGGCACATTCGAATTGAAATATTTCTTCACGGCTTCGATCGCCTCCGCCGACGGCGGCGAGGCGCATTCCGCCGAGGCCGTGCGCCACCACATCAAGCAGTTGATCGATTCGGAAGCGCCGTCGGCGATCCTGTCGGACGACACCATCGTGGAACGCTTACGCGCCTCGGGAATTGATATTGCCCGCCGCACGGTCGCGAAGTACCGCGAAGCCATGCGCATTCCCTCTTCGGTGCAACGCCGCCGTGACAAGCAGAGCGCTCTTGGTAACGTCCTCTCCACCGCAATGCCCGATCGCTCCCGCAACACCGAGCCGGCCTGATTGCGCTGGCGCGAAATCGCGCTACTCTCGATCCCCCATCGAGACCGATCCAAGCTGGGCACTTAAAACCAAGCGAGGCATCACATGACCCTCAGAATCTCGGGAAAGAGCGTCAGCGTCGGCGACGCCCTGCGCGGCCGCGTGACCGATCGGACCGACGAGGTCCTGCGTAAATATTTCGACGGGAACTATTCCGGCCACATCACCCTGAGCAAGGATGGCTTCGGCTTCCGCACCGACTGTGCCCTGCATCTCGATACGGGAATTACGCTGGAGGCCGATTCGAACGCGCCGGATGCCTATGCCAGCGCCGACCAGGCGCTCCTGATGATCGAGAAGCGGCTCAAGCGCTACAAGAGCCGGCTCAAGGACCGCTCGGCCCGCAAGGCCCATGTCGCCTCCGCGGCGCTGGCCGCCATGGACGCCACGAGCTACGTGCTGGAGGCGCCGGGCGAGGGTGAGGACGAGGACGAGGTCACCGGCTACAGTCCCGTCATCATCGCCGAGGCCACCACCTCGCTGAAGCAGCTGTCGGTGAGCGAGGCGGTGATGGAGCTGGACCTCAGCGGAGCGCCCTGCCTGGTATTCCAGCACGGCTCCAGCGGCCGGGTGAACATCATTTACCGCCGGGCCGACGGCAATGTCGGCTGGATCGACCCGCCGGGGGCCAAACCGGACGGTTGAGGGCTGGAACCGGCCCCCGTACCAACCGCAGCCCTTAACAATGAGCGGGGCAAAGCCGCACGCAGCAGTTGGCACCGGGATTGCGTTGGAGTAGAAGCGCCCCACATCAGGATCGGGGCTAAGTCCCCCTCCTGCTTCACCTTCTTGATGCCGGCCAGGCATGGTTTGACCAAGCTGGCCAATTCGGAACCTGACGGTTTAATTCACCTCGGAAACCTTCCATGCCGATTACCGATCTGGTCGCACCCGAGGCGATTCTCCCGGCATTGAAGGTCAACAGCAAGAAGCAGGCGCTTCAGGAGCTTGCGGCCAAGGCCGCCGAGCTGACCGGGCAGAACGAACGCTCCGTGTTCGAGGTGCTGCTGCAGCGTGAGAAGCTCGGCACCACCGCGGTCGGCTACGGTGTCGCCATTCCGCACGGCAAGCTGCCCAAGCTGGAAAAGATCTTCGGCCTGTTCGCGCGCCTCGATCGCCCAATCGATTTCGAGGCGATGGACGGCCAGCCGGTCGATCTCGTCTTCCTGCTGCTCGCGCCCGAAGGCGCCGGCGCCGATCACCTCAAGGCGCTCGCCCGCATCGCCCGCCTCCTGCGCGACCAGGACATCGCCAAGAAGCTCCGCGCCTCGCGCGACGCCCAGGCGATCTATTCGGTGCTGGCGCTGCCGCCCGCGACCGCGGCGTAACGTCGCCTGTCCTCGTCGCCCGCTGAGAAGCGGAATCGATCCACGCAATTGCCAATGCACGCCGGCCATCCTCGTGGCATGCGCACGGGATGTTGTGATCTCGCAATAGCCGGCAAGGTAACGCGAAAAATTTCCCCAGCTGAGACGTCCGGCACATTGCGCCTTGTCGGAGTCCGCTAAAGACGCCCAGGAACGCAAGTGGCGCGACGCGCCGTCCTGCGCTTTCGCTGAGGTCGTTACCTATCGCCCGAAGGTCGGGCCCGTAGGATGAAAGTGGTTGGCGCGGTGCAGAGCAGGGCTGTTGTGGTGGGGCTAGTGATAGCAGGTACCGCAGTCCCGGCCGTCGCGCAGGATGCCGGATCGCTGCTCCGCGAGATGCAGCGGCAGCAGGAGATGCAGCGGCAGGAAAGGCTGCCGTCCCCTGACGAGATTCGACCGCAGCAGGCGCCCGCCGCCATCCCCGACCGGGGCGAGCGCATCATCGTGAAGGGCGTTCGCTTCACCGGCAAGGTGGAGCTTCTGCCACAGGCCGAGCGCGAGCAACTCGTTGCCTCGGTGCGCGGCAAGCGCCTCGGCATCAAAGGGCTCTATGCGCTGGCCGATCAGGTGACGGCCGTGCTCCAGAGGCGCGGCCGGTTGCTGGCGCGCGCGCTGCTGCCGCCTCAGGACATCACCAACGGCATCGTCACGATCGAGATCGCCGAGGGCGCGCTCAAGACCATCACGCTCGATCGCGTCAAGGGCGTGCGCGTGCGTGAGGACCTGTTGCGCGCGATCATCGAGGGCCGCGTCAAGTCGGACGGCGTGACGCGGCAGGATCTGGAAGACGCGCTGTTGCGGATGAACGACCTGCCGGGCGTGTCGGTGCATGCCAAGCTCGCGCCGGGCGATGCGCCGAACACCAGCAAGCTCGTCGTCGGCGTCGCGCAGGCGCCCATTCTCGGGGGCGGTATCTGGGCCGATAATTACGGCAGCTCCAACGTGGGCAAGGCGCAGGGCAACGGGCTCATCTCGCTCACCGACGTGTCCGGCTACGGCGACCTGACGCGGCTCTCCGGCACGGTATCGCAAGGGCAGGAGTACGGCTCGCTGGTGACGAGCGTGCCGCTCGGCGCCAGCGGCTTCATTGCCAATGCGAGCTACGGCTATCTCGACTACCACAATATCGACGCCATCGGCAGCGCCCTCGGTCTCACCGGTTTTGCCCATTTCGCCAATGGCGGCGTCGACTACAGCCTGATCCGCTCGCGCGATTTCAACCTCCAGCTTGGCGGCACCGTGACCTGGAAGGCGCTGGTCGACGACAGCATCGTCGGAAAGCTTCAGGACAAGCGGTCGACCTCCGGTACGCTCAGCCTCAACGGCGACCGGCGCGACGCGCTGCTCGGCGGCGGCATCACCAACTGGTCGGTGAGCTGGACTTTTGGCGACCTCGATCTCGCGCGCGTGGCGAGCGCGCTCGCGGCGGACCAGGCTGGGCTCCGGACGCAAGGGCCGTTCAACCGGATCAATGCCGCGGTCGCCCGGCTTCAGGCCTTGCCCGGCGACTTCGCACTGTTCGGTCGCCTCTACGGGCAATGGGCCGACAAGAACCTCGATTCCTCGGAAGATTTTGCGCTGGGCGGCCCGTTCGGCGTGCGCGGCTATCCCGTCGGCGAGGCGCGCGGCGATATGGGCGTGCTCGGCACGCTGGAGCTTCGCTACAACGCGCCGGTGCCTGTGCGCTTCGGCAGCCTGCAACTCGCGAGCTTCCTGGATGGCGGCTACGTCAAGATCAACGTGTCGCCGAACGGCATCGCGCCGGTCACTGTCTGCGGCTGCAACGATTACGGGCTCGCCAGCGCCGGCCTCGCCGCGCGCTGGACGCGCGAATGGCTGAACGTCTCGGCGAGCTGGGCCCATACGCTGGGCGACAATCCCGGCCGTTCCATCATCACCGGCGCCAATGCCGATGGCGTCAAAGCCAACGATCAGTTCTGGCTGCAAGCCGGCATTCGCTTCTGATGTTTCGAGGGGGCACGCGATGACATCGACCCTGCCGCGGATGCGACTCGCAATCGCGCTGTCCGCGACCACGATGCTGACGCCGCCGGCGCTGGCGCAGACGCTGCCGACCGGCGGCCAGGTCGTGTCGGGACAGGCCACGATCAGTCAGTCCGGCAACGCCATGACGATCAACCAGTCGAGCGACCGGATGATCGCCAACTGGCAGAGTTTTTCGATCGGCGCCGGCAGCTCCGTGACCTTCAATCAGCCCGGCGCATCCTCGGTCGCGCTGAACCGCGTCGTCGGCCAGGACCCGTCAAGAATCCTCGGCAGCCTCAGCGCCAATGGACAAGTGTTCCTGATCAATCCGAACGGCATCGCCATCGGCAAGACCGGCAGCGTGCAGACCGGCGGCTTTGTCGCCTCCACGCTCGGCATCAGCAACGCCGATTTTCTCGCCGGTCGCTACAACTTCACCGGCAGCGGCGGCGCGATCACCAATGAGGGCAGCATCTCCAGCAAGGTGGTGGCGCTGATCTCGCCGAGCGTCAGCAATTCCGGCAGCATCACCGGCAGCACGGCGCTCGCCGCCGGCACCGACGTGCTGCTCGATTTCAATGGCGACGGCCTGCTCTCGGTCGAGGTCAAGGCCTCCACCGTCAAGACCCTGGTCGAGAACAAGGGATTGATCCGCGCCGATGGTGGGCTCGCTATCCTCACCGCCAAGGGCGCGAGCGACGCCATGAAGGGCGTCGTCAACAACACCGGCGTGGTGCAGGCCGCGAGCATCGGCAGCAGGAACGGCCGCATCCTGCTGCTCGGCGATGCCAGGCACGGCGAGGTCAATGCCGGTGGCACGCTGCGGGCCCGCTCGGTTGAAACCTCCGCCGCCAAGGTCAATCTCGCCGCCGATCTGAAGGTCGATACGCTCGGCGGGCATTGGCTGATCGATCCCGTCAACATCACCATCGACGCGAACTACGCTGGCGTCTTGCAGACGGCACTTGCGAGCGGCGACGTGACGGTGACGACCTCGGGCAGCGGCACCGATGAAGGCAACGTCACGGTCAACTCCGCCGTCACCTGGGGCTCGCATATCCTGACGCTGCGGGCCGACAACAACATCGTCATCAACGCGCCGTTGACGTCGACCGGCACGACGAGCAGTGACGGGCTGGTCCTGCAATACGCACAGACCACGGCCACCGGTGGCTACACCATCAACGCGCCGGTCAACCTGGCGGCGGGCAGCTTGTTCCAGACCCAGAAAGGAACTGATGCCGCCATCACCTATGCGGTGATCACCGACGTGAATGCCCTGCAGAACATCAACACCAACCGGTCCGGCAACTATGTGCTGGGCGCGAACATCGATGCCAGCGCGACGGCGGGTTGGAATGGTGGCGCCGGCTTCACACCGATCGGCGGCATCGGCGATATCAGCAAATATTTTTCCGGCATTTTCGACGGGCTCGGTCACCGCATCAGCAACCTGACCATCAACCGGCCGTCCAGCGATAACATCGGCCTGTTCGGCTACATCGATGGCGGGACCATCCGCAATGTCGGATTGGAAGGCGGCAGCGTGACGGGCAACAATGCCGTCGGCGGGCTGGTCGGGTCGAGCGGTCTCTGGGTCTACGGCGGCACGAGCAGCGTCGCTTACAACACCATCAGCAACGTTTACAACACCGGCAATGTGACCGGCAGCGGCGCCATGGTCGGCGGGCTGGTCGGCGACGCCTATATCACGACGATCAGCAACTCATATGCCACCGGCACGATCGCGGGCTATGGCGCCGCCGGCGGGCTGGGAGGGCGCGTCGTCGCCTCGTTCGTCTCCAACTCGTATGCGACCGGCAACGTTTCCGCTAGCTGGGACGGCGCTGGCGGGCTGATCGCGTACAATATCGGCACGTGGATGGGACCGGGCCCCGGGGATTATGCCATCGGTACGGTGAGCCACTCTTATGCCACGGGTACCGTATCCGGCGGCATCAATGTCGGTGGCTTGTTGGGATACAGCAACATCGGTCTCGTCACCGACAGTCACGCCACCGGTAATGTTTCGGGCACCGGCGCAATTGGCGGCACAGGCACATCTGCCGGCGGACTGGTGGGGTTCCAACAGTACAGTCGGGTGGAGCGATCTTACGCCACCGGCAACGTGTCCGGTGTCGATTCGGTCGGCGGGCTGGTGGGAGGCAGCTGGTACGGCGCCGTGGTAAGCCAGTCTTACGCGACCGGCAACGTGTCCGGGACGCGTTCGGTTGGCGGGCTGGTCGGGCACAGCAATGAAGCCGTTTGGGTGCTCGATTCCTACGCCACGGGAGCGGTTTCAGGAACTTCCGAAGTCGGCGGGCTGGTGGGGATGAATCAGGAAAGCCATGTGAGCCGGAGCTACTTCGCGGGCACCGTGTCGGGAACCAGCAATGTCGGCGCGATCGTGGGAATGAACTGGGATGGCGGCGAAGTCATCCAAAGCTATGCGAACAGGGACACATCGGGGCAGAGCGCCGCCTGTGGCGGATCCGGTGGCATCGGCAACGTCTGCGATGGCGGCATGCTCACCACGGCCCAGCTGCGCGATCCCTTCACCTTTATCAACAACGGCTATGACTTTGCCGCCGTCTGGGGCAAGTCCGTCAGCGGCGCCAACAACGGCATGCCGGTGCTGCGCGCGTTCGGCGACACCGTCTACGATGCCTATGTCAACGTCGCGGGCTCGGCCAGCACCACCTATGGCACGCTGGCCTCGCTCGGCGGCTTGACGATGACCGGTGTGAACGCCAATCGCGTCACGCTCGGCTGGGGCAGCGCAGTCACCACCGCATTGGGCGCGGGCAGCTACAATCTCAGCGGCCCCGACGTTCTCAACGCGACCGGCTCGGGCGGCGCGGTCTATGTCGGCTCGGTCGCGGTCGGCCTCACCATCGACAGGGCGCCGCTCACCATCAGCGCCAACGCGTCCAAGACCTATGACGGCCTCGCCTTCTCCGGCGGCAGCGCCGCTTATTCCGGCTTCATGAATGGCGAGACTGCATCCGTGTTGTCGGGCACGCTTCTTTATGGCGGCACGGCGCAGGGCGCGGTGAATGCCGGTCGCTACAGCCTGACGGCGTCGGGCCTCTCCTCGGCCAACTATGCGATCACCTATGTCGACGGTTCGCTGACCGTCAACAAGGCGCCGCTCACCATTGCAGTCAACGGCGTCACGAAGAATTACGACGGCGTGCCGTTCTCCGGCGGCAGCGCGATCTATTCCGGCTTCGTGAACGGGGAGGGGCTGTCCGCGCTCTCCGGTACGCTCGTCTACGGCGGCTCGGCCCAGGGCACGCGCAATCCCGGGGTCTACAGCATCGCCGCCTCGGGGCCGACATCCGCGAACTACGACATCACCTATGTCGACGGCCGGCTCGCGATCATTCCGCGCGACGCAGGCGCCTGTTCGCTTGGGGCCGGCGGCAACCCGGTCTGCGGCGCCACTCCGCCCGATCCCGCCGCGCCGCTCGGGTTGAACGACCAGGCGCCGATCGAGGTCGTGCTGCGTTAGAGCACCTGGTAGCGGCACAATCGCAGCTACGCCGGCAAGGGCGTCCTGCGCTACGCCTGGTGAGACCGCAGAGGCGGCCCTTACTCGTTCGAACCGAAGCCCCGCGTTCTGCGACTTATTTTCGCAGCCGGGGCGCTGTGATGTTTCTCCGCCGGATTCGATCGTCGTCCGGTTGCGCGTCCCGGCGCGGCTTCGATGCGGGGTTTTTTGAGCCATGAATTGCAGTTCGATCGGCCGGATTTTCGGTCTGTTTTGCGCGGTCACCATTGCCGTGACGGTTGCGGTTCATGCCGACGATACGTCCAACGACCGCGTCATCGCCGAAAAGACCGAGATCATTGCGGCTGATCCGACAAACGCGGTTGCCTACGAGCTGCGTGGCGAAGCCTGGTACCTCAAGCGGGACAAGGATCGCGCCTTCGAGGACTGCAGCGCCGCGATACGGATCGATCCGAATTTCGGGCGGGCTTATAACTGCCGCGGCCGCGCCTATTCGGCGAGGGGTGAACGGGATCACGCTTTGGCCGATTACAACGAGGCCATTCGCCTCGATCCCGGCTACGGACCGTCCTACACCTCCCGTGCCCTCGAATATTTCAACAAGCGCGACTTCGATCTGGCGATCGGCGCGTTTACCGAGGCCATCGAACGCAATCCCAAGCAAGCCTACTTTGCTCTTGTCATGAGAGGCGAAGCGTATGCGGCGAAGCGCGACCCCGATCATGCCGTCGCCGATTACAACGAGGCGATGCGGCGCAATCCCGCCGCCGCATGGCCCTACGAGCTGCGAAGCACCGTCCATGTCGACAGAGGCGAGATCGACGAGGCTCTCGACGACTGCAACACCGCCGTCCGTCTGGAGCCCGGGAGTGCTGGCGGTCATTATTGCCGGGCCATCGTTCTCCTGAAAAAGGACGACACCGACAACGCCATCCACGAGCTCGATGACGTCACCAGGATCACGCCTTCCTTCGAGAAGGCCTACTTCGTTCGTGCAACCGCCTGGCGCAAGAAGGGCGATGATCGTCGCGCCATTGCCGATTTCGACGAGGGCATCCGGCTGCAGCCGGGAAATTCGATGGCCTACAGCAATCGCGCCAGCACGCTACGCGACATCGGTGAGCACGCCCGCGCGCTCGCCGACTACAACGATGCGATCCGGCTCGATCCCAACAATCAGGTCGCTCTGGTCAATCGCGGCATCCTCTATATGAAACTGTCCGACGCCAAACACGCGCGCGCCGATTTCAATAGCGTGCTCGCGCTGCCGCCGGGCGACCAATGGGCCGTGGGCACGGCGCGCGAAGGGCTTGGCTTTTTGAAGTGATGCGTCTCGAAAGAGCGTGCATCTCCGCTCTAGTCCCCCGGACGCAGCGCAGCGCTTCCCCCGCGATGCGAAGCATCGTCGAGAGCGGTGCGCTGCAGAGCCTTCGCCGGCGCCGCTCGTGCGCGTCAGCAGACCGTCGGCAGCAGGCGCCGGACTTCGTCGAGCAGTTCGGGAATCGCCGTCTTGTCACCCGCGAGGTGCTTAAGCAGCGCACTTTGGAATAGACCGTCGAACAGCGCATAGAGCGCGGCGGGCGACGACGCCGGCCGCTTGCCGCCGAGCTCGGCATAGCGGGAGGCGATGCGCCAGATCATCGCTTCCAGGCTCTTGTCGATCTCGAGTACATCCTTGCGAAACGCCGCCTCGAACATCGCCTGCGAGCGCAGGTCGTACCAAAGGCGGTGCATGCGGGCTTCGTTCTGCAGCGTTGCGGCGAGCTTGGCGAGGAAACCCTCCGTCAATTCGTCGCGGCTCGTTGCTGTCGCGACGACATCGTCATATCGCGTCACGCACTTCGCCTTGTAGTGGCGGACGCAGCAGCAGATCAGGTCGAGCTTGTCGCTGAAATAATAGTGGAACACGCCGTGCGTGAACGCCGAGTTCTGCGCGATTTCGCGCAGGCTGGTGCGTGCGAAGCCGAGCTCTCCAAGCGTTTCGAGCGCGGCCTCGGCAAGTTCGACGCGCCGCGCGTTGAACTTCTCGTCGCGCAGCACCTCGGCCGCATCAGCCACACGCCGGGCCGCTCCCGTCACCTGCCGCGCCATCTTGTCCTTATCCTCAGTCCCGTTCTTTCAAGGACTTATACCGCGTCGACCGCGGAATGCTCCATCCCCTCACAACCACTTCCTTTGACAACTGTCAAATTCGTTCTTGACAAGTGTCAAGATTTTGGCGGAGGTTCGCACCAAGAATTTGGACAGTCGTCAAGACGTCCGACCATGGAGGAACGCTTCGCTGGGTGCCGCCGAAAGGCCTGCGCCCATCGACCTGGTGCGCGCCGCTTGGCGCAGCACGAATCGATCACCAGCAACGGAGGAGTGCGTCATGAGTGGGAAGAGCCTTGCAGGCAGGAACGCCCTGGTCACCGGCGGTGCTAGAGGAATCGGCGCGGCCATCGCGCAAGCGTTGGCGCGAGCCGGCGCCTCGATCATGATCGCCGACATCCTGGAAGAGACTGGCCGCGCCAGCGCAGCCGCTATCGCGAAGGAAGACGTCGCCACGGGCTTCGTCCAGCTCGACGTCACCGACGACGCTCAATGGGAGCGGGCGGTTGCCAAGACCGTCGCAACCCTCGGCGGCTACGACATTCTGATCAACAATGCCGGCATCGAGATCACGTCGCTGATCTCCGAGGTCAAGGCCGACGACGCGCGGCGGATGTGCGACGTCAATATCGTTGGCACCGTGCTCGGCATGAAGCACGCCTTCCGTGCCATGCGCCCGGGCGGGCCGGCCGGCAAGGGCGGCGCCGTCGTCAACATCGCCTCGGTTGCGGCAACGATCGCCTTCCCGAGCATCGCGGTCTATTCGGGCACCAAATCCGCGGTTGACCGCATGACGCGGGTCGGAGCGATGGAAGCCGGCAAGCTCGGTTTCGGCGTGCGCGTAAACTGCATCTATCCGGGCCTGATCCCGACCGACATGGGCATGCAGCTCGCCAACGACATCGTCAAGGTCGGGCTCGCGGCTGACGTCAACGCCGCAGTCGGCTCGGTGGTGGAGCAAACCCCGCTCGGCCGTCTCGCCGAGGTCACGGACATCGGAGATGCCGCGGTGTTCCTGTGCTCGAACGAGGCGCGCTTCATCACCGGCATCGGACTGCCGGTCGATGGCGGCATGGGCATGTAACGACAAAGCCGACAACAAGCATTTCGGAGGAACGCAATGAGCGAGAAGAAGCCCGTCATCGTCTATGGCGCTTCCGGCTATACCGGCCGGCTGGTCTGTGAATACTTACGCGAATACAACATCCCCTTCATCGCCGCCGGCCGCAGCAATGAGAAGCTCAACGCCGCGATGAAGTCGAATGTAGCGGGCATCGAGACCGCCGACTACGAGGTGGTCAAGGTGCCGCACACCGTGGCTGCGCTGACTGAATTGTTCAAGGGCGCCTCGGTGGTGCTCAACACCGTGGGTCCCTTCGCCAAGTTCGGCGGCGAAGTGGTGCAGGCTTGCCTCGCTTCCAAGTGTCATTACACCGACACCACAGGTGAGCAGGACTGGCTGATCACGCTCGAGCAGGAGTGGGGCACGAAGTTCGCCAATGCCGGACTGCTGTTGGCGCCAGGCATCGCGCAGATGTACACCACCGGCGAGATCGCCGCGCAGCTGTGCCTGGAGACGCCCGGCCTCGACACGCTGGACATTGCCGTGTTCTGGGGTGGCAGCCCGACCATCGCATCGACGCAGACCATCCTGGTCAACGCCGCGATGGCCAAGGCCTACTACCTGGAGCAGAACAAGTACGTCGAGCATCAGCCCGATGCCGGCCTCTACAACCTCGCCATCCCCGGTCAGCACGAGCTGGCGCTGGCGTTGCCCTGGGGAGGCACCTCGCACCCGGTGTGGTTCAAGCGCGATCCGCGCGTGGCCAACGTGAAAGTGCTGGGCGGCGTGTTCAATCGCGCGCTGATGCTGGGCGTGCCGCAGATCGTCGCGGCCGCGCTGGAGGCGACCAAGGATATGAATCCCGACGAGCGCTACGCCGCATTGGCGCAGACGGCCGCCGGTGTGATGAACACCATGCCGCCGCGCGAGAACCCGCGCGTCAACAAGTCGATGGATTCGGTACATGCCTCCGGCCCGTTGGGGCGCGCGCACTGCATCATCTACGGCAACAGCAACTACAAGCAGACCGGCTTGCTGCAGGCCTATGCCGCGGCGCACCTGCTGCAGCAGCCGCCGAAGCGCGTGGGGTTCGCCTCCGGCTGCCAGGCGTTCGGCCATCACGAGCTGCTCGGGCAATTGCGCAGCTTCGGGCTCGTCAGCAAGCCGGTTCTGACCGTGCACGATTAAGTAAATCGCGGGTGGCGCGGTCCTCCGCGTCACCCGCTCTGCTTCGGGTGTTGATCATGCGCTTCATCGATTACCTGGACAAAGGTGCCTCGCTCGGCGCCGACGCGCCGTGCCTCACCATGGATGGACGCGACCTCAGCTATCGCGAGGTGCAGCGGCTGAGCTACCGCGTCGCGCGCGGGCTCGCGCGATCGGGCATTGCTGCCGGCGAGAAGGTCGCAATCCTCTCCGGCAACGATCCGGTCGCGTTTGCCTGCGTGTTCGGCATTTCCCGTGCGGGCGCGGTCTGGTGCCCGATCAATCCGCGCAACGAGGCGGCCGAAAATCGGCTCATCCTCGAGCAATTCGACTGCAGCCTGCTGTTGTTTCATTCAAGCTTCGCGGCGATGGTCGAGGCGGTGCGTGCAGAGCTGCCAATGCTGCGCGCCGTCGTCTGCCTCGATGCCGAGTTGTCCTTCGCGCCCTCGTTCGCCAGCTGGCTCGCCGGCCTTGCAGACGACCACTATCAACGCGAGACGATCGACGATCTCGCGATGATCCCGGGCACCGGCGGCACCACCGGCAAGCCGAAGGGGGTCATGCTGTCGGGCCGCAACATCGAGGCTATGACGGCACTGACGCTGATGGGCTATCCCTTCAAGGGCCGCCCGATCTACCTCGCGCTTGCGCCGCTGACCCACGCGGCCGGCGTGCTGTGTTTCCCGATCATGGCGCTCGGCGGCCGCATCGTGATCATGCATCACCCCGACATCGCAGAATTTCTCGATCTGATCGAGCGCTATCACGTCACGCACACCTTCCTGCCGCCGACCGTGATCTACATGCTGCTCGATCATCCGAAGCTCGACTCCGCGAGGCTCGGGTCTCTGCAATGTTTCTGGTACGGCGCGGCGCCGATCTCGGCCGCGCGGCTTGCGGAAGCGCTCCAGCGTATCGGGCCGATGGCGCAGTTGTTCGGTCAGACCGAAGCGCCGATGATGATCTCGATGATGGCACCTAGCGAGCATTACAATGCCGACGGCACGATCGCGATGGAGCGTCTCGCCTCGGCCGGGCGGATCAGCCCGCTGGTGCAGGCCGGCATCATGGATGGCGACGGCAATTTGCTGCCGACCGGCGCCCGCGGCGAGATCGTGGTCCGCGGTTCGCTGGTGATGGAGGGCTATTACAAAAATCCCGAGGCTACGGCGGAAGCCTCCGCACATGGCTGGCACCACACCGGCGACATCGGCTACATCGACGACGACGGCTACCTCTATATCGTCGATCGCGCCAAGGACATGATCATCACCGGCGGGTTCAACGTCTACTCGATCGAGGTCGAGAACGCGCTGCGGGCGCATGAGGCGGTGCAGGATTGCGCCGTGATTGGCCTTTCGGACGAGAAATGGGGTGAGCGGATCGTCGCCGTGGTGCAGCCCCGCGCCGGCCAAAGCGTCGATGCGACGGCGCTGGCGGCCTTCGTCAAGCAGCGGATCGGCAGCGTCAAGACACCGAAGCAGATCGAAGTCTGGGACGATCTGCCGCGCTCCAAGGTCGGCAAGGTGCTGAAGCCGGACATCCGCGCGCGGCTGGCAGGTCGCTCAGGCGACTGAGGCGCATCTTATTGCAGCGCCCATCGCTTCGAAGATATCCGCGAGACGCGCTGACGCGGACATTCGCGCGGGCCTGGAACTCTCATCCGTGTCCGGGCAGGCAAAGGCATGTCTCCGCTTTTCGATGCGCGTTTTGGGTGTCACCATGCTTTTGAACGGACGGGAGGGCCGCCATGCGCTGGTGTGTCTCGGTCGGGGCGGTGCTTGTTGCGGGGGCGATCGTCGGAGGTGACGTTGCCAGCATTGCCGCGCCGAGCCCGAAATCAGGGATAGCCGACGCCAGGCACAGCGCACTGTCCGTCAATGTCGAGCTCGTTATCGCCGTCGACGTCTCCTATTCGATGGATCTGGACGAACTCGCCATTCAGCGCGAGGGCTATGCACAGGCCATCGTCTCGAAAGACTTTCTTCAGGCGCTAAGGGCCCGTCCGGCCAGCAAGGTGGCTCTGACCTATTTCGAGTGGTCGATGTCGGGCGACGACAGGATCATCATTCCGTGGCGCGTGATCGACGGCCCGGAATCGGCGGACGCCGTGGCCGCCGAGATCATGAAAACGCCGATTCGCCGAGGTTCGAGCACCTCGATTTCCGGCGCGATCAATTTCGCAGTGCAGCTGTTCGAAGAGAATCCCTATCGCGGGTCGCGGCGCGTCATCGACATTTCCGGCGATGGGCCGAACAACGACGGAGCCCCCGTCACCGGCGCGCGCGACGCTGCCGTTGAGAAAGGCATCATCATCAACGGCCTGCCGATCATGGTGAAGGAGCCGTCCTATTTGACGACCGATATCGAGAATCTCGATCTCTACTACGAGGACTGCGTGATCGGAGGGCCGGGTGCCTTCATCATGACAATCAAGGATCGCGAAAAATTCCAGGAAGCGATCCGGACCAAGCTTGTTCTCGAAGTTGCGGGCCTCACGCCGGAGGGGAGGATCGTCCGAACCGCCGAGAAAGAGCCCCGGGTGTCCTGTCTGGTCGGCGAAGAAAAATGGCGGGAGCGCGGGCGACGGTGAGACACCGAAGCTGATCGAAGTCCGGGACGACCTGCCGCGCTCGAAGGTGGGCAAGGTGCTGAAGCCGGACATTCGCGCGCGGCTGGCAGGGCGGTCAGGCAGGTAATCAAGGGTGACGGTGCGTCGGCAATACCCGAGCGGTGCAAGACGACATTTGGTCGATGTGGTCGCCTTCTCCTACTCGCTACCTTCTGAAGCCGGCTTCGCGCGGAGCGAATTGGCAAAATTGACGAGATACTGCCGCCCATCGCGCTGAGCGAGATCGAGATATGACGGCAACAACGGCGAGTTAACCGCGGAAAGTGCGTCGAGCGCGGCCATCCGCTGATATTCATACTCCGTGCTCCACGCGCGAAGCGCCAGCGTCTCCGACCTTTTCGACCGCCTGCGCGCGAGAGCAAGAAGCGCTCGCCGGCTTACATACTCATCCGCGTCGTGAAAGAATTGCTCCAACAGCGGTTCGACTTCATCGGCGGCAAATTCGTCGCTCCCAAGCGCATCGGCGAGTTGCCACCGGGCATCTCGCTCCGGTGAATGCGGGGCTACCCTCGCCAAAGCCAGCAGATGAGCCGGCTTGGCCATCAACTCGCGCTTGAGTACCTCCACCTCATTGTCGCGAGCAAGGATGTAAAGCAGCAACTCGACGATAGGAGCGCTCCAATGCTGCGGAACGCCCGAATCCAGGAACGCGGCGAAGGCAGTCGTGATCGCGGGCCATTCTCCATAGTCGCATTCCCACTCGCCAGATCTCTGGTCAACAGGGTAGCGATCAGCCCAACGGCGAAATGCCAACACCACCTCAACGAATCGAGCCTGAGCACCTCCAATGTACGCGATTGGCTCGTCGGTCATGATGGTCTGGTCACGCTTCCATAGCCCGATCCGGCTGATCGAGTAGCCGGAGGATATCGGGCCATAGCACAAAGAAAGCGAGGCGTCCGCTTGGTGCCGCGTCATGGGATGGCCCATAAAAAATGCGCGGGCCGCCTTGAGGCATGCCCGCGCATTTGAATTCGCAGATGTCGCGCTAAGCGTGCGTCAGTGCACGCTCACGGCTTGCAGCTCGTTGCTCCAGGCGTTGGCGACCGCGGCTTCGCGGCTGTCGGTCAGCATGATCGGCGTGCCGTCGGCGGCGTGGAGCGCGAAGAGCTTGAGGCCCGGCGCGATCTTTGGCGCTTCGGGAAACAGGCCCGGCACATCCTCGGAGCGGATCTGCTTCACATAGGCGATATGACCTTCGCCGAGAGTTGCCAGCGTCTCGGGCGAGACGTTCTTGGCTTCGTATTCGAACGCAACGTGACCTTCACTCATGGTCTCGACTCCTTCACAGAAACTAAGCGGTCGAGTCCGCTACTCGTTCCATTATTCGTGCTCATTGATAGCGATTGTCTTAACGATCCTCTCCGGTTCAGGCCGGGCAAGATCGACCGACAGCAGCCCGTTCTTCAGATCCGCTCCCAGCACGAGCATCCCCTCCGCCAGCACGAAGGTGCGCTGGAAGTGGCGCGCGGCGATGCCGCGATGGATGTATTGCCGGGTCTTGTCGTCCTGCTGCCGCCCGCGAATCACGAGCTGGTTTTCCTCAATGGTTACATCGAGTTGGTCGCGGGTGAATCCGGCGACCGCCAGCGTGATCCGCAGCCGCTCGGGCTGGCCGTCCGACCGGTCGCACCTCTCGATATTGTAGGGAGGGTAGCCGTCGGCGCCTTTGACGACGCGATCAAGCACGCGCTCGATCTCGTCGAAGCCCAGAAGGAACGGACTGGAAAGCGTTGGAACACGAGACATAGTTTACAAAGTCCTCTCGAAGCGACTTTGGCATTTCAGGGCCCGGAAGCGGCGCCCCTTGGTCAGCAATATGGTCATAACCCCTTGGGGGTTCAAGGACGTAGCGGGGGCCTGTGGATTGCCCATTTTCGCGCCTGACCCCGACCGCGGTCGCGCGGAAGCGCCCAATTCGTCACCGGGAACGCAAATGCTCAGGCAAGCCCGGGCATGACGAATCGGCCGACGATTTATCTCAATGAAATCAAACCCCCGGCTACTGTGCATGGGGTTGTTTTTCGCGTTTCTGATCGGCCGGCCCTCGGAACCAGTCAGGCCTCGATCCGCGTCCGCCCGTCGCCGCTGAAAAGGTGCAGCTTCGGCCGTACCGCGGCGACGCGGATCCTCTCACCGATGGCGGGGGCCTCGGTTCCGGGAATGCGGACGATGACCTCGCCGGGCGGCAGCTCGCCGGGGGTGGCGGCGACGCGCTGCTCGTCCTGGGCCCGCGTGCCGTAGACGAAAGTTTCGGCGCCGACGCGCTCGATCGCTTCCACGGTCAGCGGCAGTGCGACGCCGCCGGCCGGGGTCTGGTCGGTGATGACGAAATCTTCCGGGCGGATGCCGAGGATGCCGGCCTCGGTCGCGCCGCCGCCGAGTTGCGATTTGATCTCATCGGCGCGCGTCGACATCAGGTTCATCGGCGGTGCCCCGATGAAGGAGGCGACGAAGGTCGTCGCCGGCTTCTCGTAGATCGCAAGGGGATTGCCGACCTGCTCGACCTGGCCGCCGTTCATCACGACGAGAATATCGGCGAGCGTCATCGCCTCGAGCTGGTCGTGGGTGACGTAGATCGAGGTCGTGTTGAGCCGGCGCTGCAATTTGCGGATCTCGACGCGCATCGCGATGCGCAGCTTTGCGTCCAGGTTCGACAGCGGCTCGTCGAACAGAAACACTTTCGGCTGGCGCACGATGGCGCGGCCCATGGCGACGCGCTGGCGCTGGCCACCGGAGAGCTGGCGCGGCTTGCGCTCCAGCATCGGCGCGAGCTCGAGCACGCGCGCGGCTTCCTCGACGCGGGTCTTGACCTCGGCCTCCTTCATGCCGCGGTTGCGCAGGCCGTAGGCCATGTTGTTGAAGACGCTCATATGCGGGTAGAGCGCGTAGTTCTGGAACACCATCGCGATGTCGCGATCGGCGGGCTCGATCTGGTTGACGACGCGGCCGCCGATGTCGATCTCGCCGCCGGTGACGGTCTCGAGACCTGCGACCATGCGCAGCAGCGTGGACTTGCCGCAGCCGGAGGGACCGACCAGCACGCAGAACTGACCGTCGCCGACATCGACGTTGACGCCCTTGATGGCCTCGAAGCCGCCGGGATAGGTCTTGCGGACGTTGCGCAGGGTGACGTTAGCCATGAAAACTCGCTTCTACTTTTCCGTCTCGACCAGGCCGCGCACGAACAATTTCTGCATGGCGACGACGACGAACACCGGCGGCAGCATGGCCAGCACGGCAGTCGCCATCACGATCGGCCATTCGGTCAGCGCATCGGTAGTGGTGATCATCTTGCGGATTCCGACCTGGATGGTCTGCATGTCGTCGCGCGTTGTGATCAGCAGCGGCCAGAGATATTGATTCCAGCCGAGGATGAAGAGGATCACGAACAGCGCCGCCATGTTGGTGCGCGACAGCGGCAGCAGCGTATCCCAGAAGAAGCGCAAGGGTCCGGCACCGTCAATGCGCGAGGCCTCCAGCAGCTCGTCCGGCACGGTCATGAAGAACTGGCGGAACAGCAGCGTCGCGGTGGCCGACGCGATCAGCGGCAGCGCGAGGCCAGCATAGCTGTCGAGCATGTGTAGATCGGCGACGATCTTGTAGGTCGGATAGATGCGCACCTCGACCGGCAGCATCAACGTGATGAAGATGATCCAGAAGATCGCCATCCGGAACGGAAAGCGGAAATAGACGATCGCATAGGCCGAGATGATCGAGATCGCGATCTTGCCGATCGCGATTGCCAGCGCCATCACCAGCGAGTTCAGCATCATGTTGCCGACGGGCTCGCGAGTCGAGCCGCTCGTGCCGACGAAGATGGTCTTGTAGTAGACCTCGAAGAAATGGCCGCCCGGCAGCAGCGACATCTGCCCGTTCGCGATCAGGGCGTTGTCCTGGGTCGAGGCGACGATCGCGATGTAGACCGGGAATGCGACGATCGCGATCCCGATCCAGAGAATCGCGTGGGCGACGTAGCGCCGAAAGCCCTCTTCTTCGACCATCAGTAGGTCACCTTGCGTTCGACGAAGCGGAACTGGATTCCCGTCAGCACGATGACCATGACCATCAGGATCACCGACTGCGCCGCCGAGCTGCCGAGATTGCCGCCGAGCAGGCCGTCGGAATAGACCTTGTAGACCAGCGTGACCGTCGATGTGCCGGGACCGCCGCGGGTCATGGTGTCGATGATGCCGAAGGTGTCGAAGAAGGCGTAGACGATGTTGACGACAAGCAGGAAGAAGATCGTGGGCGACAGCAGCGGGAACGTCACTGTCCAGAACCGCCGCATCGGGCGGGCGCCGTCGATCGCGGCGGCCTCGAACACGCTTCGGGGGATGGCTTGCAGGCCGGCGAGGAAGAACAGGAAATTATAGGAGATCTGCTTCCACGCCGCGGCGAGGATGATCAGCCCAGCCGCCTGGTTGCCGTCAAGCAGCGGATTCCAGTCGACGCCCAGGTTGCGCAGATAGCGCGACAGCACGCCGAGCGAAGGATGCAGCATGAAGATCCAGAGCACGCCGACCACGGGCGGCGCCACTGCATAGGGCCAGATCAGCAGCGTGCGGTAGAGCATCGAGCCACGCAGCGGCTTGTCGGCCATCACGGCGAGCAAGAGCGCGAAGGACAGCGACGAGACGGCGATGGCGAACGAAAAGACGAACGTACGGACAACCGCCTCGAAATAGGCCGGGTCCTTGAACAGGTCCTGATAATTCTCGAACCAGACGAAGCTTGTCGACAGACCGAAGGCGTCCTGGAGCAGGAAGGATTGGATCACCGCCTGCGCGGCCGGCCAGTAGAAAAAAATCAGGACGATCGCGAGCTGCGGCGCAACCAGCGCGTAGGGCAATAGTTTTGCTTGGAAAATGGCTTGCTTTTGCATGATGTCAGCAGAAGCGGCAGGCCGGGTCGCGGCCTGCCGCTCGTCGCCTCACTTGACGGCGGTTTTTTCGAACTGCCGCAGCATCGTGTTGCCGCGCTCGACGGCAGCATCCAGCGCCTGCTTGGCGGTCTTCTTGCCGGCCAGCGCCTGCTCGATCTCTTCCGACCAGACGTCACGCAGCTGAACCATGTTGCCGAGGCGCAGACCGCGCGAATTGTCGGTCGGCTCCTTGTTGGTCAGCTCGATCAGCGGGGTCTCGAGATAGGGCTGATCCTTGTAGAAGCCCTCTTCCTTCGCCTTGGCGTAGGCCGCCTTGGTGATCGGCAGATAGCCCGAGGCCTTGTGGATGTAGACCTGGCGATCGGTGTCGGAGAGGAAGGTCAGGAACTTCGCGACACCCTTGTATTCGTCGGCCGACTTGCCGCCCATCACCCAGAGCGAAGCGCCGCCGATGATCGAGTTCTGCGGCGCGCCCTTGACGTCCGGATAGTATGGCATCGGCACGGCGGTGAAGTTGAACTTGGCCTGCGCCTTGACGTTGCCGAAGAACGCCGACGAGGTCAGGTAGATCGGGCATTCGCCGGAGGTGAAGCGGCCTTCGCCGGTGTTGGTGCGGCCGGCATAGTCGTAAGTCTTGGTCTTCTGCAGCTCGACCAGGGTTTCGAGATGCTTGACCTGGAGCGGGCCGTTGAACTCCAGCACGGTGTCGAAACCGTCGAGGCCGTTGGCCTTGCTGGCGAGCGGCACGTTGTGCCAGGCGGAGAGCTGCTCGAGATTGACCCAGGTGACCCAGGAGCCGGAGAAGCCGCAGGTGTCATGACCCGCTGCCTTCAGTTTCTTGGCGGCCTCGAACGTTTCGGGCCAGGTCTTGGGGATCTCGACGTTCGCCTTCTTGAGCTCGTCGAGGTTGACCCACATGACGGTCGACGACGAGTTGAACGGGAACGACAGCATCTCGCCCTTCGAGGTCGAGTAGTAGCCGGTGATGGCGGGCAGATAGATCTTGGGGTCGAACTTCTCGCCGGCCTCGGCCATCAGCTTGTAGACGGGTTTTACGGCGCCGGTCGCGGCCATCATGGTCGCGGTGCCGACTTCGAACACCTGCATGATGTGCGGGGCGTTGCCGGCGCGGAACGCCGCGATGCCGGCGTTCATCGTATCGGGATAGTTGCCCTTGTAGGTCGGGATCACCTTGTAGTCGGTCTGCGAGGCGTTGAAGTCGGTGGCGAGCTTGACGATGACGTCGTTGTTGGCGCCAGTCATCGCGTGCCACCACTGGATTTCGGTCACGGCCAAGGCCGGCGATGCGCCCATGCCGATTGTGATCGCAACTGCGGCAGCCGCCCCAAAGTGTCGAAGAGCCATCAAGTAAACCTCCCTTGGCCGTCAAAAAGAAGCGCTTGCGCTAGCAGCGCCATATGACGTTCACATGACTGTGTAAGCGGGAGAAACGAAAGCAGCAAGCGCGGCCAAAAGGGAAGCCGTCAAATAGGCGAATGCCGAGCGCGCAGCCTCCTCCCTTCGCGGCGCACATGCGTGCCCGCGCCGCAGTGCGGCATTTGCTCGGGTGAGGCGGCGAGGGCGTTTAGCGCTTGCGCTCGGGGCCGCAGACGGTGCCCTTTTCGACCATCGCGTCGATCTCCGATTTGGAGTAGCCGAACTCGCCCAGCACCTCCTGGGAGTGCTGGCTGAATTTCGGCGGCAGGCGGCGCAGGCTCGGCTTGCTGCGATCGAGCCGGATCGGCGAGGCCACGCCCTTGTACCAGTCCTTCTCGATGACATCGCCGCGGGCGATCGTGTGCGGGTTGGTCAAGGCCTGGTCGATCTTCTGCACGGGACCTGCGGGCAGGCCGGCGGCGAGCAGACGATTGCACAGCGGCTCGGCCTCGTGCTGGCTGAACACGGCGGCGAGCTCGGCGCGCAGCGCCTCGCGATTGGCGATGCGGTCCTTGTTGCGGGCAAAGCGCGGATCGGTGCCGAGCTCAGGCTTGCCGATTTCCTTGGCGAGCTTGCGGAAGGTGCCGTCATTGCCGACACCGATGAAGATGTCGTCGGTCCTGGTCGGGAAGATCGCGTAAGGCACGAGGTTGGGATGCTCGTTGCCGGTGAGCGACGGCGGCTTGCCGTGCATGAAATAATTCGCGGTGTGCGGATGCATGATGGCAAGGCCGGTCTCGTACAGCGTCGTCTCCAGGAACTGGCCCTGGCCCGAGCGCTGCCGCTCCGACAGCGCCATCAGGATGCCGATCGCCGCATAGAGGCCGGTGGTGATGTCGACCAGCGGCACGCCGATCCGCATCGGTCCGCTCTCGGGAGAGCCGGTCGCCGCGATCATGCCGGTCATCGCCTGGATGATGGCGTCATAGCCGGGATTGCCGCCGCGCGGACCGTCGGCGCCGAAGCCGCAGATCCGGCAATGCACGAGGCGCGGGAATTTCTTGCTGAGCACATCGTTGCCGATGCCCCATTTCTCCAGCGTGCCCGGCTTGAAATTCTCGATCAGGACGTCGGCTGTCTCCAGCATCTTGAGCAGCACGATTCGGCCGCCCTCGGAGGCAAGGTCGAGGCCGATCGAGCGCTTGTTGCGGTTGATGCCGATGAAATAGGCCGCGTCTTCCTCGTGGAACGGAGGGCCCCAGTCGCGCACCTCGTCGCCGGCGGGCGGCTCGACCTTGATCACGTCGGCGCCGTGGTCGGCGAGGATCTGGGTGCAGTAGGGGCCGCCGAGCACGCGCGTGAGATCGATGACGCGCAGTCCGCTCATTGCGCCCAAAACGGCTTCAGTCATGCCTTCGCTTCCCCTGTGTCGATCATTGATCACAGGCCTAGCGAGGTTTTTTTGCGCCAGCAATGGCTTGGTGCGTAGGGGCGTATGCGGTGCCGCCGCACAATCCCGCGGCGTGGCAAAACAACAAAACAAAGGGAAGCGGCCGGCCCGAGGGGGATCTCGGGCCAGCCAATCCGCCGTTTGATCAGACGACCGTCAGGCGAACGTCGACATTGCCGCGCGTGGCATTGGAGTAGGGGCACACCTGGTGGGCCTTCTCGACCAGCGCCTCTGCTTCCGCGCGGGCGAGGCCCGGCAGCGAGACGGCCAGATCGATGTCGAGACCGAAGCCGCCGGCCGAGCGCGGGCCGATGCCGACGGTGGAGGTGACCGAGGCGTCAGCCGGAACCTTCGGGCCGCCCTGCGAGGCCACGAACTTCATCGCGCCGATGAAGCAGGCGGCATAGCCGGCCGCGAACAGCTGCTCGGGATTGTTGCCGGCGCCGCCGCCGCCGCCGAGTTCCTTCGGGGTGGTGAGCTTGACGTCGAGCGCGCCGTCGAGGGTCGCCGCATGGCCGTCGCGGCCGCCGGTGGCCTTTGCGCTGGTCTTGTACAGGACGTTTACCGACATTTTCGTCTCCTCAGGTCTTCGGGTTGGGGTGGAACCTACATCGCAAACAATTAGATTGCGCGCAATTGAAATCTGCATGCCTCACATTTAATTGTTCGCAATTGAATGTACGGCCGCCCGGTCCCAGAATGGAGGAAACCGCGTGAGATTCTCGATGCCCCGGAAATTATCGGCGCTGGACCCGCAGCGCCTCGACAATCAGATCTGCTTCGCGGTCTATTCGGCCGCGCATGCCTTCAACCGGGTCTACAAGCCGCTGCTGGACCGGCTCGGCCTGACCTACCCGCAATATCTGGTGATGCTTGTGCTGTGGGAGCGCGACGACGTGCCGGTCAAGGACATCGGCGAAAAGCTGTTCCTGGATTCGGGCACGCTGACGCCGCTGCTCAAGCGCCTCGAGGCCGCCCACCTCGTCAGGCGCACGCGCTCGCGCGAGGACGAACGTCAGGTGCTGATCGCGCTGACCCCGCAGGGCCATGCCTTGAAGGAAAAAGCGCGCGCCGTGCCGCAATCGATCCTGGCGGCGTCGGATTGCTCGGTGTCGGAGCTGGTCGCGATGAAGGACGAGATCGTCGCGCTGCGGGATCGGTTGAATGCGGTGATCGGGGAGTAGGGGGGCGATCAGAAGTGCTTCTTCGCGAAGGCGCGCCCCGAGCCCGATTTCAGGTATCGCTCGAACGCGACAGCGCGTGCCGCGTCATCAAAGGCGAAATAGGTCCGAATTCTCCAAGGCCCATATTTCGACGTGTGTGGCACCTCGCCGGCGTTATGCTTGGCTAAACGGGCCCGTAGGTCGTCGGTGATGCCGACGTAGAAATGCTCGGAATTGAGACTTTCGAGGATATAGACGTATTTCATTCTGCTTCCTCCCCGGAGGGCAGGATAGCAGCTTGGAACCATCACGGGGCTTCGCTGGTGATCCTCGATGAAGTCCGCCGCCGCCCTTCGGGCTATGGCGGGACAGCCTTCGCTCACTTCGCTACGAGGGACTTCCCGGGCTTGCCCAGCCGAAGCTCGCGAAGCGAGCGAAGGCTGGTGGAGCCAGGCGGGATCGAACCGCCGACCTCTTGCATGCCATGCAAGCGCTCTCCCAGCTGAGCTATGGCCCCTTAGTCTTCCAGTTGGGAGGATCCTGGTGGATCACTCCCGACCGCCGAGCCTGGTGACTCGCGCGGTGCACCCTTTTTCACAGATCAGGGCTGATCTCAAGTCTCTTCATCACCTCCGACATCACCAATGATGTCCGTGACGTCCTCATCGCCCTCTTCGTCGTCGGCGATAAAGGTCGAATCATCGTCGTCATCGTCCTCGATGGTCTCGTCGACCTCGATGTCGTCCTCGGATTCGGGCACCGCGGCCTTGACCTTGCCGGTGTTTTCCTCGGCGTCGGCCTCCTCGAGCGAGACCTCTTCGACTTCTGCCGGCTCCGGCGTGGTGTCGGCAGCCGGCGTGTGGCGAGGTTCGGCGCCGCGAGTCGCGCGGGCCGGCGCCACAGGCGCGATCGGGACGACTTCGCCGGTATAGGGCGAGATCACCGGATTCTTGTTGAGGTCATAGAACTTCTTGCCCGTGGTCGGGCAAATACGTTTGGTTCCGAGTTCGGACTTGGCCACGGCAGGAATCCTGGGAATGTCTGAAAAGCGGTGTTTCACTTGGCTAGTTGGCGGCCCGCTGTCAATAGCGCATTACGGGAGAAAGACATGCCCGTGACGGCGGGCAGACCTTATGGTACCTGCCCCGCGAGCCCCGCAGGGACGTTTCGGGCCTATCCAAGGACACAAACTTGACTGATTCCGACAAGCCGACGCCGCTTCAGTCGCGCGCAAGCGGTCCCCTGACCGGGAAAGTACGGGTCCCCGGGGACAAGTCGATCTCCCACCGCGCCCTCATCCTGGGCGCGCTCGCGGTCGGCGAGACCCGGATTTCGGGCTTGCTCGAGGGCGAGGACGTCCTCAACACCGCCAAATCCATGCAGGCGCTGGGCGCCAGGGTCGAGCGCACCGGCGATTTCGCCTGGAGGGTGAACGGCGTGGGCGTCGCCGGCTTCGCCGAGCCCAGGGCGCCGCTTGATTTCGGCAACTCCGGCACCGGCTGCCGGCTCGTCATGGGCGCCGTCGCCGGCTGCCCGATTTCGGCGGTTTTCGACGGTGATGCCTCGCTGCGCAGCCGGCCCATGCGCCGGATCCTCGACCCGCTCGAGAAGATGGGCGCCAAAGTGGTGTCCGGCGGCGAGGGCGGCCGTCTGCCGCTGACCGTCCAGGGCGCGCGCGATCCGCTGCCGATCACCTACAAGACCCCGGTCGCCTCGGCCCAGATCAAATCCGCCGTGCTGCTGGCGGGCCTGGCCGCGCCCGGCACCACGACGGTGATCGAGACCGAGGCCAGCCGCGACCATACCGAGCTGATGCTGAAGCACTTTGGCGCCGACATCACCTCCGCGCAGGAGGGTCAGCACGGCCGCCGCATCACGCTCGTTGGCCAGCCCGAGCTGCACGGCGCCACCGTCGTTGTGCCCGCCGATCCCTCTTCGGCGGCCTTCCCGGTCGTCGCGGCGCTGATTGTCGAAGGCTCGGATGTCGTCCTGTCCGACGTGATGACCAATCCGCTGCGCACGGGCCTGTTCACCACGCTGCGTGAAATGGGTGCCTCGATCGAGGAAAGCGAAGTCCGGGGCGATGCCGGCGAGCCCATGGCGCAGCTGCGCGTGCGCGCGTCGAAACTGCGCGGCGTCGAGGTGCCGCCGGAGCGCGCGCCCTCGATGATCGACGAATATCTCGTGCTGGCGGTGGCGGCTTCCTTCGCCGAGGGCACGACCATCATGCGCGGCCTCCAGGAGCTGCGCGTCAAGGAATCCGATCGGCTTGAGGCCACCGCCGACATGCTCCGCGTCAACGGCGTCAAGGTCGAGGTCTCCGGCGACGACCTGATCGTCGAAGGCCGCGGCCATGTCCCCGGCGGCGGCACAGTCGCCACGCACATGGATCATCGCATCGCGATGTCCGCGCTGGTGATGGGCTGCGCCTCCGACCAGCCCGTGACCGTCGACGACACCGCCTTCATCGCCACCAGTTTCCCGGACTTCATCCCGATGATGCGTTCGCTTGGGGCCGAGTTTTCATGATCATCGCCATCGACGGGCCCGCGGCCTCGGGCAAGGGGACGCTCGGCAAGCGCCTCGCCCACCATTACGGCTATCGTCATCTCGATACCGGCGTCATTTATCGCGCGGTGGCCTACGCCGTGGTGGAATCCGGTCATGATCTCCGGGACGAGGCGGCTGCGGTGCAGGCTGCGCTGGAGCTTGATCCCGAAAAGTTCGGCAATCCCGCCCTGAAGACCCAGGAGGCCGGCGAGGGCGCCTCGATCGTCTCGGCGATCCCCAGGGTTCGCGAGGTCCTGCTCAATTTCCAGCGGCAATTCGCCGCCGATCCGCCCGGCGCCGTGCTCGACGGCCGGGACATTGGAACCGTGATCTGCCCCCATGCCGACGTGAAGATCTTCGTCGTGGCCGACCCCAGGGTCCGCGCCCACCGCAGGACCATGGAGGCCAAGGCGAGGGGCGAGGAGGCGGACGAGGCGGCGGTGCTCGCTGACATCATCCGGCGCGACGAGCGCGACAAGAACCGGCCGATTGCGCCCTTGAAACCGGCCCCGGATGCTTACTTGCTAGATAACTCCCAACTGGATATAGAAGGCGGCGTCCGGGCCGCCATCGACATTATCGAGGCCGTCCGAGCGGGCCGGTCGCGGGGTTAAGCCGCCGCCGTCATTGGAGGAAGCGCCCGCTCCCGCTCTTTGAGGTCGATAACCCCGGTCCCCTGTTTGGGCCCGGCGCGATCCAGGCTCCGGACCAAGATTTCCACGTATCGAACGCGCGGGCCTCAGCCGGCCCGCCTCCGCTGTTCCGCCTCCATGCCGGAGCAACGAGCGGTCGCTCGAAGGTCTTGCGGACCTTCCGACACTGCGTGTGCGATGCGCCCATGAACCCAACGGCCGGCACGACATCCGCAACTGGAGAACAAATGGCTTCGATTTCTGCTGATACCTATAGCCCGTCGCGCGACGATTTCGCCGCGATGCTCGACGAGTCCTTCGCAGGTGGCAACCTGCAGGAGAGCTCCGTCGTCAAGGGCAAGGTGGTTGCAATTGAAAAAGACATGGCCGTCATCGACGTCGGCCTGAAGACCGAGGGCCGCGTTGCCCTGCGCGAATTTTCCGGCCCCGGCCGTGAGAGCGAGATCAAGGTCGGCGACGAGGTCGAAGTGTTCCTCGATCGCATCGAGAACGCCCTCGGCGAAGCCGTGCTGTCGCGCGACAAGGCGCGCCGCGAAGAGAGCTGGGGCAAGCTCGAGAAGGCCTTCCAGAACAACGAGAAGGTCAACGGCGTCATCTTCAACCAGGTCAAGGGCGGCTTCACCGTCGACCTCGACGGTGCCGTGGCCTTCCTGCCGCGCTCGCAGGTCGACATCCGTCCGATCCGCGACGTTGCGCCGCTGATGAACAACTCGCAGCCGTTCCAGATCCTCAAGATGGATCGCCGCCGCGGCAACATCGTCGTCTCCCGCCGCACGGTGCTGGAAGAGACCCGCGCCGAGCAGCGTCAGGAGCTGGTGCAGAACCTCGAAGAGGGGCAGGTCATCGACGGCGTGGTCAAGAACATCACCGATTACGGTGCGTTCGTTGATCTCGGCGGTATCGACGGTCTGCTGCACGTCACCGACATCGCGTGGCGCCGCGTCAACCACCCGACCGAGGTGCTCTCGATCGGCCAGACCGTGAAGGTCAAGATCATCAAGATCAACCACGAGACGCACCGCATCTCGCTGGGCATGAAGCAGCTGCTGGACGATCCGTGGCAGGGCATCGAAGCCAAGTACCCGCTGGGTGCCCGCTTCACCGGCCGCGTCACCAACATCACCGACTACGGTGCGTTCGTCGAGCTCGAGCCGGGCATCGAAGGCCTGATCCACGTCTCCGAGATGTCGTGGACCAAGAAGAACATGCACCCCGGCAAGATCGTTTCGACCTCGCAGGAAGTCGAAGTGCAGGTGCTGGAAGTCGATTCCGTCAAGCGCCGCATCTCGCTCGGCCTCAAGCAGACCATGCGCAACCCGTGGGAGGTCTTCGTCGAAGGTCACCCGACCGGTTCGGTGGTCGAAGGCGAGGTCAAGAACAAGACCGAGTTCGGTCTGTTCCTGGGCCTCGAGGGCGACGTCGACGGCATGGTCCATCTCTCCGACCTCGACTGGAAGCTTCCGGGCGAGCAGGTGATCGACAACTACAAGAAGGGCGACGTGGTGAAAGCCGTGGTGCTCGATGTGGACGTCGAGAAGGAGCGTATCTCGCTCGGCATCAAGCAGCTCGAAGGCGACCCCTTCGCCGAGCCGGGCGATGTCAAGAAGGGCGCGGTCGTGACCTGCGAAGTGCTCGAAGTGAAGGAAAGCGGCATCGAGGTGAAGATCACCGGTACCGACTTCTCGACCTTCATCAAGCGTTCGGAGCTCGCCCGTGACCGCAACGACCAGCGCGCCGAGCGCTTCGCCGTCGGCGAGAAGGTCGATGCTCGCGTGATCCAGTTCGACAAGAAGGCCCGCAAGGTCCAGGTGTCGATCAAGGCGCTCGAAGTCGCCGAAGAGAAGGAAGCCATCGCGCAGTACGGCTCCTCCGATTCGGGGGCGACGCTCGGTGACATTCTCGGCACCGCGCTCAAGAACCGCGACAAGTAAGCGAAACGCCTGTTTCGCAACCATCAAAGCCCCGGCGTAAGCCGGGGCTTTTTTGTTGCGGCGTGCTCCGCTGTCGTCCCGGGGCGCGCGACTTGTCCGCCGTAGCTCGAAGAGCGAAGGCGGAAGCGCGAGCCCGGGACCCATAGCCACAGGATCGAGTTTGGCGAAGACTCGTGGTTACCAACTCGCGCGACAACTTCTCCCTGGGGGTATGGGTCCCGGCGCCCGTGCGCAATTGCGCACTAGGCGGGGATGACATTGAGTGCTTGGCTACCATCCGGCCTCGCGCAGCCTTGTTTTCTTCAAATTACGCCGCAATTGATGTATCCAGATAAGCCAATGGTCACGCTGTGACGGCACAACGCGCCCAGCCTTTCATTTGGAGATATTCCGATGTCGCTCGATTCGGACATCATCGTCGATCGCCGCAGGATTCGTCGCAAGCTGACGTTCTGGCGCGTGATGGCTGCGCTGATCGCGATCGCGGCGATCGCGGGCGTCGCGCTGATCGCAACACCCGGTGCGCGCGGCACGTTCGCATCCGCCGGCTCGATCGCGCGGGTCCAGATCGATGGCCTGATCCGCAGCGACTCCGATCGCACCCAGGCGCTGGAGCGACTGGAGAACTCGCAGGCCGCCGCCGTCATCATTCACATCAACTCGCCGGGTGGCACCACCGCCGGCTCCGAGCAGCTTTATGACTCGCTTGTGAGGCTGAAGGCGAAGAAGCCGCTCGTCGTCGTGGTCGAAGGCCTCGCCGCGTCCGGCGGTTACATCACCGCGATTGCGAGTGACCACATCATTGCCCAGCAGAGCTCGCTGGTCGGTTCGATCGGCGTGCTGTTCCAGTTTCCCAACGTCACGGAGCTGCTGAAGACCGTCGGTGTGAAGGTCGAGGAGGTGAAATCCTCGCCGCTGAAGGCCGCGCCGAACGGTTTTGAGCCGACCAGCCCCGAGGCACGCGCCGCGCTCGATGCGCTGGTGAAGGATTCCTATGCCTGGTTCAAGGGATTGGTGAAGGAGCGGCGTGGCATGGATGACACGCAGCTCGAAAAAGTCGCCGATGGCCGCGTCTTCACCGGACGCCAGGCGATCGATCTCAAGCTGATCGATCAGCTCGGCGACGAGAAGACCGCCGTGACCTGGCTGGTCGAGCAGAAGGGCGTCAAGAAGGGCCTCACCGTCCGCGATTACAAGCTCCAGCCCCGCTTTGGCGATCTGCCGTTCCTCAAAACGGCTGCCGTCGTCACGCTGGAAGCGCTTGGTTTAGGCTCGATTGCGCATCAGATCGGGCAAACCGGCGTCGCGCAGGCCGTCGATCGGCTCGGAATGGATGGAATGCTGGCCCTGTGGCAGCCGGCTGCGTCAAATTGATGGAACCGGGCGAGCTTCAGAGGCTTTTCCCGTCTGGCGGGTAGCGGGGCAGCCCGCTTTTTCGGCATTTGTCACGCATTTTCCCGACGCTCAACCTTCATTTAGCGTCTTGACAGATCACAGTATTTTCACGGAAATGGTCATCCGCACGCTTCCGGGTCCTATCTCTCGATGATCAAATCCGAACTTGTTCAGCGTATCGCCGAGCACAACCCGCATCTGTACCAGCGGGATGTCGAGAACATTGTGAATGCGATTCTCGAAGAGATCGTAGCGGCTCTCGCGCGCGGTGATCGCGTCGAGTTGCGCGGCTTCGGTGCCTTCTCGGTCAAGCATCGCCCTGCGCGCGCAGGGCGCAATCCGCGCACCGGCGCCCATGTACCCGTCGATCAGAAGAGCGTTCCGTTCTTCAAGACCGGCAAGGAAATGCGCGAACGGCTGAACCGCGACCATCCGGATCCAGGCGCGCCAGACTGAGACCGGCGTCAGGGTTTTCCGCGGTCGCGAGCGATGCGGCCGGAAGCTTGATTCAAGGCGAGCGAAGCGAGATGCGAAAGTTCCTGACCGCGCTGATCGTGATTCCGCTGGGCCTGATCCTGGTGACCTTTGCCGTCGCCAACCGGCATTTCGTCACGGTCTCATTCGATCCCTTCATTACGAACGACCCGTCATTCTCGGCGACGTTGCCGCTGTTCCTGCTCCTCATCCTGGTGGCTGCCCTCGGGGTCCTCGCGGGCGGCTGCGCGGTCTGGTTCGGCCAGCGGCGATGGCGGCGTGCGGCGCGCCGGAATGATGCGGATGCACGGGCTGCCAGGACCGAATTGGCCGATCTGCGGGCTCAGGCGGCCGCAGCGAAGCCCCAGCCCCAGCGCCTCCCCGTTCCCTCCGGGGTTGGCCTTTACGGGCCCATCGGGCGAGACAAGCAGCGCGCGACGTTGTAGAAGCGGCCGCAACCGAAAACCCGGTTTTCCGGCCGCAGACCCGCGGCCTTCACCTGCTTTGAGACCATGTCCCTGCTCGTCAAAATCTGCGGCCTGTCCACGCGCGAGACGCTCGAAACAGCGCTCGACGCCGGCGCCGACATGGTGGGGTTCGTGTTCTTTCCGCCGTCGCCGCGGCACGTCTCTCTGGAGCTTGGCCGCGACCTCGGCCGCCAGGTGAAGCGGCGCGCGCTCAAGGTCGCGCTCACGGTCGATGCCGATGACGCCACGCTCGACAACATCATGGACGCGTTGTCGCCGGATATCCTTCAACTCCACGGCAAGGAGAGCGTCGCACGCCTGCGCGACATCAAGCAGCGGTTCGGCCGTCCGGTGATGAAAGCGGTGCCGGTCGCAACCGCCGCCGATCTCGCCGTGCTGCCTGGCTACGCAGAGGTTGCCGATCGCATCCTGTTCGACGCGCGTGCGCCTAAGGACGCGACACGCCCGGGCGGCCTCGGCGCGGCCTTCGATTGGCATCTGCTCGAAAACCTGGAACTCAAGCTGCCGTATATGGTCTCGGGCGGACTTGATGCCCACAACGTCGCCGAGGCTCTTCGGGTCACGCGCGCCGGCGGTGTCGACGTCTCCTCCGGTGTCGAGAGCGCCTCCGGCGTCAAGGATCCCGAGATGATCAAGGCCTTCATTCGCGCCGCGCGCGCCACCCAAGATGCAAGTCAAGAGTTGAGCGTTCGATGAACATCGCCAAACCAAATTCCTACCGCAGCGGTCCCGACGAGCGCGGGCACTTCGGCATTTTCGGCGGCCGCTTCGTCGCCGAAACCCTGATGCCGCTGATCCTGGATCTGGAGAAGGCCTACACCGCGGCCAAGGCCGATCCGGCCTTCCAGGCCGAGATGAACGGCTATCTCAAGAACTATGTCGGCCGGCCTTCGCCGCTCTATTTCGCCGAGCGCCTCACCGAGCAGCTCGGCGGCGCCAAGATTTACCTCAAGCGCGAAGAGCTCAACCACACCGGTTCGCACAAGGTGAACAACGTGCTCGGCCAGATCATGCTGGCACGGCGCATGGGCAAGAAGCGCATCATCGCCGAGACCGGCGCCGGTCAGCATGGCGTTGCCACCGCGACGCTGTGCGCGCGTTTCGGCCTCGAATGCGTGGTCTATATGGGCGCCGTCGACGTCGAGCGGCAGCAGCCCAACGTCATCCGCATGGAGATGCTGGGCGCAACCGTGGTCCCGGTGCAGTCGGGCACGCGCACGCTGAAGGACGCCATGAACGAGGCGCTGCGCGACTGGGTCACCAACGTGCACAACACGTTCTATTGCATCGGCACGGTGGCGGGCCCGCATCCCTATCCGACGCTGGTGCGCGACTTCCAGTCGATCATCGGCAACGAGACCAAGACGCAGATGCAGGAGGTCGAGGGACGCCTGCCGGATTCGCTGGTCGCCTGCATCGGCGGCGGCTCGAACGCGATGGGCCTGTTTCATCCGTTCCTCGATGATCCCTCCGTTGAAATTTTTGGCGTCGAAGCCGCCGGCCATGGGCTCACGCAATTGCATGCGGCCTCGATCGCGGGCGGCCGTCCCGGCGTGCTGCACGGCAACCGCACTTATCTCTTGATGGATGCGGACGGCCAGATTCAGGACGCGCATTCGATCTCCGCCGGCCTCGACTATCCCGGCATCGGTCCCGAGCATTCCTGGCTGCACGAGATCGGCCGCGTCAACTATCTCTCCGCGACCGATGACGAGGCACTCGCGGCATTCCAGCTGCTGTCGCGGCTCGAAGGCATCATCCCCGCGCTCGAGCCCGCGCATGCCATCGCCAAGGTGATGGAGCTCGCGCCGAAGCGGCCGAGAGATCACCTGATGGTCGTCAATCTCTCCGGCCGCGGCGACAAGGACGTCCCGCAGGTCGGCGACATCCTGAGGGGCAAGAGCAAGTGACCACGCGTATCGATACCCGTTTCGCTGAGCTGAAGAAGCAAGGCCGCTCGGCCTTCGTCACCTATGTGATGGCCGGCGATCCCGATCTCGCGACGTCGCTCGATATCGTCAAGGCGCTGCCCAAGGCAGGCGCCGACGTCATCGAGCTCGGCATTCCCTTCACCGATCCGATGGCGGATGGTCCCTCGATTCAGGCTGCAGGTCTGCGCGCGCTCAAGAACGGCATGACCTTGAAGAAGACGCTGGAACTGGTGCGCGACTTCCGCAAGGACGACAACGTCACGCCGCTGGTGCTGATGGGCTATTACAATCCGATCTACATTTACGGTGTCGACAAGTTTTTGGCCGATGCCAAGACGGCCGGCGTTGACGGCCTGATCATCGTCGATTTGCCGCCGGAGGAAGACGACGAGCTCTGCATTCCCGCGCTGAAGGCGGGCCTGAACTTCATTCGCCTCGCGACCCCGACCACCGACGACAAGCGCCTGCCCGCGGTGCTCGCGAACACATCAGGCTTTGTCTACTACGTCTCTATCGCCGGCATCACCGGTGCCGCGGCGGCGGATGCGAATGCCGTCGGTGAAGCTGTCGCGCGCATCAAGCGGCATACCAAGCTGCCGATCTGCGTTGGTTTTGGCATCCGCACGCCAGAGGCGGCGCGCGCCATTGCCGAGAAGGCCGATGGTTCGGTGGTCGGCACGGCACTGGTCGATGCACTCAAGAACAGCCTCGATGCCGAGGGTCGCGCGACCGCCAAAACCGTTAACGCGGTAGCCGAGCTGACCGCGGCCCTGGCCCAGGGCGTCAAGGGCGCGAAAGCTGCGGCGGAATAGGCCATAATTCCGCTTCTGGGGCGGGCGAACACGGCGGCTTGCCGGGCAGAGGCCCGGCCGCCATATATCCTTCAGGCGGCCCTTTCGCGGGGCTCGCACATCGGAGCAAACCATGAACTGGCTTACCAATGTGGTCCGGCCGAAGATCCGCAACATGCTGCGGCGAGAGACGCCGGAGAATCTGTGGATCAAGTGCCCGGATTCCGGACAGCTCGTGTTCTACAAGGACGTCGAGGCCAACCAGTTCGTCATCCCCGGCTCGAACTACCACATGCGCATGGGCGCGGTGGCGCGTCTGAAGTCGATCTTCGACAACGAGACCTGGTACGACGTCGCGCTGCCCGACGTCACGCCCGATCCGCTCAAGTTCCGTGACGAGAAAAAGTACGTCGACCGCATCAAGGATGCCCGTGCGCGCACCAATCTGAACGATGCGATCAAGGTCGGCTATGGCAAGCTCGAAGGCGCCGCCGTCGTCGTTGCCGTGCAGGATTTCGATTTCATGGGCGGCTCGCTCGGCATGGCCGCGGGCGAAGCGATCGTGCGTGGGCTGGAGCTCGCCGTCGAGAAGAAGTCGCCGTTCGTCGTGTTCGCCGCCTCGGGCGGAGCCCGTATGCAGGAAGGCATTTTGTCGCTGATGCAGATGCCGCGCACCACGGTTGCCGTGCAGATGCTGCGTGAAGCAAAACAGCCCTACATCGTCGTGCTGACCAACCCGACTACCGGCGGCGTCACCGCGTCCTATGCGATGCTGGGCGACGTGCAGATCGCCGAGCCCGGCGCGCTGATCGGCTTCGCCGGCGCGCGCGTGATCGAGCAGACCATCCGCGAGAAATTGCCGGAAGGCTTCCAGCGTGCCGAATATCTGAAGGATCACGGCATGGTCGACATGGTCGTGCATCGTCACGAACTGCGCCCGACCTTGGCGCGGCTGTGCCGCCTGCTGACCAAGGCGCCGGCGCAGGAAGGCGCATCGAAATCGGTGCAGCCGGTCGTCAGTCCGGCGCAGATCGTCTCGGCCGCCGAGACGGCGCCGGCCGCGCCGCACGCGTGAACGCGTCCTCTGACAGCGCAAAGCCGCCGCTCGGTGAATTGATCGGGCGGCTGTCGGCCCTGCATCAGAAGCGTATCGATCTCGGGCTTGAGCGGATGCACCGCCTGCTCGAGCGGCTCGACCACCCCGAACGCAAGCTGCCGCCGGTGATTCACATTGCCGGCACCAACGGCAAGGGCTCGACGCTCGCTTATCTGCGCGCGACGCTGGAGGCCGCCGGTCTGCGTGTCCATGCCTACACCTCGCCCTATCTCGTCCGCATCAACGAATGCTTCCGGCTCGGCCGCGTCGGCGGCGGGGTGCTGGTCGGCGACGATGAATTGCGCGCGGCGCTGGAAGAGGTCGAGCGCGTCAATGCCGGCGAAGCCGCGACCGTGTTCGAGCTGAAGACGGCTGCGGCGTTTCATCTGTTCGCACAGAACCCGGCCGATGTGGTGCTGCTCGAAGTCGGCCTCGGCGGCCGGCTCGATTCGACCAATGTGGTCGACACGCCGGCGGCCTGCGTGATCACGCCGATCAGCATGGATCACATGGATTTCCTCGGCGATACGCTGACCTCCATCGCCGGCGAGAAGGCCGCGATCATCAAGCGCGGCGTGCCCGTGATTTGCGCCGAGCAGACGGGCGAGGCGATGGCCGTGATCGAGGCGCAGGCGAGGCGCATGCGCGCGCCGCTGTTCGCCGCGAACGAAAGCTGGCACGTCAATGTCGAGCATGGACGCCTGGTCTATTCCGACGAGCGCGGCCTGATGGATCTGGCGGCGCCGCGCCTGTTCGGCCGTCACCAGTTCGACAATGCCGGCCTTGCGATCGCGACGCTGCGCGCGATTCCGGCCTTCAAGGTCAACCAGGCGGCCTTCGAGGCAGGCATCGTCGGCGCCGAATGGCCGGCGCGGATGCAGCGCATCACCTCGGGCGAGCTGCTTGCGCTCGGACCGCAGGGCTCGGAGATCTGGCTCGACGGCGGCCACAATGCCGAAGGCGGGCGCGTTGCAGCAGCCGCGCTCGGCGATCTCGAAGAGCGGGTCTCGCGGCCGCTGGTCGTGATCGCGGGCATGATGGCCAACAAGGACGCGCAAGGTTTTCTCGCCAATTTCGCCGGCCTGACCCGTCACATCATCGCGGTGCCGATCCCCGACACCGAAAATGCAATGCCGGTCGACCGCCTCGCGGATGCCGCGCGCAGCCTCGGCATGCGCGTCGAGAGCGCGCCCGGCGTCGAAGCCGCGCTGCGCGGCCTGGCGAAGCTCGCCTACGAAGTGCCGCCGCGCATCCTGATCACCGGCTCGCTTTATCTTGCCGGCCATGTGCTGGGCATCAACGGCACGCCTCCTGCATAGTCGGTCTCGTGTCCCGGACGCGGTGCAGCGTGCAACGCTGCTCCGCAGAGCCGGGACCTAGAATGCCGCAACATGGGCCCCGGCTCTGCAGCGCACCGTTTCACGCTGCGCTGCGTCCGGGGCAAGAGAGACTACCAATGCGCTTTGCCGCGATCGCCGACGTTCACGGGAACCATCTCGCGCTGGAGGCGGTGCTTGCCGACATCCGTGCGCAAGGCATCGCCGACATCGTCAATCTCGGCGACATGCTGAGCGGCCCGCTCGATGCGCGCCGGACCATCGAGATCCTGATGCAGCTCGACGCCGTGCACGTGCTCGGCAATCATGACCGCTACCTGCTCGACCGCCCGCCGGAAGAGATGGGCTCGTGGGACCGTCCCGCCTACGAAGCGCTCAACGCCGCCCAGCTCGACTGGCTGCGCGCGCAGCCGATGACGCGGGTGTTTCGTGAGCAGGTCTTCCTCTGCCACGCGACGCCGGATGATGACGAGGTCTATTGGCTCGATACCGTGCATTCCGACGGCACGGTGGCGCTCTCGCCGCTCGACCGCATCGAGCAGTTCGCGCAAGGCATCACCCAATCGCTGATCCTCTGCGCCCACACCCATCTTGCCCGCGCGGTGCGGCTGCGCGACGGCCGGCTGATCGTGAACCCCGGCAGCGTCGGCAGCCCCGGCTATCGCGACGTGCATCCATTCCCGCATGTCGTCGAAGCCGGCACGCCGCACGCGCGCTACGCGATCCTCGAGCTTGTCGGGAGTGCATGGCAGGTGACGTTCCGGCACGTCGCATATGACCACGAGGCGATGGCTGCACTCGCGCGCCGCAATGGCCAGCCGGAGCTGGCGAATGCATTGGCGACGGGGTGGATCGGATAGAGGCGCTTCGTCCCGGTTGCCTCGACTCCTTAATAGGCGCGCTTATTATGAGCGTACATATCAAAGAGGGCAGCGTGCGATGAACGACGACAATGTCTGGCGGGGCGAATACGCGGTCGAGACGTCGGCAGCCCCGGAGACGATCTGGAGCATCTTCCGCGATGTGCCCGGTTGGAAAACCTGGAACGCAGGTATCGAGCAGATCGACATTGACGGGCCATTTGCGGCCGGGACCTGGTTCACGATGAAGCCTCCCGGCGAGGACGCGCTGCGCTCGCAGCTGATCGAGGTCCGCGAGAACGCGTGCTTCATCGACGAAACGCGGGTCGGCGATCTCGTCATCAAGGTCGCCCATCGCATCGAATCCCTTGGGGCAGGACGCACGCGCATCGTTTACGCCGTCGACGCGCGAGGGCCGCAAGCGTCCGAGATCGGTCCGGCCGTCGCGTCGGACTTTCCCGATGTTCTCGCCAGCCTCGCCAAACTCGCCGAAACGAGATCGGCGTGATTGCCGTCGAGCAAAAATAAAACGGCCGGCGGGTGGCCGGCCGTTGAAGAATTCTCAGTTACACGCGAAGCGGATCAGACCGCGGAGGTGATCCACTGCTGCAGCTTCGCCTTCGGCGCCGCGCCGACCTGGCGGGAGGCCATCTCGCCGCCCTTGAAGATCATCAGCGTCGGGATCGACATCACGCCGTATTTCGACGCGGTCTTCGGGCTCTCGTCGACGTTGAGCTTCACGATTTTGACTTTGTCGCCCATCGCGCCGGCGATCTCGTCGAGCGCAGGTGCGATCATGCGGCAGGGGCCGCACCATTCGGCCCAGAAATCGACGACCACGGGGCCGTTCGCCTTGAGCACTTCGGCTTCGAAATCGGTGTCGGAAACCTTGCCAACGGCCATGGGAGTACCTCACTCGGTTGAAAGAATCGGCGCGCATGGGAATCGCGCCCGGGATCATGCCGTCAACCTATGAACGGCCCCTTGCCGGGTCAAGGACGCTCGCACTGAGATGAAGGGATGCCAGCGCCGCGTCCAGCGCGGGGGCTGAAATCTCCATATATTCAAGGGCCTCGGTCCAGAGCAGGACGGCCCTGATCGGCTTTTGGGGATAAAGCCGCGCCAGCACCGCCCGGTACAGCGCAAGCTGCCGGACATAGGCGGCAGGCGCCTCAGCGGCGCTTTTGGGCGCCGCCTGGTTGGTCTTGAAATCGACGATCAGAACCTCATCCGGACGAACGACCAGCCGGTCAATCTGCCCCGACACCAGCGCTGGCGCCCGCCCCGGCCGGTCCAATCGGCCGACGATCGAGACCTCGGCACGGCTGCCGGCGGCAAACACCGGGGCAAAGCGCGGTTCGGCGATCAGGGCGAGAACCTTGTCGGCCAGCGCGGCCCGGTCGGCCTCCGTCCAGCCGGGCGCGTTGCGCGCCATGAAGCCAAGCGCGGCCTCGCGCCGGCGCTCGGGGGCGATGTCGGGGAGGGATTGCAGCAGCCGGTGCACCAGCGTGCCGCGCTGCAGCGCCACCGCGCGCGACTGCACCGATTCGCCCGACCGCACGCTACGGCCGTCCTCGGCCGACTGGCCGGAGGGGCGCACGGGATCGTCATCGACGCTCTCGCGCGGTAACGGCGTCCGCAGCCAGTCCGGCAATGCGATCGATTGGTCCACCGCCATCGCAGGCGTGCCGAGCGCCGCGACATCCGCCGGCCGGGCGAATCGGGTCACCTTGCCGAGCGGCGTCTCGATCGTCTGCTTGTCCAGGCCCGAGCCGGTGAGCCCGGTGTCGATGAGGTCGTACCAGCTCAGCTTGCGCACCGTCTTCATGTTGCCGGGCATGCAGCCGCCGACGATCAGCCGATCGGCCGCGCGCGTCATCGCGACATAGAGCAGGCGGCGATACTCGTCCTCGGTCTCCTCGATCATCGCCTTGCGTGCGTCGGCGACGGGCTTGGGATCATCGGCCTTGCGCCCGGCCCAGACCACGACCTCGCCGCCATTGCCGCGCGGCACGTGGATCAGCCGGACCCGCTGCGAATCCGCGGGCGATGATGTCGTGTCGACCATGAACACAACGGAGGCTTCCAGGCCCTTGGCGCCGTGCACCGTCATCACCCGCACCTCGTCGCGCGAGATCTCCATGTCGCGCTTCACCTCGGTGTCGGCCGAGCGCAGCCAGGCCATGAAACCCTGCAGGGAGGCCGGTGCCTTGCGCTCGTAGTTCAGCGCCAGCTCCAGAAACTCGTCGATCGCGTCGTTAGCCTCATGGCCGAGCCGGCGCAGGATCCGCGCGCGTCCGCCGTCGCCGCCGAGCAGCCAGGCGTAGAAGGTGAACGGAGTCTCGTCGCGCGACCGCGCTTCGCAGGCTTCAAGCCGCCGCAGCGCCGTGGCGAACGTCTCGCTTGTGGCAGCATGTTCGGCAAGCGCGCGGCGCAGCGAGCCCTTGCGGCCCCAGGCGAGCTGGAACAGGTCGTCGTCATCGAGCCCGAACAGAGGGCTCTTCAGCGCAACCGCGAGCGCGAGATCGTCCTGCGGCAGCAGCAGCGCGTCCGCAAGATTCATCAGGTCGATGATCGCGATGTGCTCGGTCAGCTTCAGCCGGTCGGCGCCGGCGACCGGAACATTGGCGTGCTTCAGCGCCTGGATCACGGCGTCGAACGCATTGCCGCGCCGGCGCACCAGGATCAGCATGTCGCCGTAACGCAAGGGCCGGCGCTCGCCTTCGTGTCCCGTCAGCGTGCCGCTCTCGACCAGTTGCTTGATCTCGGTCTGGATACGGCGGGCGAGCTTCACCTCGGGGCTGGTGGCGGCGACGCCATCGAACGGCGCGCGCCAGCCCTCGATCTCCTGCCTGTCATCGGGCTCGGCGAGATCCCACAGCTCGATCACGCTCGGGCCCGCATCGGCGAGCGCATTGTGCAGGGGATGGCCGATCTCGGCCGAATGGATGCTCTTGTAGATCTGGGGCTCGCGGAAGACGTGGTCGACCGAGTGCAGGATCGCCGCGCCCGAACGGAACGAATAGGTGAAGGCGACCGGATCGAACTTCAGCCCGGCGGCGGTGAACTTGCTGCGCAGCTCGCGCCGGCGCGCGTCGAATTCTCGGGGTTGGGCGCCCTGAAAGGAGAAGATCGACTGCTTCTCGTCGCCGACGGCAAAGACGGTGCGGTTCAACCCTTCGCGCGCGCCTTCGCCGGCGGTGAACTCCGAAATGATATGCGCGACGATGTCCCACTGCCGCGGGCTCGTATCCTGGGCCTCGTCGATCAGCACGTGGTCGACGCCGCGATCGAGCTTGTAATGTACCCAGCCTGAAGAGACGCGGTTCAGCATCGCCAGCGTCTTGTCGATGAGGTCGTCGTAGTCGAGCAGCCCGCGCTCCTGCTTCTCACGGCGGTAGTTTGCGGCGGCCGCGGTCGCGATGTGCAGCAGGGCCGCGGTGCGGTCGCGCATGGTCACCGCGCGGCGCTTCTCGATCAATCCGCCGAGGCGCTGCACCTCGTTCTCGAACAGGCGGGCGACGGATGGGTTGTGATCGCCAAACTTCTTCGTCAGCACCGCCTTGCGCGGCAGTTTTTCGTCGGTGAGGAAGACGCCGAGATAGGCGTCGACCTGCGCGGCACCGGAAAACACCTTGGCCTCGCGGAGCCGGCTGGCCTGGTCGTTGTCGGACTTGCTCCCGTCCTCCAGCGCGAAGGCGATGTCGTCCCAGCGCGACCGCGGCAGGAAGGGACCGTCGAGAATTTCCGTCTCGACGTCCTCGATCCGATCGCCCGCCTCCACGCCCAGCACCGCCGCCATCTGCTCAGCAGCTGCCCCGGCGTTGCCGGCCTCGTCGGTCCAGGCCATGAAATGATCGCGGCTGAGACAGGCCTCCCGCACGACCTCCTTGAAAGTGACGTCGGCCGCGCTTGCCATCGCGGTGAGCAGCGCGCGGCCAGTGACGGTCTCCGGATCGCGCGCGGCTTCCAGCAGCACCTTCAGATTGGCGCGCTCCATCATGTCGGTCTGGTCACGCTCGTCGATCACGGCAAAGCGTGCGGGAACATTGGCCTCGAACGGAAATTGCTGGAGCAGGCGGGTGCACAACGCGTGGATGGTCTGCACCTTCAATCCGCCCGGCGTCTCCAGCGCGCAGGCGAACAGCTTTCGTGCTTCGCGGCGTAGTTTTCGATCGGGATGTGGGATGCCGACCGCCTTGATCGCCGCGTCGAGCGCGTTGTCGTCCAGCGTCACCCAATGACCGAGCGTCGTGAACACGCGCTCCGCCATGTTGGCGGCGGCGGCCTTGGTGAAGGTGATGCAGAGGATCTTTTCCGGCGGCACGCCCGACAGCAGCAGGCGGATCACCCGCTGCACCAGCACATGCGTCTTGCCCGAGCCGGCATTGGCCGACACGAACGCCGACGCAGTCGGATCGGACGCGCGCGCCTGCCGCGCACGCACCTCGTCGGGAATGGGACGCGGCAGCTTCACCATTCCTCGATCCCCAAACCGCCGGCCGCGGACCATTCCTTGATGCGGGCGAGGTCGTCATAGGTGCCGTAGCGGTTGGTCCACATCGGCAGGTTCAGCGAGGTGTACGCCTGGTTCTCGTCCTCGAAGGCACGGATCAGCGCCTCCAGCTTGGCCCGGGCTTCGGCGGCGGCCGTGTCCGGCGGCTGTGGCTCGTCGCCTTGCCTATACTTGAGCTCGAGGATGCGCTCCTCGCCGGGTGGATTGTTGCCGCTCAGGCGCACATAGACGAGCTGGCTGACGGACGAACCCGCGTCGATGTCAGGGAATCCGCCCTCGCGCAGGATCGCGGCTTCCAGCGTCAGCTGCGGCGACAGGCCCATGCGGACCTGCTTGCCGGTCGGCGGCTGCCCGGTCTTGTAGTCGAGGATGGCATAGCTGCCGCCCTGGCGCCGCTCGATGCGGTCGGCGCGGGCGGAAAGCTGGAAGCTGCGGTCGTTGTCGAGCCGGATCGAGATCTCGCCACGCGTTTCTGCCGTGATGACCTCGATCACGTCGCGACGCGCCGTCTCCCATTCGCCAAACCAGCGCGCGATGCGCTGGAAACGCGGCCACCACAGCGCGCGCGCTTCGGGGCGCTCCATCAGCGGCGCAAAATACTTTTCGCCGATCGCGCGCAGCACGCGCGCGGGATCGTCGGGCAGGCGCGTGGCGTAGCTTTCCGTGAACTCGCCGAGCGCATCGTGGATCGCCGAGCCGCGGTCGGCGGCCGACAGCGGCATGTCGACGGGGTCGAGCGCATCGAGCCGCAAAATGTGCTTTGCGTAGATCGTGTAGGGATCGCGCAGCCAGTCCTCGATCGCGGTGACCGACATCTTCAGCGGCCGCGTTGCGCGTGGCGGCCGCGGCTCGGGCTGCTTGACCGGCTTGACCTCGTCGGGCTGGTCCAGCGCGCCCGCAAACTGCACGTATTTTTCGCCCGCGCGGATGGCCGTCTTCCAGAGCTCGTCGCCCGCGACCGCCTCTAATCGATGCAGGAAGCGCGAGGCGACCGCCGGTGCGCCACCGGCTTTCGCGGAATGGGTCAGGATCACCTCGTCGCCGCCGAGCAGTTGCGCGAAATCGTGTGCGGAGAGGCCGATGCGGCGCTCCGGCAAATCGAGGCCAAGTTCGTGCCGCATCGGCCGGCTGAGCCAGGGATCGATGCGCGGCGCCGGTGGCCAGACGCCCTCGATCAGGCCGCCGATGATGACCCGGTCGGCCTGCATCAGGCGCGATTCCAGCGGGCCGTAGATCTGCAGCCGCGCGCCGGGTCTGTCCCGCCGCCGCACGGCCCGGTCGCTGAACGCGGTCTGGAAGACGTCGGCATAGTCAGGCAGCGTCACCATCAACCCGCTGGTGGTGCCGCCGCGCAGGAGGTCGTCGAAAGCGGCTGCGAGCGCCAGGCCCTCGCGCTCCTCGAAAGCGAGCGGGATGCCCTGCTCGTCGCGCGACAGTTCGATCATGATCTCGCGATGCCGGTGCGCGAGCTCGGCGAAGTCGTACGGTCTCGATGACGCGAGACTCTCGATCGGCGCCAACGCTTGTCGCAGGGCATCGATCAGCGCCTGGATGCGATCGAGGTCCTCTGCCTTCAGACGCGCACGTGGCTCCGCGTGGTGGAGCGCAGAGACCTCCTTGCGCCACAGCTTTGCCAGCTCCTCACGGAAACGATTGAATTCGCGCAGCAGGCCCGCGGTGCCCGCAGGCGGCCGCGTTCCGCGCAGGACTGCAAGCTCGAGGCCCTCGATCGCCGCCTTCCATGCGCCAGGCAGCCGGCGAAGCCGGCACAACGGATGCTTCAGCATCGCCAGCAGTGTCGGCGGCTCCAATCCCTTGGTCGCCGCTTCCGATGCCAGACGCGCAAAAACGCCGGCGGATGTTTCCATCAGCACGTCGCCGCCGGAATCGTCGAAGGCGAGATCCCATCGCGTGAGCGCGGCCATCACCCGCCGCGCCAGCGCGCGGTCGGGCGTCACCAGTGCCGCCGATTTGTCGAGATGGCGCGCCTCGCGCATCGCGATGGCGATCGCAAGCGCCTCCATTTCGGGATTGGGCGCCTCGACCACCGCGAGGTTTGACATGCCGCCGGCGATCTTCGCTGCGACATCCGGTTGCTTCAGCCGGTCGTGCCAGACTTCCGTCTTGGCAGATGGCCGCATCGATTCGGAGGCGAGCAGATCGCGGCCGCCGTCCGCTGCCGGTTGAAGCAGCTCGACATCGCCGCGCTTGATGCCAAAGCGCTCCAGCAGTGCATGCATCGCATATTGCGGATGGTTCGACGCCGGATGCTCGGCGAACTTGCCGAGCGAATCGCGCACGCCGCCGATGCTGCGCCAGGCGTCGTCGTCGAGATCGGTGTCGAGGCCGGGCAGCACCACGGCACCATGCGGCAGCGATGCGACCGCATGCAGGAATTTTGCGGTGGCCGGCATCGAGCCGGTGGAGCCGGCGGCGATCACGGGGCCATGGGGATGCGCGGTCAACCGCCTGGCTTCCGCCGCGATCAGGAGATCGCGCCGCGCCGCGGGCTCGATCCGGTTGATCTCGGCGAGATGGCCGGGCCACGCGATGCGCGCGATCCGCAAAAATTCGAGCGAGTGCTGCCAGTAGCGGTCGAGCATGTCGGGCACCAGGCCGTCGAGCGCGCTCCAGTCGACGCCGCGCGTCACCATGTCGTCGATCAGGCGTGCGAGGTCGCCGGCCAGCGCGAGTGTCGAGGCGGGGCCGCCGACCACCAGCGGGGACAGCACCGGGCCCTTGGCCCAGGCGGCCACGAGCTGCGCCAGCGTCAGCCGCCGTTCGAGCTCGCCAAGCCGTGGCGGAATGTCGAGCGGCGCTCCGCCGGAGAACTGCTCACCCTCGTCGGCGAAAGCGAGTTCGTCCTCGTCGATGTCGCCGAGCGCGACGATGCGCGGCAGCACCACCGCATCGGCGGCCATCTCGTCGAGAAAGATCTCGCGAACGACGCGCATGGCGCGCCTTGTCGGCAGGTACAGCGTGGCATCCGCAAGCCGCGCCGGTTCCTTGCGCGCCTCGAATCCGTCGACCAGCCGGCCGTCGAGCAGGCTCGAGACGACCGTGCGCAGGAACGGAACTGAGATGGGAACGCTGAAAACGCGCATGGGCTGCCTGATTCGGGAATCAGGCGCCAATATAGGGAGGCGGATTCAAATGGATATGGGTGGGGGGGAGATAGTCCCCGCTGTTCGCTGGACTAGGATCAGGTGCCGTAGGGTGGGCAAAGGCGCACTCGCGCCGTGCCCACCCATGTATCCCCGATCTCTAAGCAGAGAGATGGTGGGCACGCTTCGCTTTGCCCACCCTACGGTACCCACGTCCGGGACGCGAGAGCTGGCCCTACGCCACGCTCTCCAGAAACGCCTCTTCCGCCGCATGCACGGCATCGGGCGTGCCGACATGCATCCAGACGCCGTCGAGGCGAAGGCCGAACAGCCGCTCCTGCTCGTTGGCGCGGTCGAACATCTTGGTCAGTGAGAACTCGCCCTGCGGTGCGTTGGCGAAGATCGATGGCGACAGGATCGCCGCGCCGGCATAGACGAACGGAACGACCTCTTTTTCCTTGCGCTTGCGCAGGGCGCCGTCGGGCAGCATGCCGTAATCGCCGCGGCCGCTATAGCCGATGCTGGTCGCGGTCGGCGCCATCAAGAGCAGAATGTCCATGCGCTCAGGGTCGAAGTTTTCCGCAAGCCGCGCCAGGTTCGAGCGCACGCCGTCGATCCACAGCGTGTCGGAATTGACATGGAAGAACGGCGCGTCGCCGAGCAGCGGCAGCGCCTTGACCACGCCACCGCCGGTGCCGAGCACCTGGTCGCGCTCGTCCGAGATGGTCACGCGCGGATGCTGGCGGGATGCGGTGTGGTTGATGATCTGGTCCGGCAGATAGTGCACATTGACGATCGCCTCGGTCACGCCGGCGTCGCCGAGCTTGTCGAGCACATGGTCCAGCAGCGGCTGGCCGGCCACCGGCACGAGCGGCTTCGGCATCTTCTCCGTCAACGGACGCATGCGCAGCCCGAACCCCGCAGCGAGCACCATGGCTTTGGTCGGTTTGACGGACATCGTTCGCTTTCTCAGACTCGTCTTTCCCGGAATCCTGGACTTGAGAACTTTTGAAGTTCGCGTACGCAGCAATCCTAACACGGACCGCAATTGGCCGCACCGCGTCTTAACCGCCTTAACCACCTGCCGTGACGGTTGTACGACGGGTGTGGCCGTCACGCCCCAACGGATGTGGAACGCGCCTTCTTCTTCTTGTCGCCGAGCTTGAGAAAATTGACGCCGATCTGGTCGCCGTTGACCCACGCCAGCTCACAGCGACGGTACGCAAGTCCGGTGGACGACAGCAGGAGAAAAAATTCCTTCAGATGCAGGCCCTCGACCGAGCCGTCGACGGTCAGCTTGGCACCGCTCTCGGAGACGTCCTCCATGGTGCACTCGCGCCGCCAGGTGCCGTCGATCCCCATCATCTGGGCCGGTATCCCGCGCTCGAAAACAACCCGGCTGTTGCCACGATGGTCCGTCTTGACCGCCATCTGCCCTTGCTCCAGCCCCGTCCTTGTCCGGCTGCCTGCGGGCGATGATACCGATGCGATGGCTAACAGGCGGTAAATCGGGCCGCGAATCAGGCTTGGGGCTGCTCTTGAGGCTGTTCTTCAGACGGCTCTTGGGACGCCCCCTGGGGCGGCGGGACGTTGGCGAGATACCAGTCGCGCAGGTGAGCCAGCGCGGGATGTGCCAGCGAGCGCTGGAGGTAGGTCCAGATCCGCGGCTGGTGGCGCAGATAATGCGGCTTACCGTCGCGGCGGTTGAGGCGGGCGAAGGTGCCGAGCAGGCGCGTGTTCCGCTGCGCCGACATGATGGCGTAGAGCTCGGCGAAGCCGGCCGGATCGAAGCTCGCATCGGCCGTGCGCCGCGCCTTGATGTAGCGCGACAGCAGTGTCAGCTCGAGGGTCTCAGGGACGTCGATACGCGCGTCCTGCAGCAGCGACACTACGTCATAGGAGCGCGGCCCGAGCACGGTGTCCTGGAAGTCGATCACGCCGACGCGCGCCATGCCAGTACGATCGGCGAGCCAGATCAGATTGGGCGAGTGGTAGTCGCGGATGATCCAGGTTTTTGGCGCGGCCAGCGGCTTCTTCAGCAGCTCGCGCCACATCGCGAAGAATTCCGCGCGCTTCTCGTCGCTCAGCGGCGCGTTGCGATCGGGCAGATACCATTCCGGCATCAACCCGATCTCGATCAGCAGCGCCTCGGTGTCGAAGGCAGGAATGGTGTAGGTCTGATCCGCCAGCCGCAGCGTCTCCGGCAATGTCTTGCTGTGCAGCACGGCCAGCACGTCGGTCGCAGCTTCGTAACGTTCGGCGATCGGGCGCGGCGGATCGCCTTCGATCACGCCGTCGCTGCCGAAATCCTCGGAGATCAGGAAGCCGTGGTCGAGATCGTAGTGGTGGATCGCGGGCGCTGAGACTCCCGCCACGCGCAGGCCTTCGTCGACGGCAACGAACGGCTTGATGTTCTCGGCAAGATGCACCGCCGCGCTGTAGGATTTTCCGTTGTACATCGCAGCGCCGTCGGGCCGCTGCGGAAAGTTCATGAGGATGACGATCTCGTCGTCGCGCAGCAGTCGCGCATAGGAGCGGGTCGAGGCATCACCGGCCATGTACTTGCGCCTTGCATCCATGTAGCCGGATTCCTCGAGGAATTCCCGCAGCGCCTTCAGCCGCGCGACTTGTGCGGCGGCCTTGCCGTAACCGGTGAAGTCGGCGGCGCGCGCATTCGAGCCCAGCGCCGGCCGGTGCGTCAGAGCGATGTCGATGCGGTCTTGCGGCATCGCCGACGGTGCGCGTTCCGGCCATTCGATCAGGACGAGCGTGGCATCGGGAAGCGGCGACAGGCCGATCTCCTCGAGCTCGCTTTCGTCCTCGACGCGGTAGAGATCGGCATGCATCACCGGAAACGGCGGCAGCTCGTAACCCTGCACCAGCGTGAAGGTCGGGCTCGGGACTTCCAGCGCCTCGTCGCCGGCGAGATAGCGGATCATGGCGCGCGCAGCCGCAGTCTTGCCGGCACCGAGATCGCCGGTGAGGGTGATGACGTCGCCGGGGCCGACCAGCAGCGCGAGGTCGGCCATCAATTGCGCAGTGGCCGTCTCGTTGACAAGCGCGACGGAGAATGTGGTCGGTTCAGTCATTCGGCGGCGTCGCGATGCGCCGCCTGGTCGGTCGGGAAGTCGCAGATCACGACCGTGCCCCTGCCCACGATCGAATCCACCCGCACCTTGCCGCCATGCAGCTCGACGAAGGAGCGCACCAGCGACAGGCCGAGCCCGGCGCCGCGGTGACGCGACCCCTGCGAGCGGCTTTCGAACCAGTTGAACACCTTGTCCTTCATGTCGGCAGGTATTCCAGGCCCGGAATCTGTCACAGTGAAGACCACGCTGCGTTCGGTGCGGCGTGCGCTGATGCCGACGGTGGAATCCTGTGGAGAAAACCCGACGGCGTTGGCGAGGAGGTTATAGAGCACCTGCACCACGCGCTTCTCGTCGCCGACGAAGCTGCCGATATCGGGCGCGATCTCGACCTTGAGGCGGATGCGGTCGGTGGCGAGGCGGTCCTGGATACCCTCGGCGGCGAGCTCGATGGCCTTGCTGACGTCGACCGGGCCGAGTTCCAGCTTCATGGCGCCGGCGTCGATCGTGGCGAGATCCAGGATGTTGTTGGTCAGCGCCAGCAGGGCGTTGGTGGATTTGGTGACGTAGTCGAGATATTCGGCCTGTTTCGGCGTCAGCGGCCCGGTCGAGGGATCGCTGAGGAAATGCGCGAAGCCGATGATGGTGGTGAGCGGCGAGCGCAGCTCGTAGGAGACGTGGTGGACGAAATCCACCTTCATCTGGTCGGCGGCCTCAAGTGCCTCGTTGCGCTCGCGCAGCGCACGCTCGACATTCTCGGTGTCGGTGATGTCCTGGAACGTCAGCATGGTCGCGCCGTCATGCAGCGGACGGATCATGCCGTCGAGCACGCTGCCGTCCTTGCGTTCGAGCTTCAGCGGCACGTCGGCGCGGCTCTCGATCGAGGTGACGGCCTCGCGGATCTGCCGCCAGACTTGCGGGTCGTCGAACAGCTGATGGCACCAGCCTTCGACCGTCTGGATGTGCGGCTCGTCGCGCATGGCGTCGCTCGACAGCTTCCACATCCGGACGAAGGCCGGGTTGAACAGCTGCGCCCTGCCGTTGCTGCCGAACACGGCGACGCCCTCGGCGAGGCTGTCCAGCGTCTCGCGCTGGACGCGGATCATGCCGTCGAAGCGGCGGGCGAGCTCGAGGCTTTCGGTGACGTCGTCGAACAGATAGGTGACGCCGCCTTCCGGATTCGGCGTGGTGACGACGGAGAGCGCGCGGCCGTCGGGCAGGTACCAGGTGTCCTTGGCGGCCTCGACCGCGCGATAGGCCTCGTGCAGCTTGGCCTTCCAGGCGCGGAAGTCCGGCTGCTCCGGCAGCTTGCGCGCTGCGCGGAGCTGGTCGAGCACGCTGGAATCGTCGGGATTGGCGTCGAGGAAGATGCGGTCGAGGTCCCACAGCCGGCGGTAGGAATCGTTGTAGAAGGCGAGCCGTCGCTGGCCGTCGAACACGGCAACGCCCGAGGAGAGCTGGTCCAGCGTGCGCCGATGCGCCTCCGCCATCCGCACGAGCGCCGAGCTCAGCGCATCCGCCTCGCTGGCATCGATGGCGACGCCGACATTGCCGCTGCCGACATTGACCGCGCGGACGTCGTAGATGCGCCGCTCGCCGCCGATCACGATCGGCAGCCGCGAGGTGAAACTGGCCGCGTCCTTCAGGCCCCGCTCCATCGCGGTCCGGTCGGCACTGTCGAGCAGCTCGAGCTTGCGCTGCTGGGCGTCGATGACGCTGCTTGCCTCGGTCGCGCGCACATAGGCCGGATTGGCGTAGCTCAGCGCGCCGTTCTCGGCCTTGGCCCAGATAGGCCAGGGCGCGGCGGCGGCAAAGCCGCGCAGCATCTCGGTCTCGTCGGCGAGGGCCTTGTAACGCAGATTGGTCTCGGCCAGATCGCGCCGGAGACCGGAGAGTTCGCGAATCCTGACAATGGCCTGGCCGCCGATGGCGCGGCCGATGGCCTCCAGCGTGTGGCCGTGCGCGGTGGTCAGCGTCAGCTGGAACCCGTCGCCGCGGTCACGTAGCGCATCGACCGCGTGATCCATTTGGAGCGCAGGTTCCGGCGGCAGCCACGTTCCGAACGCGAGGACGCGCTGGGGGGAGGAATCGCGCGGCAGCACCATGGAGATGTCGCCGGAAATCTGCGCGCGATTGTCGCCGGCCGGCCACGAGATCAGGATCTGCGGCTCGGCGAACAGCAGCGCGCCGAAGCGATCGGACTGGAGTTGCAGCTCCCCGATCCGCGCGCGCAGCCGCGCCTCGTTGTTCGCCGTGCGCACGCGCGTGCGCATCAACAGGATCGCGGCCACGACCGAGAAGCCGAGCAGCGCGAGCGCGGTGGCCAGCACCGCGAGTTCCTGCCGGTTGAAGTCCAGCATTATGGAAAGTGTGTCGACGAGGTCGGCAGCCTCAGCCGGCGCAGCCGGCAGCAGCGCCGCGAGAGCGCCTCCCAACAAGCCGTTGCGCGCCAACGATGTGCACGACAGCAGCGTCCGACGCATCGACACGATCACGCCTGACATAGTTGCCCCAGATCGCACGAATTTGCGCGCGGCGACCCCCGTCGCGCGCGAATCAAACGACAATACCCCCACCGTGACTCCAGCGGTAAGAGTCCAGATCGTGAACGCAAAGGCGGTCCCACAAAAATGCCGGGCGCGCGGTTCCAATCCTCGTAGTTCTTCGGGTGATTCGGCTGGAGCTGCCGTGTGTTAGCGGCCGGTCGAGCCGAAGCCGCCGGCGCCGCGATCGGTCGCGGACAATGTCGCCACGGGAACCAGCGCGGCTTGCACCGCCGGCGCGATCACCATCTGCGCGATGCGCTCGCCGCGCTTGACCACGAAGGGCGCCGCGCCGTGGTTGATCAGGATCACCTTGATCTCGCCGCGATAGTCCGCATCGATCGTGCCGGGCGAGTTCAGCACGGTGACGCCGTGCTTGGCGGCAAGGCCCGAGCGCGGCCGCACCTGCGCCTCGTGGCCGGGCGGCAGCGCGATCGCGAGGCCCGTCGGCACCAGCGCATATTGGCCGGCAGCGAGCGTCAGCGGCTCGCTGTCGGGAACTGCGGCCATCAGGTCGAGGCCGGCGGCTTCGGAGGTCTGATAGGCCGGCAGCGGAAGGCCTTCGGCGTGGGCCAGTTGCTGCAGTTCGACCGTGACTTTCGTGCTCAAGATGCCGGCTCCCGGGATTTGTCGGTCACGCTCTTTGCAACATGCGCGACCAGCTCGATGGCGACCTGTTCCTTGGTCATCACCGGCCAGGAATCAACTGCGATCTCGCCGTCCTCCTCACCATTCTTGCGACTGATCAGATGCACGGTGTTGCGGTCGCCGCCCATCACGCCGGTCGCCGGCGAGACGTCGTTGGCGACGATCCAGTCGCAGCCCTTGCGGGCCAGCTTGGACTTGGCGTTGTCGATGAGGTGCTCGGTCTCGGCGGCAAAGCCGATCACCAGCGGCGGGCGCCGGTCGGTCAGCTTCGAGATCGTGGCGAGGATGTCGGGATTCTCGACCAGCTGAAGCGGTGGCATGCCGGCCGAGGTCTTCTTCAGCTTCTGCTCGCCCTCACTGGCGACCCGCCAGTCGGCGACCGCGGCCGCGAAGATCGCGATGTCGGCGGGAAGCGCCGCCTGCACCTGCTCCAGCATCTGCCGGGCTGATTCGATGCGCTTCACCGTCACGCCCGGGGGATCGCCGAGATCGACCGGGCCGCTGACCAAAATCACCTCGGCGCCGGCAGCCTGCGCGGCGGCGGCGATGGCAAAGCCCTGCTTGCCGGAGGAGCGGTTGGCGATGTAGCGCACCGGGTCGATCGGCTCGTGGGTGGGACCTGCGGTGATCAGCACGCGCTTGCCGGCGAGCGGGCGCGGCACCGGCGGCCGTAGCAGGCGCTCGGCGGCGGTGGCGATCTCGATCGCCTCGGACATGCGGCCGATTCCGGCTTCGCCTGCCTCCGCCATCTCGCCGGAATTCGGGCCGATCAGGACCACGCCGTCACGCTGAAGCTGCGTCACGTTGCGGCGGGTCGCCGCATTGTTCCACATCAGTGGGTTCATCGCCGGCGCCAGCAGGACCTTGCGGTTGGTCGCAAGCAGGATGGCGCTGGCGAGATCATCGGCATGGCCATTGGCCATCTTCGCCAGGAGATCGGCGGTCGCGGGCGCGACGACGATCAGGTCGCAGTCGCGCGCCAGGCGGATGTGCCCGGCGTCGAACTCGCTCTGGGGGTCGAACAGGTCAGTGTAGACGCGCTCATGCGACAGCGCGCTCACGGCCAGCGGCGTGACGAAATGCTGCGCCGCCTTGGTCAGGACGCAACGGACCTCGATCCGGCGTTCCTTGAGCCGGCGGATCAGGTCGAGCGACTTATAGGCCGCGATCCCGCCCCCGATGATCAGGGTGACGCTGGCCTCGGGGAGGGCGCCGGTCCGTTGCGGCGTGGGGGCGGTGGACTGGGCCGGCGGCAGCGCAAACGGCGTCAGCGGCTCCTCGCGGCCCTCGATCAGCTCCCCGAGGATGACCCGGACCTCTTCCTCGACCGACCTGCGGTTCCTGGCCGAGCGCAGGCGCAAATAGGTTTTGACGCCCTCGTCGAGCTTGCGGATGGTCAGGCTTGCCATGACGCCCCTCCAGCACGGAATGATAGCGATGCTATCGTTTCCGTGATTGCAGTGCAATCACAGATTCCGGACGGCGATCAGGATTCCGATGAAGGTGGCGGCGATGATCCAGAGCGCCACGGTGCGCCAGCGGTTCTTGCGGCCTTCGCTGCGCCCCATCGCGGCGATGCTCTCCGGCGACAGCCGGATGCCTTCCCGCGTCATGGTCTCGAGCTGCTCGAGCACCGCGACCGAGCGCTGCGCGATGTCGGGCAGGCGCATCAGCACGCGGGCGAGGTCGCTGCCGCCGGAGAGCGCGCCCTGCACCCGGCCGAGCGGGCCGAGATTGCGCTCGATCCATTCGCGCACCACGGGGTCGGCGACCTTCCAGATGTCGAGCTTGGGATCGAAGGCGCGCGCCACGCCCTCGACGACCACCATGGTCTTCTGCAGCAGGATCAGCTCGGGCCGCGTCGTCATGTCGAACAGACCGGTGACCTCGAGCAGCAGCGTCAGCAGCCGCGCCATCGAGATCTCTTCCGCCGTGCGGTTGTGAATGGGTTCACCGATGGCGCGGATCGCTTGCGCAAAGTTCTCGACCGAGTGGTGCGCCGGCACATAGCCCGCCTCGAAATGCACCTCAGCGACGCGGCGATAATCGCGGGTGATGAAGCCGAGCAGGATCTCGGCGAGGAAGCGCCGCTCCTTCATCCCGAGCCGGCCCATGATGCCGAAATCCACCGCGACCAGACGGCCGGCGTCATCTAGGAACAGGTTGCCGGGATGCATGTCGGCGTGGAAGAAGCCGTCGCGCAGCGCGTGGCGCAGAAAACTCTGGATCACCTTGCGGCCGAGATCGGGCAGGTCGACCTGCGCCTCTGCCAGGCGCTTGTGATCGTTCAGCGCGATGCCGTCGATCCACTCCATTGTCAGCACGTTGTGCGTGGTGCGGTCCCAGTCGACGGTCGGCACGCGAAAATCAGGATCGTCGCCTGTGTTCTCCGCCATCTCCGACATTGCAGCCGCTTCCAGCCGCAGGTCCATCTCCATCGCGACCGAGCGCGACATGGTGTTGATGACTTCGATCAGGCGCAGACGCCGCGCCTCGCTCGAATAGGTCTCGGCCTTGTGCGCGACGTAGAAGAAATCGGAGAGATCGCGGCGGAATCGCGAGGCCACGTTCGGCCGCAGCACCTTCACCGCGACAGGCCTGCGGACACCGTCGCGCGACACCTCGCCGCGATGCACCTGCGCGATCGAGGCGGCGGCGACCGGCGGGCCGAGGCTCGCGAACACGTCCTTGAGCGGACGCTCCAGCGAGCTCGCGATCGCGGCTTCCGCTTCGGCTTGCGAAAACGGCGGCAAGCGATCCTGGAGGCTTTCCAGATCACGCGCCATGACGACGCCGACGACGTCGGGACGCGTGGCCAGAAACTGCCCGAGCTTGAGATAGGCTGGGCCCATCCGGGTCAGCGCGCGCGTCAGCCGTGGTCCGTGCTTTGGACCGCGCCGTTCGACGAGGCGCGCAAGCTTCAGCGCGAGTTGCCCTGGCGGCGGCACTAGGGTCGGATCGACGGAACCGAACACGCCCTCGCGCGCAAACACGAACGCGGCGCGGATCAGGCGCGAAATGTGGGTAATGGAAGAAATCACAAACGCCAGCCCGAATGCAGTGCGACGATGCCGCCGGACAATGTCTGCCAGCCGACGCGGGCGAAGCCGGCGTCGCGGATCATGTCGGCGAAGGCGTTGGGTTTCGGAAACTTGCGGATCGATTCGACGAGATACTGGTAGGACTCGGCGTCGCCCGTGACCATGCGGCCGAGCGGCGGGATCACCTTGAACGAGAACAGGTCATAGATCCGGTCGAGCCCAGGCATCTCGACGGTGGAGAATTCCAGGCACAGGAAGCGGCTGCCGGGCTTCAGCACGCGATAGGCCTCGCGCAGCGCCAGGTCGATCCGCGGCACATTGCGAATGCCGAAAGCGATCGTATATGCGTCAAAGCTGCGGTCCGCGAAGGCGAGCGCTTCGGCATTGCCCTCGACGAAATCGACCTGGGTGTCGAGATGCCGCTTCGCGGCACGCTCGCGGCCCACGGCCAGCATCTCGGCGTTGATGTCGCACACCGTGGCATGGAAGCCGGGACCTGCCGCCTTGGCAGCGCGGAACGAGATGTCGCCGGTGCCGCCGGCAACGTCGAGCAGCGCGAACGGCCGGTCACCCCGCGGCGGGTTGAGCGCGGTGATCATGATGTCCTTCCAGACCCGGTGCAGGCCACCGGACATCAGGTCGTTCATCAAGTCATAGCGCGACGCCACGCTGTGAAACACATCGTTCACCAGCGTCTGCTTGTCCCCCAGGGGAACGTCCCTGAAGCCAAAATGCGTGGTTTCGCCCGGCCGATCCATTACTCCACTCCACTGGGCGGACCATAGCGCGGCCGCCGCAATGGCGCTATCACACCGCCCTCATAAGGTGAATGCCTGACCATGCCTGAATTGCCCGAAGTCGAGACCGTCCGCCGCGGCCTTCAGCCCGTCATGGAGGGTGCGAAAATCCTCGTCGCAGAGGCCCGCAGGCCGGATCTGCGCTTTCCCTTCCAGCCCGATTTCGTGGCCCGGCTCCAGGGGCAGGTCGTCACGGGGCTTGGCCGCCGTGCAAAATATCTCATGGCCGATCTCGCCTCCGGCGACGTGCTGCTGATGCATCTGGGCATGTCGGGCTCGTTCCGCGTCATCAAGCCGGACAACGAGGCCGCGCCGGGCGAGTTTCACTACCCGCGTGGCAAGGACTCCACGCACGACCACGTGCTGTTTCGGATGTCCTCCGGCGCCGACATCGTGTTCAACGACCCGCGCCGCTTCGGTTACATGAAAGTGATCGCGCGCAACGCGCTTGAGGACGAGCCACTGCTGCGCGACCTCGGTCCCGAGCCGCTCGGCAACGAATTCGATGCTGCGATGCTGGCGCGGTCGTGCGAGGGCAAGACGACGAGCCTGAAGGCCGCGCTGCTCGACCAGCGCGTGGTCGCCGGGCTCGGCAACATCTATGTCTGCGAAGCGCTGCATCGCTCGCATCTGTCACCGCGCCGCATTGCCGCGACACTCGCGACCAAGGGTCGCAAGGGTGTCGGCGGCGGCGAGCCGACCGATCATGCGAAGCGGTTGGTGAGTGCCATTCACACCGTGCTGAACGACGCGATCAAGGCCGGCGGCTCCAGCTTGCGCGACCATCGCCAGACCTCGGGCGAACTCGGCTATTTCCAGCACTCCTTCAAGGTCTATGACCGCGAGGGCGAGACCTGCAAGACGCCAGGGTGCGGCGGCACCGTGAAGCGATTCACCCAGAACGGGCGCTCCACCTTCTGGTGTCAGAAATGTCAGAAGTGAAGATCGGGCCTGCCGCCGATAGGCCGTGAGTCTCGGCGAAGGCGACGACCCCACCACGCCGTCATTGCGAGCGCAGCGAAGCAATCCAGAATCCCTCCGCGGAAAGACTCTAGATTGCTTCGCTGCGCTCGCAATGACGAAGAGGATGGTTGCTCGCCTGAAAAAACGCGAAGCGAAGCAATCCGGCCGGGCTGGTGGCCGGATTGATTCGTCGCTTGGGCTCTTCAACCGGATAAGTGAAGAGGCCGCCTGTCGTCCGAGCGATCGCCCCGCTCAGGACGCCAGTGTCGTGGTCTCGTCCGCCGCGTGTTCGGCGGCGACGTGCAGCATCCCGTCCGCGACCGAGATGACCTGGTCGATCAGGACGTTGGTCGTGGCTTCGAGCTCGAGACGGGTCTCGATCCAGCGCCAGAGGCCGCGGATCTCGTCCGCCGACTTGCCGTTCGGCGCGAATTCGCTGACGGCGAGGCCGCTCGCGAGTGAGTCCTGGTGGTCGTTGCGCATCACGATCAGCGGGCGCGCGAGCACCTCGGCGAGATCGAGCGCTGCTTCCTCGGCGAGCGTGTTGGCGGCGTTGTCGATGCGCTGGCCGCGGATCGGCGCCTGGTTCAGCACGAAGCCGTAGGGCCGCTTCCAGGCGCGCGCGACGCTCAGCGTCGAGACGGTCGCCTCGATGTCGGCAACGCTCGGGCGAGCGGGAATCAGGCAGAGGTCGGAATGGCGGATCGCGGCGGTGGTCGCGGCGCTGAGGCCGGCCGCGGTGTCGACGATCGCGAGCTGCAAGCCGCTGTCGGCCAGCATCTTCAGGCGCGGCGCGATGTCGGCCGCGTGATAGATCGGCTCGACGACGAGATCGTCAGCGTGGCGGCGACGCAGCCAGTTGGACAGGGTACCCTGGGGGTCGGTTTCGATCAGGCGGACGGTGAAGCCGGCCTGCTTGGCCGCCAGCGCGAGGCCGATGGCAAGCGTGCTCTTGCCACTGCCACCCTTTTGGGTGGCCAGTACGATCGTGTGCATGGAAAGTTGAATCCTTTGGAATGCTTGGGTCTGTGGGGTAACGCCACGCGAACGTGCATCGCTTCTCGATGCTGAGCTCTACTCGCTCAGGACGTGCCCTGCCCGATCCAAAGGGGACCGCGGATGTCCGAATCAACGGTAACGATGATGGCAGAATCGGGAATGCCAGCTAATCCGTACCAATACTGGACCCGTCATCGCGCGTATGATGTGCTTGCCGCCGTGAATAAAAGGGGCAGGCGGCATGGGCGGAAACTGGCGCGACCGGACGGCAACGATCTTTGAATGCCAGAAGATGCCGGCGGTCTCGAGCCGCGGCATGGTGGTCAGCAACCATCCGCTGGCCTCAAGCGCCGGCGCCGAGATGCTGGCCGCGGGCGGCAACGCCATCGACGCCGCGATCGCGACCCTGTTCACGCTGACCGTGGTCGAGCCGATGATGGTCGGCATCATCGGCGGCGGCATGGCGCATATACGTCTGGCTGACGGCAGCCACCGTTTCATCGATGGGCAGAGCACCGTGCCCGCCGCGGTGCGCGACACCACCTACACCTCCGCGCCGGGCGCGGCGCATGACGTGTTCGACACCGTCGGCAACGAGAACCTCAACGGCCCGAAGGCGGTCGCCACGCCGGGCTCGCTGAAAGCCTGGTGCGAGACGCTGCGCCGGTTCGGCACCATGTCGCTTGGCGACGTGATGCAGCCCGCGATCAAGCATGCCGCGCGCGGCTATGCGGCGACGCCATATTTGCACGAATGCATCAGCGAGAGCGCCGCCGAGATGCGCAAGGACAAGCCGATTGCGGCGATCTATTTGCCTGATGGCGAGCCGCTCAAGGTCGGCGAACGCGTGGTGCAGGCCGAATATGCCGAGACGCTCCGCACCATCGCCGACCACGGCGAGACCGCGCTCTACGAGGGGCCGCTTGGTGACATCCTCGTCGACTACATGGAGAAGACCGGCGGCTTCATCCGCCGCAACGATCTCACCGGCTACAAGACCGTTGAACGGCAACCGATCCGCGCCGACTATCGCGGCTGGACTATCCTTGGCCCGCCGCCGCCCGCGGCCTCCGGCGTCCACATCGCGCAGATGCTGAACATTCTCGAGGGCTATGACATCGGAGATCTCGGCTTCGGTACATCAGAGACCATCCACTATCTCGCCGAAGTCCTGAAGATCGCCTTCGCCGACCGTGCGGCCGCCAGCGGCGACCCTGATTATGTCGGCGTGCCTGTAGAGAAGCTCACGTCGAAGGCCTATGCCGACGAACGCCGCCGCGCCATCGATCCGGCGCGGGCGCAGGCCTGGGGCGCCGGCGTCTCGCAGCTCGAAGGCGCGCACACCACGCACATGACCGCGGCGGACGCGTTTGGCAACGTCGTCGCGACCACGCAGACCATCAACAATCTCTTTGGCGCCAAGATCATGATCCCGGGCCTGGGCGCCATCGCCAACAACTACATGAACCTGTTCGATCCGCGCCCCGGCCACGCGCTGTCGCTGGCGCCGGGCAAGCGCGTCACCACCTCGATGTCGCCGATGATGGCGCTGCGCGGCGGCAAGCTGCGCTATGCGCTCGGCCTGCCCGGGGGAAAGCGCATCTTCCCCAGCGCGATGCAGGCGCTGGTCAATCTGATCGACCACGGCATGAGCCTGCAGGAAGCGGTCGAGGCGCCGCGCATCTGGACCGAAGGCAACACGCTCGAAGTCGAGCAGAAGGTGCCGGAGGCCGTGCGCGCGAAGCTTGCGGGCCTCGGCCACAAGGTGCAGCCCGTCGCGACGGTGGCGGGCGGCATGAACGGCATTGCCTTCCACGACGACGGCAGCATGACCGGCGCCGCCTGCTGGCGCGCGGACGGCACGCCGGTCGGGATCTCTGGAGGGCTTGCGCGGAGCGGTGTCAGGTTCAGGTTGAGCTGACCGCGCATTCACAAGGACGGTGCGCTCGTACCTCTTGTACAACTGACGTCGTCCAATCGCCGGCAGGTGTCGCGACCGCAAATCCAGCGGTTCGCGGTTTTCGAACCTCCGCGGTATTTTTCGGTGCGAGGCAGATGTCGCCTATGCGGCCCGATCCGCGCAGATGACGGCACAAGTTCGGCAATGTAGGGTGCGGAACACTGGCGGCAGGCTCGTCGATCAGCGTCTGAGTAAGGCTGTGCGTATGGGCGGCGATATAAGCGGCGACTTCCTGGCCGGCGGCGGCGAGATGGGCTCTTTGACGCGAGCGTTTGACTGGTCAAGCACATCCGTGGGCTCTCCGGACACTTGGCCCCAAAGTCTTCGAGTTACAGTGCGGCTCGTTCTGACCTCGCGGCACCCGATGTTCATTTGGTGGGGACCAGAACTCATCCAGTTCTACAACGATGCATACCGGGAGACGATGGGGCCGGAAAGGCACCCAAGCGCTTTGGGCGCGCGCGGCCGTGAGTGTTGGGCCGAGATCTGGGACATCATTGGTCCCCAGATCGAGTACGTCATGTCGGGCAAGGGGGCGACCTGGAATGAGGACCAGCTGGTGCCGGTGACCCGTCACGGGCGCCGCGAGGACGTTTGGTGGACGTACAGCTTTGGTCCAATTGATCTTGAAGGCAAGGTGGGCGGCGTGCTTGTCGTCTGCAGGGATGTCACGTCCGAGCATATGGCAAGGGAAGCGCTGAACCTCATCAATGAGGAGCTGAAGCACCGCGTCAAGAACACGCTCGCAGTGTTGAGCGCGGTAGCTGCCCAGACATTTCGTGACCCGACGAGCAAAGCCGATCTCGAAAAGTACCAGGCACGGCTCGGCGCGTTTGGACGAGCGCAGGATCTGCTGACCGCATCAAATTGGGCGGCCGCGCCACTCCACGATGTGATCGGCACTGCTCTTGCACCTTATCGGACAGGCGAAGGCCGCTTCATCGTCTCGGGTCCTCCACTCGTCGTGAAATCTCGACAAGCGCTGGCTCTGTCATTGGCGCTCCACGAGCTCGCGACCAACGCTTCGAAGTACGGCGCTCTGACCGTAGCGGGAGGCTGCGTATCGATTACATGGTCAACCGAGGCTCAGGATGGCGAGTCAAAATTTGTCTTTGTCTGGCAGGAGATTGGCGGTCCGTCCGTATCGAAACCCGTCGGCACAGGCTTTGGCTCCAGGCTGATTTCCCGGGTGCTGAAGGACGATTTCAGCGGTTCCGTTGACGTTTCGTATGGCGCAGCCGGGCTTACATGCAGGCTGACCGCGCCCCTCGAAAATCTGGGACCTTCGCCAAAGAGCACGTGAGACCGTGTAGGAGCTGCGTGGCTCAACGGAGAGGGCATTGCGTTCCGCACCGCGTCCGGGACACGAGAGAAGTGTTATTCTCTCTCGCCTACTTCCGCACGCAGATCACGCGGACGACGGCCGCCTTCGCATCCGTCGACGTGCCGTTCGCCGTGACATCGTTCGCCTTCAGGAAATTACGCACCGCTTCTGCAGACACCATCACCGCCTGCGACGCCGGCACCGATGTCGCGGGCCCCGCGACCATCGCCGGCTTCAACAGCGCGACGCCGGCGAATTTGCCATCGCCGTCGATGGCCGGGCTGCCGGAGAAGCCGACCGCCGGAGGAGGGGAAAGCGCGGAATCGCTTGCTGTGACCGGCGCCAGCGCGCCCTTGAGGCTCGACACGCCCGCAGCTCCGCCCTGGCTCTGCGGATCGGCAATACCGATGACATCGACGCTCGTCTTCGCTGTACCGCCGGTGAGGCTGAGCGGCTTCAGGCCGCGCGCGCCGTAGATGTGCAGGAGCGCGAGATCGTGCTCCTTGTCCTCGGCGAGACGGTCGGCGCTGCCATAGCCGGCAATGGTGATCGCGAGACAGTTATCGGTGACGAGGCGGTCGGTGACAATCGCACCGTCGTCGCTGACGACGATGCCGGTGCCGTATTCGACGGTCTTGCGCGGCGGCGGCCCGGCCTGCGGTCCCGTCGGAAACGCATTGAACGCGCTCGACATCGCGATAACGACCGGCTCGACGGTGTTCTCCGTCGCCTGGTCGTAGAGGATCGTCATGGTGCGGACTTCGTCGCCCTTAAAGGTGCCTCGCACGTAGAATTTCTTGAGGCCCTGCAATCCCGATAGTACGAAGAAGTCGGGCTTCACCACGGTGTAGTCGACCTTGCGCCCCGACGGCTCCTTCTCCAGCTCGGCGAGTTTCGCCGTGGTCGGGTTGGCTTCCTTGCGGCGGCTCAGCAGCACCTGCACCGTGCCGGTCGGCGAAGTCCATTTCGAGCCGTTGGCATCGGTCGCCTGCTGCGGCACCAATTTGCCGGGGATACCGAGCCGGGCGCCGCTGGTCGGCTCCATCACGATCTTCCAGCCGACGCTCTCCTGCTTCCGCCGCGCGGTCTCGGCGAGCGCGGCGCGCTCCTGCGGATTGAGCACGCCGGTCGGCTTGCCGCCCTTGGCCTTCTGATAGTCCTTGATCGCCTCGACCATGCGCGCGCTGACGTCGCCGGTGATGGCGCCGTTATATTGGCCGACCCAGGCGAGGTCGGACTGGAGCGACAGCCGTTCCGCCTGCGCCATCGCATCGGCCGTCGCCGACGGCGTCTGCAGTGCGGGAGGCCGGATCGGCACGGTCTGGACCGGCTTCGGCTTGGTGCCGGGGATCTCTGGTGTCGTCATCTGGGCGCTAGCGCCTGTGGCAGCCGCGAACATCAGTGTTGCCGCAAGCATCGATCTCATGACAAATCCAGCCAGCCCATTGAACGTGCTACCATTGAAGCACATCTCGTTGGTCGCGAACAATGTTGGGGTGGTTCAGGTGTTGCGCCGCCTCATCATGAGGGGCGAGAGGTACGAAGGACGACGATGCTGAGCCCGGACGAACTTGAACGCTATGCCCGGCATATAGTGCTGCGCGACGTCGGCGGGCCGGGCCAGGCTGCGCTGAAGCGGGCCTCCGTGCTGGTGATCGGCGCCGGCGGGCTCGGCGCGCCCGCGCTGATGTATCTGGCGGCCGCCGGCGTCGGCACGCTCGGCGTGGTCGATGACGACGTGGTCTCGCTGTCAAACCTCCAGCGCCAGGTGATCCATACGACGCCCGATATCGGCCGGCACAAGGTCGAGAGCGCGGCCGAGCGGATCTCCGCGCTCAATCCGCATGTCCGCTTCGTCGGCCACGCCACCTGGCTCAATGCCGACAATGCGCTGAGCATGATCGGAGACTACGATCTCGTGCTCGACGGCTCCGACAATTTCTCGACGCGTTATCTGGTCTCGGACGCCTGCTTCTTCGCGAAGCGGCCGCTGATCACGGCGGCGCTCGGCACGTTCGACGGCTCGCTCACCACCATCCGCGCGCATGAGAAGAATGAGCAGGGCGTGTTCAATCCGACCTATCGCTGCCTGTTTCCGGAAGCGCCGCCGCCCGGCACCGTGCCGGCCTGCGCCGAGGCCGGCGTCATGGGCGCGCTTGCGGGCGTGATGGGCTCGATGATGGCGCTGGAGGCGATCCGCGAGATCGTCGGCTTCGGCGACGGCCTCGTCGGCCGCCTCTTGATGATCGATGCGCGCGCGATGCGCTTCGAGACGCTGCGCTACGCGCGCGATCCGGCCAATCCGCTCAACGGCGATGGGCCTGTCATCACTGACCTCAGCGCCCATCGCACCTGATCGCCGCCGCTACCGCGTGGCCGGCTTCTCGCTGTCGAGATGCGCCATCTGCTCGGCCGCGTAGCGCGTGCCGGAAGCGACGTCGGGCGGAAATGCTTTTGCAAGCGCCGCGAGATGCGCCGGCGTCAGCGTTACCTTCGCCGCGCCGAGCGCTTCGTTGAGACGGTTGCGCGTGCGTGCGCCGACCAGCGGTATGATCTCTTTGCTCTGCGCCGCTACCCAGGCGATCGCAACTTGCGCCGGCGTTGCGCCGATCTCTGTGGCGATCGCCCGCAGGGATTCCACCAGCGCGAGATTGGCGTCGAGATTTGCGCCCTGGAAGCGCGGCGTCATCGGCCGGTAATCCCTGCCGGTCTTGCCGGAGTCCTTCGACCAATGGCCGCTGATCAGGCCGCGCGCCAGCACGCCGTAGGCCGTGATGCCGATGCCGAGCTCGCGGCAGGTCTTGAGGATGTCGCGTTCGATGCCGCGCTCGATCAACGAATATTCGATCTGGAGATCGGCGATCGGATGCACGGCGTGCGCGCGGCGGATGGTGTCGGAGCCCACCTCGGACAGGCCGATATGCCTGATGTAGCCGGCCTTCACGAGATCGGCGAGGCCGCCGATCGTCTCCTCGATGGGAACGTTGGGATCGAGACGCGCCGGACGGTAGATGTCGATGTAATCGGTGCCGAGGCGCTGCAGCGAATAAGCCAGGAAGTTTTTGGTCGCGGCTGGCCTTGTGTCCATGCCGGAGAATTCGCCGGCGGGACCGCGCAGCGCGCCGAACTTCACGCTGATCTGCACCTTGTCGCGCGACACATCCTTCAGGGCCTCACGCACCAGCATTTCATTGTGGCCCATGGCGTAGAAATCGCCGGTGTCCAGCAGTGTGATGCCGGCATCGAGCGCCGCATGGACCGTGGCGATGCTTTCGCCGCGGTCGGCGGGGCCATAGACCTCCGACATGCCCATGCAGCCGAGACCAAGGGCGGAGACGGTCGGGCCGGTTGAACCGAGTTTGCGCTGTTCCATGATGGTTCTCCTCGAAAAGGCGGCAGGCTGATTGTGCCGCGTGACGAGGCCAGATATGCGCCTGACCGATTAGGCCGATAAGCTGGACAATCCAGTATGGCTTGTTCATCATAACGAACAATGGCCGAGCCCGATCTGCGTGATCTCGACGTCTTCGTGGCGGTTGCCCGCACCCGCAATTTCCGGCGTGCGGCGATTGAAATTCGCGTGTCGGTGTCGAGCCTTAGCCAGCGGCTGCGGGACCTGGAGGAGCGCCTTGGCGTCCGCCTGATGAACCGCACCACCCGCAGCGTCGCGCTGACCGAGGCGGGCGAGCTGCTGCTATCCCGCATCGCTCCGGCGCTGCGCGATGTCGGCGATGCCCTGGATCAGGTCCGCGGCCTGCGCGAGGTGGCTTCGGGCCGCCTGCGCATCAACGCGCCGCCGCCGGCGGTGGACCTCGTGCTGGCGCCGATGGTCGGGCCGTTTCTCGCGACCTACCCGCAGGTCGATCTCGACATCGTTTCCGAAAGCGGCTTCGTCGACATCGTCAGCGCGGGCTACGATGCCGGCGTGCGTTATGGCGAGCACCTCGCGCAGGACATGGTGGCGATCCCGCTGAGCGGTCAGCAGAGCTATGTCGTCGTCGCATCGCCTGCGTACATCGCGCGCCGCGGCAAGCCGAAGCATCCGAAAGATCTGCTCGACCATGACTGCATCCGCGCCCGCTACTCGAGCGGCGTCATGCATGATCTGGAGTTCGAGAAGGCTGGCCAGATCGTGAAGGTCGATCCGCCCGCAAAGCTGATCTCGACCAACATGGGGCTCGCCATGCGCGCTGCGCTCGACGGCGCCGGCATCTGGGCGACGCTCGATGGCTACGTCCATGACGCCGTGACGTCCGGCACGCTGGTCAGCTTGATGGAAGATTGGTGCGAGCCGTTTCCGGGCCCGTTCCTGTACTATCCGAGCCGCCGCCAGACGCCGCCCGCGCTACGCGCTTTCATCGATTTCGCCGCGGATTGGCGCAGGCACGAAGCGCGCGGCAAATAAACCTCAGAGCATGCTCGGCAGCACGCGATCCGGCGGCTTGTGCGCGTCGAGGAAGGTGCGGATGTTGATGATCACCTTCTCGCCCATCTCGACGCGGCCCTCGATCGTGGCCGAGCCCATATGCGGCAGCAGCGTCACCTTGCCGGCCTTGGCGAGCCGCACCAGCTTTGGATTGACCGCGGGCTCGTGCTCGTAGACGTCGAGGCCGGCGCCGCCGATCTCGCCGCCCTCGATCAGCTTGATCAGCGTGTCCTCGTCGGTCACCTCGCCGCGCGCGGTGTTGACGATGTAGGCGTCCTTGCGGATCAGCTTCAGCCGCCGCGCCGACAGCAGATGATAGGTCGCTGGCGTGTGCGGACAGTTCACCGAGATGATGTCCATCCGCGCCAGCATCTGGTCGAGGCTTTCCCAATAGGTCGCCCCTAACTCTTCGGCGATCTTGGGCGCCACGGGGCGGCGATTGTGGTAGTGGATCTGGAGGCCGAAGGCGCGCGCGCGGCGCGCGACCGCCTGGCCGATGCGGCCCATGCCGATGATGCCGAGACGCTTGCCGCCGATGCGGTGGCCGAGCATCCAGGTCGGTGACCAGCCGGGCCAGGGCTTTCCTTCAGTCAGGATCGAGGCGCCTTCGATCATCCGGCGCGGCACCGCCAGGATCAGCGCCATGGTCATGTCGGCGGTGTCTTCGGTCAGAACCTTTGGCGTGTTGGTGACGGTGATGCCGCGGGCATGCGCGGCCTCGACGTCGATATTGTCGACGCCGTTGCCGAAATTGGCGATCAGGCGGAGCTTGCAGTCGGGCTGGTTGACGATGTCGGCGGTGATGTGGTCGGTGACGGTCGGAACCAGCACGTCGGCGGTGCGCGCGGCCTCAGCGATCTGCTCGGCCGACATCGGTGTGTCCTCGAGATTGATCCGCGCGTCGAACAGCTCGCGCATCCGGGTCTCGATCGAGTCCGGCAGCTTGCGCGTCACCACCACGAGGGGCTTTTTCTTCACCGACATGTCATGCCCTCATGAGGCGCCGCAAGCCGCCTCTGTTACCAAAGGCCGGCCGTTGAGGCCTCATTAACCCGGTTGTTCGACACTGCCTTTGCCGTGTCGTCCCCGGCGCTTCCTTCAAGCTCTCCCGACATTTCCGACCGGAAAATCGGGGCAAACTGGTTGTTCAAGTGTCCGTCCTCTCTAGCAGAAGGCCGGGCCAAGACAAGAACCACGGGTTAAGGCTTCGGGAACACGGGCGAGGGGCTTGCGCGGCAGGTTCTGATTTTGGGGTGAGGGCCCGGCGTGGCGGGGCCCTCGACAGGAGACGGGTTGATGGCGTTGGGGCGTTTTTGTTCGGTGATGGCGCTCGTTTGCACCTGGTTGAGCGCCTCGGTCAGCCCCGGGCATTCGGCGAAGGACAGCACCCCCCAGACCGCGAGCGGCCTGCCGGTGCCGCGTTATGTCAGCCTCAAATCGGATCATGTGAACGTGCGCGCCGGCCCGACCAAGGACAATGACGTCGCCTGGGTCTACACCCGCGCCGGCCTGCCGGTCGAAATCACCGCCGAGTTCGAGAACTGGCGCCGGGTGCGCGATTCCGAAGGCGCTGAGGGCTGGGTCTATCATTCGCTGCTGTCGGGCCGCCGCACTGCGGTCGTCACCATGAAGCACAAGGACGACCTCGCCCCGATCTACGACCGCGCCGATCTCGACAGCGCGGTTGCGGCCAAGCTCCAGGCCGGCGTCGTCACGCAGGTCAAGAAGTGCACTGCAAACTGGTGTCGCGTCACCGGCAACGGCTTTGACGGCTGGATCCAGCAGGAGCGCCTCTGGGGCGTTTATTCGGACGAGCAGGTCAACTGACCCGAAGGGTCATCCCGGGATCTCGAGATTCCCCGATGCGTAATTGCGCATCTGAGGTCTGGTCCTTCGGACCATCCCGGAATGACAGCGTAAAACGACAATGGCCGGGACAAGCCCGGCCATGACGACAAATTCAGCAGCTTTGGATCGATCTTCAGCGCTTCTTGCGCAGGCGCACGACCATGTCGATGCGCGCGATCTCGTAACCCTCGGGCACCTCCGGCATCTTAGACAGCGCCAGATGCGGATCCTCGATATCGACTAGCTCGTGGCTGTTCTCGAGGTAATAATGGTGGTGGGTGGTGACGTTGGTGTCGAAATAGGTCTTGGTGCCGTCGACGCTGACTTGGCGCAGCAGGCCGGCATCGGTCAGCTGGTTCAGCGTGTTGTAGACGGTCGCGAGCGACACCGGCACCTTGGCCAGCGTCGCCTCCTCATAGAGCATTTCAGCCGTGAGGTGGCGAGCACCCTTGCCGAACAGGAGCCAGCCGAGCGCCATGCGCTGGCGCGTCGGACGAAGCCCCGCGGACTGGAGCATTTCGTTGACGTCGTGCCACGGGCAGCCGGTCAAGGCCGGCTGGCGGCCGGCGGAATGGACGTCGTCGTCGTGATGGGGCGCGGGATTCTCGCTCATTTCCAGATTTCGGGCACGCGTGGACACTGCATCTATATGCAATATATGGACAGATAGATGCAGATGCAAGTTTCTCGCAACTAGAGAGGTTCTAATGAGAAATGGAACCGGGCGAGCAGGTGGTCACTTTACCTTCATGAGATCGCTTTGCCACCCGAAATGCCTGTGTTAGAGAGCCCCCGGTTCCGCTTGGCCGATTATGGCGCAGCCGGGCATTGAGGCCCGGCCCGCAGTCCATCCTGGCTCGTGGCAGTCGCGCCTCATGACGGGAATTGGCGCGGCTTTCCGAACGAAACGGGGCCCATTTTCGCCAGAAACGCCGCTCAATCGGGATTTGAACAGAGGCTTCCGCATGCTGAACAGGCGCAACGGCTACGAATACGAAGATCTGCTGGCATGCGGCCGCGGCGAAATGTTCGGCCCGGGCAATGCCCAGCTGCCGCTGCCGCCGATGCTGATGTTCGACCGCATCGCGGAAATCAACGACAATGGCGGGGAGTTCGGCAAGGGAATGGTGCGGGCCGAGCTCGACGTGAAGCCCGACCTCTGGTTCTTCGGCTGCCACTTCAAGAACGATCCCGTCATGCCCGGCTGCCTCGGCCTCGATGCGCTGTGGCAAATGGTCGGCTTCTATTTGGGCTGGAGCGGCGGTGAAGGGCGCGGCCGCGCCCTTGGCCTGAACGAGCTGAAGTTCAGCGGCCAGGTGCTGCCCGAGGCCCGTAAGGTTGTGTACAACATCGATATCAAGCGCGTGATGCGTTCAAAGCTGGTGCTCGGTATCGCCGACGGATGGCTTTCGGTCGATGACCAGATTATCTATCGCGCGAAGGATCTGAAGGTCGGCCTGTTCAAGCAGGGCGTGAGCCTGGGCTGAGCGCATCACCAAGAAAGACAATGATTTAGGCGAGGCTGTCATGAGGCGGGTTGTGGTCACCGGGATGGGTATCGTCTCGTCCATCGGAAACAACACCCAGGAAGTGCTTGCGAGCCTTCACGAGGCGAAGTCAGGCATTTCGCGGGCTGAGAAATATGCCGAACTCGGCTTCCGTTCGCAGGTGCAAGGTGCGCCGACGATTGATCCTGCGACGGTCGTCGACCGGCGTGCGATGCGCTTCCTCGGCCAGGGCGCGGGGTGGAATCATATCGCGATGGAGCAGGCGATCCAGGATTCCGGTCTGTCGTCCGAAGATATCTCCAACATCCGCACCGGCATCATCATGGGTTCCGGCGGCCCGTCGGCCCGCACCATCGTCGAATCCGCCGACATCACCCGCACCAAGGGGCCGAAGCGCGTCGGACCGTTTGCCGTGCCGAAGGCGATGTCGTCCACGGCCTCCGCGACGCTCGCGACCTGGTTCAAGATCAAGGGCGTGAACTATTCGATCTCCTCGGCCTGCGCGACGTCGAACCATTGCGTCGGCAACGCCTATGAGACGATCCAGATCGGCAAGCAGGACATCATTTTCGCCGGCGGCTGCGAGGAGCTGGACTGGTCGCTCTCGGTGCTGTTCGACGCCATGGGCGCGATGTCGTCGAAGTACAACGATACGCCCGCCACCGCCTCGCGTCCCTATGACGTCAACCGCGACGGCTTCGTCATTGCCGGCGGCGCCGGCGTGCTGGTGCTGGAAGAGCTCGAACATGCCAAGGCGCGCGGCGCGCGCATTTACGGCGAGATCGTCGGCTACGGCGCGACGTCGGACGGCTACGACATGGTCGCGCCCTCCGGTGAAGGCGCCGAGCGCTGCATGCGCATGGCGATGTCGACGGTGAAGACCAAGGTCGATTACATCAATCCGCACGCGACCTCGACGCCGGCAGGCGATCCGCCGGAGATCGACGCGCTCCGCCGCGTGTTCGGTGCCGGCGAGAAGTGCCCGCCGATCTCGGCGACCAAGGCGCTGACCGGTCACTCGCTGGGCGCAACCGGTGTGCAGGAGGCGATCTACTCGCTGCTCATGATGAACAACGGCTTCATCTGCGAGAGCGCTCACATCCAGGAGCTCGATCCCGTGTTTGCCGACATGCCGATCGTGCGCAAGCGCATCGACAACGTCAAGATCGGCACCGTGCTGTCGAACTCCTTCGGCTTCGGCGGCACCAACGCCACGCTGGTGTTCAGCCGGCTGGATGTGTGAGCACGGACTTTGTCATGCCCCGCGAAGGCGGGGCATCCAGTACGCCGCGGCTTCTCGATCTATCACGATCATCTCTGGAATACTGGATCGCCCGCCTGCGCGGGCGATGACATCGAATAGTGGAGTTACGAGGCAATGGAAGGACTGATGAAAGGCAAGCGCGGTCTGATCATGGGCATCGCCAATGATCATTCGATCGCCTGGGGCATGGCGAAGGCGCTGCATGCCCACGGTGCCGAGCTTGCCTTCACCTTCCAGGGCGAGGCGCTGGGCAAGCGCGTCAAGCCATTGGCGGAGCAGCTCGGCGTGGAATTGGTGCTGCCTTGCGACGTCGAGGACATCGCCAGCGTTGATGCGACCTTCGCCGTGCTGCGCGAGAAATGGGGCAAGCTCGATTTCGTCATCCACGCCATCGGCTTTGCCGACAAGAACGAGCTGAAGGGCCGCTACGCCGACACCAGCCGCGAGAACTTTTCGCGCACCATGGTGATCTCCTGCTTCTCGTTCACGGAGGTCGCCAAACGCGCCGCCGAGCTGATGACGGAGGGCGGCAGCATGATCACGCTGACCTTCGGCGCCTCGGAGCGCGCGATGCCGAATTACAACGTGATGGGCGTCGCCAAGGCGGCGCTGGAAGCTTCCGTGCGCTACCTCGCCTCCGATTTCGGACCGCGCGGCATCCGCGTCAACGCGATCTCCGCAGGCCCCATCCGTACGCTCGCCGGCTCGGGCATCGGCGAGGCGCGTGCGATGTTCGGTTTCATGCAGAAACATTCGCCGCTCCGCCGCGGCGTCACGCTCGACGAGCTCGGCGGCTCGGCGCTGTATCTGTTGTCGGATCTCTCCGGCGGTGTGACCGGCGAGATCCACTATGTCGATTCCGGCTACAACATCATCCTGATGCCGAGGCCCGACGATTTGAAATCGTCAGAGTGATTTCGTAGGGTGGGCAAAGGCGCAGAGCGCCGTGCCCACCATCTCTCCTCGATCGCAGAGAGACGCGGTGGGCACGCTCCGCTTTGCCCACCCTACGAGTTCTGAGCTTGCCTCACCCCGCCGCGATCTTTTCCGCCCGCTGGAACGCCGGCCGCGCCATGCAGCGCGCGAGATAGGCATCGAAGGCCGGGCGCGACGGCACCATCTTGAACAGGCGGACCGCGAAGTTCAGGCCGGAGCCGACCGTGATGTCGGCGGCCGAAAATTCCTCGCCGAGGATCCACGGTCCCTTCGCGAGCGCAGCTTCCAGCACGTCGAACACCTGTGTCGCGCTGCCCCAGGCCGCGGTCGAGGTCGGGATCTCGATCTTGGTGAAGATCTGGATGATGGCAGGCTCGATGCAGCCCGGCGAGAAGAACAGCCATTGCAGATAGCGCGCACGGCGCGGGTCGGCCACGGCAGGCGCCAGCTTCGTGTCGGGATAGCGGTCGGCGATGTAGGCGCAGATCGCGGCGGCTTCGCCGAGCGCGGCATCGCCGTCGCTGAGCGCCGGCACCTTGCCCATCGGATTCACCTTCAAATAATCCGACGCTTTCTGCGCACCGGTCGAGATGTCGGTCAGCACGCGCTCATAGGGCAGCCCGCTCTCTTCCATCAGCCAGAGCGTCGTGAACGAGCGCGAGCGTGGCGACCAATAGAGCTTGATCATGGAGCGGACCTTTCATCGGCGAGAGGTAAACAGCGCGCAATTCATGGCGCGTTTGCCGCGTATTCGCAACGCACTACGCCTAGGCAAGAGGTCAGCTGCGCGAACGACATGTTGGTCAACGCGACCGGTTGACGGTGGCGTTCTCAAGCAGCGCGCAGGATGTCCTAGTGCCGGAGCAAGGGCGGCAATGTCTTGTCGAGACTTGCCGTCAGCATGGCGCGCACGCCGTCGCGCAGTACCGGATTATTGGCAACATCCGCAGGCTTCTCCGGAAACATTGTCCGATCCAGCTCGCGCGATGGTCCACCAAGCGGATTGCGCAGCAAGCGGTCGACGTAGGTGTCGTCAGTCATCAAGGCCTGCGCTTCCTTGATCAACGTAAAAGTCCCGCCGTCGTAAACACGGATGTACATTATCGCGTAGAGATGCACGGATCCGTCGTAGGGGTACCGCGAGATTCCAATGCCGTATTCGCGATGCGTTCCGCCGTGCCGGTGCACGACGACATAACGTTCGCAACGGAGTCTTGGTGCGAGAAACCGAACGAAGTCCGCGATGTCTCTTTCGGCACGGTAGAAGAACGGATTTTGCTCCCGCCGGCCACCGGATTTCAACTCTTCCCTTGTGTAGGAGATTCTACGCACGGAGCGGCCGGGCGCAGCCGCGCGAACACGGGACACGACGAGGTCGTCGAGTGCCCACGTGGTCACGGAGGCCCGCGAGTATTTGTCGAGGAACTCCAGGGGACCGAAGTTCTTAATCATGAAGAGATCGCCGGCGATCGGGATGACGCCGATCTGACATGGGCCGCTCTCTGCTGGTGTCGTTGGGGACGCGTTCGATGACTTGGCCGTGCTCGTCTTTGACGCAGCCTGGGCCCCGACTCCCGCCGTCGAGAGCAGATGAGCCGCGACGATTATCGCGAAGGCCTGCATCGCCTTGATCGTCGCTTTCTTACGAGCTTGGCTTCCTTTCAGCATCGTCACTGCGCGAAATATGGCGGCAGGATCTTGTCCAGCCGTTTGGTCAGGAAGTCGCGCGTGGTGTCGCGCAGGGCGGTGTTGTTGGCGGAGTCCGCGGCCGTCTCCGGAAATATGGACTTGTCCACCTTCTGCAAAAGCTCGTTCGAAACGAAGTTGTCTGCCATATGCTTCATGACACCTTCGAACGTCACGGCGGGGCCCTTCATGATTTCGAAGGTGCGGCCATCGACCCATGTCACGCCGATATAGGCGAAGACATACGCGTAGGAGATGAGACCGACACCCCGGCTGAAGATGCCGACGCCGCTGAGCGACTGATTGGTCCCGTCAAGCTGTCCTTCGCTGCGCATGACGACGAGATAGCGCTCGCAACCGGCATTGCCCGCGACCTGCCGGATCAGGTTCGACAGCTCCTCGCGCTGATTGCGAAACAGGCCGGATTTGGGGTGGTAGTAGGAATCGAGTGCGCCCTTGGCGTAAGTGATCCGTCGCACCGGCGTGTTGCCTGCTGCGGCCCGCACCCGCGCAAAGACAAGATCGTCAAGGCCCCAGGATACCGGGACTTCGGCATAGTCGTTGCCGAACACGGTCAGACCGATCTTCTGGACGACAAAGATGTCCCCGGTCCCCGCAATCACGCCGACGCCGCAAGGACCGGCAGTCGCCGCCTCCGCAGGCTTCGGCGCCGCCTTCGGCTTCGTCGTCGCTTTCTTGGCTGTCGGCTTTGCCGATGGTGCGGTCTGAGCGGCGGGAGCGAGAGGGGTTTGCGCTGCTGCCGAAGTCAGGAAGGACAGCAGGATGAGCACCGGGGCAGCAAGTCGAAACATGGATTCCAAGGATCAGAGGCGGGAGGTCATCGGATACGCCACACTAGGGTGGGATCGTGACAACCGCAAGCTGCAGCCCGGGATCGCTGTCTATCCGGTGAGCCGCTGCCGCTTCCACCGATAATACTTCATCACGAACCCGTTCGAGGGCTCGATCTCTTCCTTCTCGAACACAAAGCCTTCGCGCTCGTACCAGCGCCAGGCTCTTTCGTTTTCGCGGACGCAGCGCAGGTACATTTCATCCGGCATTTGCGTGCGCGTGAAGGCGAGCAACTGCCGTCCGAGCGATTGGCCCTGGTAGGCGGGCCCGACGAAAAGCATGTCGAGATAGAGTTTTGGCAGATGCAGCGCCAGCATGGCGGCGATCGTGCCGTTGTCGTCGGCCACGAACAGGCTCCAGCCGTTCTCGATCTCGCGCCTGATGCGTGCGCGCAGATTTGCCAGCAGGAACTCGCTCGCCTCGGCGAGGCCGGTGGAGACCCAGCTTTCCATCCAGACGCGGCCGATCTCGTCATATTCGTCGGTGCGCGCGGGACGGATGACGGGATCAGACATTGGTGCTCTCAGTTCGATCTGCCGCCTTGCGCGGGGGCTCGCTTGAATGATCCCGGCTATTCAGGAAAATTCCCGCCTACCCACGTTGGCCGCGCGTGGCTTGCCGCGGGCGCGCCTTGCCGGCCGACAGGCACACCACCTCGGAGATCTGCAGCAGCTGCCGCGCCAGCGGGCTGGTCTTGCGCCAGACCATGCCGATGGTGCGCGAGGGCTCGGGATCGCGGAAGCGCGACAGCGAGACCGAGGCCGATCGTGTCTCCACCGACACCGCCATTTCCGGGATCAAGGTGACGCCGATTCCGGCGCTGACCATCTGGACCAGCGTCGACAGCGAATTCGCATCCAGCATCTCGCGCGGCGGCGCCGATTGCATGTTGCAGAACGACAGCGCCTGATCGCGGAAGCAGTGCCCCTCTTCGAGCAGCAGCAGCCGCATCTCGCGCATCATCTCGCGTGATGGCACCGGTGTGCCTTCGTCGGAGCCCGGCCGCACCAGCAGGAATTTTTCATCGAACAGCGCGACTTCAGTGAGCGAAGGCTCGGACACCGGCAGTGCGACGATGGCCGTGTCGAGCCGGCCTTCGACCAGTTCCTGGATCAGCCGCGGCGTCATCGTCTCGCGCACGCGGATGTCGAGCTCCGGATGCATGCGCGTGAGATTCTTGGTGATCTTCGGCAGCAGATAGGGCGCGATCGTCGGGATCATGCCGATCCGCAGCCGGCCCGCAAACCGGTCCTGCGAGGCGCGTGCGAAATCGCCGAGCTCATCGACCGAGCGCAGGATGTCGCGGACGCGCGGTGCGAGTTCCTCGCCGAACCGGGTCAGCGCCACCTGCCGGGCGCTGCGCTCCAGCAGCAGGCCGCCGAGCGCCTCCTCCAGTTCCTTGATCTGCATCGACAGGGCCGGCTGGGAGATCGAGCTTGCCTCCGCCGCGCGGCCGAAATGGCCGTGACGCGCCAGCGCGTCGAAATATCTGAGCTGGCGCATCGTCACGTTGGCCATCAGAAAATCCTATCGCAGCGATCATTAAAGTCAACTTCCCCTGATCGAATGCGAAGCCTAGAGTAATTCTACCTGGTTAAAGGCGCGAGTTCGACGCCACCAGAGGAGGTATTCATGGATGACACTTCGAAGTGCCCGTTTTCGGGCGGAAAACCCACGCGCGTGAACCGCGACTGGTGGCCGACCCAGCTCAGCATCGAGATGCTGCACAAGAATTCCACCCTGTCCGACCCGATGGGCAAGGAGTTCGACTATGCCAAGGAGTTCAAGTCGCTCGACCTGAATGCCGTCATCAAGGACCTGACGGCTCTGATGACGGACTCGCAGGAATGGTGGCCCGCCGATTTCGGCCACTATGGCGGCCTCATGATCCGCATGGCTTGGCACAGCGCCGGCACGTATCGCACCACGGACGGCCGCGGTGGCGCCGGTGCCGGTCAGCAGCGTTTCGCACCGCTCAACAGCTGGCCCGACAACGCCAATCTCGACAAGGCGCGCCGTCTGCTCTGGCCGATCAAGCAGAAATACGGCCGCAAGATCTCCTGGGCTGATCTGATGGTGCTCGCCGGCAACGTCGCGCTGGAATCGATGGGCTTCAAGACCTTCGGCTTCGCCGGCGGCCGCGCCGACGTGTGGGAGCCGGAAGAGCTCTATTGGGGTCCTGAAGGCACGTGGCTGGGCGACGAGCGCTACAGCGGCGAACGCCAGCTCGCCGAGCCGCTCGGCGCGGTGCAGATGGGCCTGATCTACGTCAATCCGGAAGGCCCGAACGGCAAGCCTGACCCGGTCGCCGCGGCCAAGGACATCCGCGAGACGTTCGCCCGCATGGCGATGAACGACGAGGAAACCGTCGCGCTGATCGCCGGCGGCCACACCTTCGGCAAGACCCACGGCGCGGGCGATCCGTCGCTGGTCGGTCCGGAGCCGGAAGCGGGTGCGCTCGAAGACCAGGGCCTCGGCTGGAAGAGCAAGCACGCTTCGGGCCTGGCGGGTGATTCCATCACCAGCGGTCTCGAGGTGACCTGGACGACGACGCCGACGAAGTGGAGCAACAACTTCTTCGAGAACCTGTTCAAGTACGAATGGGAGCTGACGAAGAGCCCGGGCGGCGCGAATCAGTGGACGGCCAAGGGCGCCGAGGCGATCATTCCGGATGCCTTCGACAAGTCGAAGAAGCACCGGCCGACGATGCTGACGACCGACCTCTCGCTGCGCCTCGATCCGGCCTACGAGAAGATCTCGCGTCGCTTCCTGGAAAACCCGGATCAGTTCGCGGACGCCTTTGCCCGCGCCTGGTTCAAGCTCACCCACCGCGACATGGGTCCGATCCAGCGCTATCTCGGCCCGCTGGTGCCGAAGGAAACGCTGATCTGGCAGGATCCGATTCCGAAGGTGAACCACGAGCTGGTCGGCGACCAGGACATCGCCGCGCTGAAGACCAAGATCCTGGCTTCGGGCCTCTCGGTCTCCGAGCTGGTCTCGACCGCGTGGGCGTCGGCCTCGACGTTCCGCGGCTCGGACAAGCGCGGCGGCGCCAACGGCGCGCGCATCCGTCTGGCCCCCCAGAAGGATTGGGAGGTGAACCAGCCGGCTCAGCTCTCCAAGGTCCTCGGCAAGCTCGAAGCGATCCAGAAGGACTTCAACGCATCGGCCGGTGCGAAGAAGGTCTCGCTCGCCGACCTCATCGTCCTCGGCGGTTCTGCCGCGGTCGAGAAGGCCGCGAAGGATACCGGCGTTGACGTGAAGGTTGGCTTCACGCCGGGCCGCATGGATGCCTCGCAGGAGCAGACCGACGCGGACTCCTTCGCCCCGCTGGAGCCGCGGGCCGATGGTTTCCGCAACTACGTCGGCAAGAAGCATCAGTTCCTGCATCAGGAGGAAGCCCTCGTCGATCGCGCGCAGCTGCTGAAGCTGAGCGGACCCGAGCTGACCGTGCTGGTCGGTGGCCTGCGTGTGCTCGGCGCCAATGCGAACGGTTCGAAGCACGGCGTCCTAACCGCGAAGGTGGGCACGCTGAGCAACGACTTCTTCGTCAACCTGCTCGACATGAGCGCGCAGTGGACGCCAGCGGCTGACGGCAGCTACGAGGCCCGCGACCGCAAGACCAACGCGGTGAAGTGGACCGGCACGCGCGCCGATCTGATCTTCGGTGCGCACTCGCAGCTCCGCGCCTTCGCCGAGGTCTATGCCTCGTCGGACGCCAAGCAGCAGTTCGTGCAGGACTTTGTGAAGGCCTGGATCAAGGTGATGAACCTCGACCGGTACGACCTCGCGGCCTGATCCCCGGGCTTAAGCAAGCGACAAACAAAAAGGGCGGCCGAGAGGCCGCCCTTCGTGTTTCTGATATGCGGAGCGATTACTCGCCGGCTGCTTCGCGCTGGGCCTTCTCGCCGTCGCCGCCCTTGCCCTCGAGGTCTTCGCCGGTGGTCTGGTCGACCACCTTCATCGACAGCCGGGTCTTGCCGCGGTCGTCGAAGCCGAGCAGCTTGACCTTGACCTTGTCGCCTTCCTTGACGACGTCGGAGGTCTTCTGCACGCGCGCCGAAGCGAGCTGGCTGATGTGAACGAGACCGTCCTTGGAGCCGAAGAAGTTCACGAAGGCGCCGAACTCCATCACCTTGACGACGGTGCCGTCATAGATCTGGCCGACTTCCGGATCGGACGCGATCGACTTGATCCACTTGATCGCGGCCTTCATCGCCTCGCCGTCGCTGGAGGCGACCTTCACGGTGCCGTCGTCCTCGATGTTGACCTTGGCGCCGGTCTTCTCGACGATCTCGCGGATCACCTTGCCGCCGGTGCCGATCACTTCGCGGATCTTGTCGGTGGCGATCTTGAAGGTTTCGATGCGCGGCGCGTATTCGCCGAGCTCGGCGCGGGCGTTGGTGAGCGCCTTGGCCATCTCGCCGAGGATGTGGATACGACCATCCTTGGCCTGACCGAGTGCGACCTTCATGATCTCTTCGGTGATGCCCTCGATCTTGATGTCCATCTGGAGCGAGGTGATACCCTGTTCGGTGCCGGCCACCTTGAAGTCCATGTCGCCGAGATGGTCCTCGTCACCGAGGATGTCCGAGAGAACCGCGAAGCGCTTGTCTTCGAGGATCAGGCCCATCGCGATGCCCGCGGTCGGCCGCTTCAACGGCACGCCGGCATCCATCAGCGCCAGCGAGGCGCCGCAGACCGAAGCCATCGAGGACGAGCCGTTCGACTCGGTGATCTCCGACACCACGCGCGTGGTGTAGGGGAACTCGTGGTGCGGCGGCAGCACCGGGTGGATCGCACGCCAGGCCAGCTTGCCGTGGCCGATCTCGCGGCGCTTGGTGCCGCCGAGGCGACCGGTCTCACCGACCGAGTAGGGAGGGAAGTTGTAGTGCAGCAGGAACGTCTCTTTGTACGTTCCCGACAGCGCGTCGATGTACTGCTCGTCCTCGCCGGTGCCGAGCGTGGTCACGACCAGCGCCTGGGTCTCGCCGCGGGTGAACAGCGCCGAGCCGTGGGCACGGGGCAGCACGCCGACTTCGGCGATGATGTTGCGCACGGTCTTGCTATCGCGGCCGTCGATGCGCTTGCCGGTGTCGAGGATGTTCCAGCGAACGATCTTGGCTTCCAGCTCCTTGAACACGCCGCCGATGCGCAGCTTGTCGTATTTCGGCTCCTGGCCTTCGGGGAAGTAGTGAGCGATCACCTTTTCCTTGACCTTGCCGACCGCGGCGTAGCGATCCTGCTTGATCGGAATGGCATAGGCGGCGCGCAGCTCCTGCTCGACGAGGCCGAGCATTTCCTTCTCGAGCGCCGAATTGTCGATCACCGTGACTTCGCGCGGCTCCTTGGCGGCCTTCTCGGCGAGCTCGATGATGGCGTTGATCACCGGCTGGAAGTGGCGGTGACCGAACATCACGGCGCCGAGCATGATGTCCTCGTTGAGCTCCTTGGCTTCCGATTCCACCATCAGCACGGCGTCGGCCGTGCCGGCGACCACGAGGTCGAGCTGGGTGTCGACCATCTCGTCGAGCGTCGGGTTGAGAATGAACTCGTCATTGGCGAAGCCGACGCGCGCTGCGCCGATCGGGCCCTTGAAGGGCGCGCCGGACAGGGTCAGCGCGGCCGATGAGGCCACCAGCGCCACGATGTCAGGGTCGTTCTCCATGTCGTGCGACAGCACGGTGACGATCACCTGGGTCTCGTTGCGCCAGCCGTCGACGAACAGCGGACGGATCGGACGGTCGATCAGGCGGGAGACCAGCGTCTCCTTCTCGGTCGGACGACCCTCGCGCTTGAAATAGCCGCCGGGAATGCGGCCGGCTGCGTAGGTCTTCTCCTGGTAGTCGACCGTCAGCGGCAGGAAGTCGACGCCTTCGCGCGGCGCCTTCGCCGCGACGACGGTGGCGAGCACCACGGTCTCGCCATAGGTGGCGACGACGGCGCCGTCGGCCTGACGCGCGATCTTGCCGGTTTCAAGCTTGAGAGGGCGTCCACCCCAGTCGATCTCGACTGAATGCTTATTGAACATAGATGTCTTCTTTCATGGGTTCTCGAAAGAAGGACGGCCCGAAAAACAAAAACCATGCGCAAGATTGCGGGACGTTGATCGAAGCGGGCGATCAGCGTCCTGCGATCCTGCCATGGTTTTCGGATTTCGGATGGCGTCCATCCTTTCGGGTCATACGGGCGCCTTGCCCGTTGTGCCCAGCCGCCGGATTGCTGCTGGACTGTCAGTCGGCACGAACGCGAACACCGGATTGCGGTCCTCGCCCATCGTGCCCGGGTGCTAGCCGTCAACGGCTCGCACCCGACGCGCACGCAGCCTCGATCAAAAACCTTTAAACAAACGCTTTCGCTCGAAACCGCGCACGAAAACGCGCGCCAGTGGCGCGCGCAGGAACACTTAACGACGAATGTTGTGCTTCTCGAGCAGCGCCTTGTAACGCGCCTCGTCCCTCTTCTTGAGGTAGTCGAGCAGCGAGCGGCGGGTCGAAACCAGCTTCAAGAGGCCGCGACGCGAATGGTTGTCCTTCACGTGGGTCTTGAAATGGTTGGTGAGGTTGTTGATGCGTTCCGACAGGATCGCGACCTGAACCTCCGGCGAGCCGGTGTCGCCGGCCTTGTTGGCATTCGTCTTGATGACTTCCGCTTTGCGTTCTGCGGCAATCGACATCGTCAATTTCTCTCGTTGCGACCGGTGCTGGCAGTCAGACCGGTCAGGTTGAACACACGCTTGGGGATGATTTCGCCGTTGCCGACTTCAGCAAGCGCCAATAGACGGCCTGCCACCGTGACATAGACTGTGCCGCTACTAGTGGGCGCATCCCGTCCGCGCAATAAAACGGCCTGGCCCCGATGGAGCCTTGCCGCATCAGCCCGAGTGACGGCCAGTGCCGGGATGTCGTCCAGCGCGGTCTCAACGGGCATAAGCGCGTCGGCGAGGCTGCCCTCGCCGGACGCGGCTCTATCGCATAAAGCCTCCAACTGATCCAGCGGAATCATGTCGTTCTCGTCAAATGGGCCGACCAGGGTCCGCCGCAGCGCGCAAATATGGCCGTAAGTGCCGAGAATCCGGCCCATATCGCGGGCCAGCGCCCGGACATAGGTGCCCTTGCCGCACTCCGCCTCGAACACCGTCCGGTCGTTATCCGGTTGATCCACAAGGGTTAAATGATGAATTTCGACCGGACGGGGGGCCAGTTCCACGACCTCGCCGTCGCGGGCCAGGTCATAGGCGCGCTCGCCCTGGACCTTGATCGCGGAATAGCGCGGCGGGATCTGCTCGATCACCCCGGTGAAGCGGGGCAGCAGGGCCAGGATGGCCTCCCGGGTCGGGCGCTGGTCGGAGGTCGCGGTGACCCGGCCCTCGATATCATCGGTGTCGCGCTCCTCGCCCCAGCACACGGTGAACTGGTAGCGCTTGCGGCCGTCCATCACGAAGGGAACCGTCTTGGTGGCCTCGCCGAGCGCGATCGGCAGGCCGCCGGAGGCGAGCGGGTCGAGCGTGCCGGCGTGTCCCGCGCGCTTGGCGTTGAACAGGCGCTTGAGCACGGCGACCGCTTGCGTCGAGGTCATGCCGATCGGCTTGTCGAGCACGACCCAGCCATGGACGTCGCGGCGGTCGCGGCGCGGCTGGTTGCCCTTCTGCTTGTTGGCGCGGGGATCGTTGTTGACGCGGCGCGGCTCCTGATGCGGCTGGGAATCGCCGCCGAGATCCGCAAAATTATTTTTCTGCACGTCGCGCTGATCGGTCTCTTCGCCGCCGATCGTGCCGTGAGCCGGGTCCATCGTCATCGCTCTTCTTCCCGATCCGAATCCGGATCCTGTTCCAGGTCCTTCTGCACCGCAGGTGTTCGCAAAAGCTTCTCGATCCGTTCCGCTTCGTCGAATCGTTCGTCGACGCGGAAACGAAGGTCAGGTGCAAATTTCAGGTTAACGCGCCGCGCGACTTCGCCGCGCAGGAATTTCTTGTTGCGCTCGAGCGCAGCGATGATGACCTCGGTGTCGCGGCCACCGAGCGGCATCACGTAAACCATTGCGAGCTTCAGGTCGGGCGACATCCGAACCTCCGGCACGGTGATGATGTGACCTTCGAGGTCCGCATCATGCACATTGCCTTGCGCCAGAATCTCGGCCATCGCGTGGCGAACCTGCTCGCCGACACGCAACTGGCGTTGCGAGCCGCCCGGCGCGGAACTTTTCTTCTGATGGTGGCGGGGCATGGTTGAAAATCACCTCGTCGTGCCCGCGTTTGGGACACGAGCATTGTCATTTGTCCTGTTGAAACGAATGCGGCGCGGATGGCCGGAATAAATCCGGCCATCGCACTCCCGCAATTTCAGCTCAAAAAGATCCGGGCGCTTCGGTAAGATTTGGACTTACAGGGAGCGCTGGATCGTCTCCACGCGATAACACTCGATCACGTCACCGGCACGCATGTCGTGGTAGTTCTCGAAGGCCATGCCGCACTCCTGACCGGACTGGACTTCCTTCACTTCGTCCTTGAAGCGCTTCAGCGTCGACAGCTTGCCTTCGTGCACGACGACGTTGTCGCGGATCAGGCGCACATTGGCGCCGCGTTCCACGGTGCCGTCGGTGACGCGGCAGCCGGCGACCTTGCCGACCTTGGAGATGTTGAAGATCTCCAGGATCGCGGCATTGCCCAGCATGGTTTCGCGCAGGGTCGGCGCGAGCAGGCCGCTCATCGCCTTCTTCACGTCGTCCACGAGGTCGTAGATGATGTTGTAGTAGCGGATCTCGATGCCGTTGCGCTTGGCGGCCGCAGCCGCCTCCTTGTTGGCACGAACCGAGAAGCCGATGATCGCGGCATTGAAGCCTTCCGCGAGCGTCACGTCCGATTCCGAGATGCCGCCGACGCCGGCATGCAGGATGCGGGCTGCGACTTCGTCGGTGCCGAGCTTCTCCAGCGAGCCGAGGATCGCTTCGAGCGAGCCCTGCACGTCGGCCTTGATGATCAGCGGGAATTCCTTGCGGCCCGCCGTCTTCAATTGCGACATCATCTGCTCAAGCGAGCCGCGCATGCCGGAGATCGAGGCAGCCGCGTTCTCGCGCTTCTGGTGCGCGCGATAGCTGGTGACCTGGCGGGCGCGGGCTTCGTTCTCGACCACCGCGAGACGATCGCCGGCCTCCGGCGGACCGTTGAAGCCGAGCACCTCGACCGGAACCGAAGGACCGGCCTCATGCACCGTCTCGCCCTGATCCGAGATCAGCGCGCGGACGCGGCCCATCTCGGCGCCGGCGACAATGATGTCACCGACACGAAGCGTGCCGCGCTGGACCAGCACGGTCGCGACCGGGCCACGGCCGCGATCGAGCTTGGCTTCGATCACGGTGCCTTCGGCCGGACGCTCCGAATTGGTCTTCAGGTCGAGGATGTCGGCCTGGAGCGCGATCATCTCGAGCAGCTTGTCGAGATTGGTCTTGTTCTTGGCTGACACTTCGACGTCGACGACTTCGCCGCCGAAGGATTCGACCTGCACCTCGTGCTGGAGCAGCTCGGTGCGCACGCGCTCGGGCTTCGCATCGGGCTTGTCGATCTTGTTGATGGCAACGATGATCGGCACCCGCGCCGCCTTGGCGTGGTTGATGGCTTCGATCGTCTGCGGCATGACGCCGTCATCGGCAGCAACCACCAGCACGACGATGTCGGTCACCTTGGCGCCGCGGGCGCGCATCGCGGTGAACGCGGCGTGGCCGGGCGTGTCGATGAAGGTGATCTTCTTGCCGCTTTCGGGCGACAGCACCTGATAGGCGCCGATATGCTGGGTGATGCCGCCGGCTTCGCCGGAGACGACGTTGGCATGGCGGAGCGCGTCGAGCAGCGAGGTCTTGCCGTGGTCGACGTGACCCATCACGGTCACCACCGGCGAACGCGTCTCGGTGTCGGTGGAATCGTCGGTGGCGTCGAACAGGCCTTCTTCAACGTCGGACGCGGCAACGCGCTTGACGGTGTGACCAAGCTCTTCGGCGATCAGCTGCGCAGTGTCGGCGTCGATCACGTCGGTGATCTTGTGAATCGCGCCCTGCTTCATCAGCATGCGGATGATTTCCACCGCGCGCTCGGCCATGCGGTTGGCGAGCTCCTGGATGGTGATCGCTTCCGGAATGACCACCTCGCGGATGAGCTTTTCCTTCGGCTCGTTCGCGGCATGGCCCTTCAGGCGCTGAGTGCGGCGGCGGAACGAGGCGATCGAGCGCTCGCGCACGTCGTCGGCATTGAATGCGGTCACGACCGTCAGGCGACCGCGCTCCTTCTGCGGGCCGGGTTTGTGGGTGGGCTTGGGGGCTACCACGGGACGCGCGGCGCCGCCGGGACCGCGACGGATCTGGCGCGGACCATCGTCCTCGTCCGGTCCGGCTGCGACCGCGGGAGCGCGACCCAACGGGCCGCCTCCCGGCCTCGCGGTGGTCGTTCCAGGGCGCGCGGTGGTTGTTCCCGGGCGTGCCGTGGTCGTGGTGGTGCCGGGGCGTGCTGCGGGCGCGCCAGGACGTGGCGTGGGAGCGGCCGGGGCGGCAGTTGCAGGGCGCGCGGCTGACGCCGGCTGTTCGCCTTCGCCAAAACGCTTCTTGGCCTCGGTTTCGGCCTTGCGCTTGGCTTCCTCTTCGTGGCGGTGGCGCTCATCCTCGGCCTTGCGGCGGGCCTCGGCGGCTTCGCGCTCGACGCGTTCGGCGGCTTCGCGGACAGCGCGGCGCTGGGCTTCGTCTTCGGCCTGGCGGCGCTCTTCGACTTCGCGCACCTTGGCGTCGGCCAGCGCGCTGGCGCGGGCGGAACGTTCGTCCTCGGTCAGCGTGCGCAGCACCACGCCGGAGCCGGCGTTGCGCGGCGGAGCCGGGCGTGCCGGAGCGGGAGCAGGCGCGGCCGGTGCCGGCTTTGCAACAACCGCGGGAGCTTGCGGTTCGGGGCTGCCGTCGACGCGGCGCTTGCCGCGCTTCTCGACCACGACCTGCTTGCTGCGGCCATGGCTGAAGCTCTGACGCACAGTGCCCGTTTCGACGCGCGGCTTGAGCGATAGCGTCTTGCTCGGAACGCTCAGCTTCTTGTCGTCAGGGGTCTTGGTATCAACCATTCAGCAGTCCTAATCCTGATCTTTGTTAACGTTGTGCGTTGCCGCACCGTCCTATTGGGTCGTCGTTGTCTCTCAGAAATCCTGGCCGGGCTTTTCGGCAGTCTTGTCATCGTCCGCCATCCGGTATCGGACCAGCATCTGGCTACGTGACAGGAATGACTTGCTCGCCGGGCCCGCGAGCAGGGCAGCATGTATCACATTTGACCGGGTAAGTGCCAAATCCAATTCTATCGATTTCAACGCAGTGACGACGGGAATCTGCGGCTTGGCGCCGCGATTCCCGCCATTTTGACGTGCCAGCATGTCCAATTTGCGGATTCCGTCCGCGGCCCCGTCGCTGGCATGGATCAGGACCTCGGCCGTGCCTTCCCGCAGGGCGCTTTCGACCTTGCCGAAGCCGGCCACAATCTGGCCCGCCTTGGCGGCAATCCCAAGGGCTTCCGTCACGCTCCGAACCAGGAGCGCCTCGATGTCGGCGGGAAGCGTCTGGGGAGTGCGCAGCTCGCGCTTGAAGGCTTTGCTAAATTGGTGACGCCGCACGGCTTCCGCAACCACCTCGCGCGAGGCGGTGACCCACATGCCGCGTCCGGGCAGCTTGCGCTTGAGATCGGGAACTATGTCGCCTTGCGGCGAAATGACGAAGCGGATCAGCTCGTCGATCGGCCGGACCTCGCGACTGACCGCGCACATCCGCATGGTCGCGGACCTTTCGGTCCGCGGTCCATGGTCGAGATCGTGGTCAGTATCTGCGAGCATCCGGGCGACATTCTCCTTCGTCCTTAAGCCGGCTGATCTTCGGTCGCCTCGGCCTCTTCGGCGGGCTTGGCGAGATCGGCTTCGGTGATCCAGCCGGCCTTGACGCGGGCCTGCATGATCATGGCTTCGGCATCGTCACGGGAGATCTCGATACCGTCGAGCGCACCAGGGAATTTGGTCTGCTCGCCGCCTTCCTTGCGCTCGGTCCAGCCGACCAGATCGTCAGTGGCGCAGCCGGCGAGGTCTTCGACGGTCTTGATGTCGTTCTCGCCGAATTTCACCAGCATCTTGGAGGTGACGCCCGGCACGTCCTTGACGGCGTCCTCGACACCGAGCTCCTTGCGCTTGGCCTCGATCTCGGCCTCCTGCTGCTCGAGATATTCGCGGGCACGGTTCTGGAGCTCTTGCGCGGTCTCCTCGTCGAAGCCTTCGATGCCGGCGAGTTCCTTGAGGTCCACCATCGCGAGTTCCTCGACCGAGGTGAAGCCTTCGGACGCCAGCAGCTGGCCGACCACCTCGTCGACGTTGAGCGATTCCATGAAGACGCGGGTGGAGTTCTCGAAGTCGGCCTGGCGGCGCTCCGATTCCTCCTGCTCGGTCAGGATATCGATGTCCCAGCCGGTGAGCTGCGAGGCCAGACGCACGTTCTGGCCGCGGCGGCCGATCGCCAGCGAGAGCTGGTTGTTGGTGTCGGGCACGACGACCTCGATGCGCTCGCGGTCTTCGTCGATGACGACCTTGGAGACTTCGGCCGGCGCCAGCGCGTTGACCACGAAGGTCGCGATGTCGGGCGACCACGGGATGATGTCGATCTTCTCGCCCTGCAGCTCGTTCACCACCGCCTGCACGCGCGAGCCGCGCATGCCGACGCAGGCGCCGACGGGATCGACCGAGGAATCGCGGGAAATCACGCCGATTTTCGCGCGCGAGCCGGGATCGCGGGCCACCGCCTTGATCTCGACGATGCCGTCATAGATCTCAGGCACTTCCTGCGCGAACAGCTTCGCCATGAACTGCGGATGGGTGCGGGAGAGGAAGATCTGCGGGCCGCGGGTCTCGCGGCGGACGTCGAAGATGTAGGCGCGGACGCGGTCGCCGTTGCGGAACACTTCGCGCGGCAGCATCTCGTCGCGGCGGATGATGGCTTCACCGCGGCCGAGGTCGACGATCACGCTGCCATATTCGACGCGCTTGACGACGCCGTTGACGATGTCGCCGATGCGGTCCTTGAATTCCTGATATTGGCGGTCGCGCTCGGCCTCGCGCACCTTCTGCACGATCACCTGCTTGGCCGATTGCGCGGCGATGCGGCCATATTCCAGCGGCGGCAGCGTATCGGCGATGGTGTCACCGACCTGGGCGCCGGGATTGGCGCGCTGCGCATCCACCAGCGAGATCTGGTTGGAATGATTTTCGACCTTCTCGACCACCAGCATGTGGCGCGACAGCCGCAGCTCGCCCTTCTTCGGGTCGATCTCGGCATGAACGTCAGTCTCACTGCCGTAACGTGCCCGTGCCGCCTTGGCGATGGCGTCTTCCATCGCCGCGATGACGATGCCGCGGTCGATCGATTTCTCGCGCGCGACGGCATCGGCGATCTGGAGCAATTCAAGTCGATTGGCGCTGACTGCCATGGCTAGTCTCCTTCGTCAGGCTCGATCTCGCCCCGCCGCGCGCGTTCGGCGGCCAGGCGGTGCTTCTTCGTATTGGTCGGTGCCGGCTTCTTTTTTTGCGGCTTGGTGTTCTTGGTGATCTTCGCACTGATTTCCGCGTGCGGTGCAGCCGGCGGCTCGATGCCGAGATCGCGGCGCATCTGGCGCTCCTCGGCCTTGCCGCGGCGCATGGATTCCGCGATCAGCTCGTCGGTCAGCACCAAGCGTGCCTCACCGATGTCTTCCATCGTCAGGAGAACGTCGGGATTATCGTTCGCCTTGACGTCGTCGCGATGCAGGTGCACGCGGTCGCCTTCGACGGCACCAAGCATGCCACGGAACCGCTTCCGCCCCTCATGGGCGACCGCCATGTCGATCTTCACCAGATAGCCGGAATAGCGCTCGAAATCCGAGCGGCGCACCAGCGGACGGTCGATCCCCGGCGAGGAGATTTCCAGCCGATAAGCGCGGTCGATGGGGTCCGCGACGTCGAGCACGGGCGACAGCGCCCGCGAGATCGCTTCGCAATCCTCGAGCTGCATCGAGCCGTCCGGCCGCTCGGCCATGATCTGCACGGTGCAGCCGGCCTCGCCGGAGATGCGGATCCGCACCAGGCGGTAGCCCATGCCCTCGAGCACCGGACCTGCGACCGCAGACACACGTGCCGCCACGCCCGGCTCGACCACGAGCCTCGGCTCGGCCAGCAACTCGGCATCCGTGGAACCAGTGTTCGGTTCGGTCATATCAGGGGTCAAGGCGCTCGATGGTTAAGGCTTGGTTAAGGACTTGAACAGGTTAGGATCTGCAGAGCCTGTTTCGGAACTCTTTATCCCGGCAGCTCGCCGGGTCGCATATCTTCCACCAAGCCGCGTTCAGGTAATAAAAAAGAGCGGGTCCTTTCGGGCCCACTCTCACTACGCGGATCGTATGAGAAGATGAATTGGCGCTGATATAGCCCTTTCCGTCCTCCCGGACAAGGCCCATCGCGGGAAAGACGAGGCTTTTTGCGCCCGGCCTGTGGCCCCCCGCGCAACGCTTCCTTCATCTAGCAGGCCTAAATTCCCTGATTGTGGGGCGACTTGGACCAAGGGCGCACCCGCGGCGTGCCCTGTACGAGTTGCGTTTTCATGACCGCTGCCACGTCGCTCATTCCCGGACTGGACGAGATCGTCAAACGCGGCGACCCCCGGCGTCGCGGCGAGATCGCGCGCGCCATCGCCCAACTGTTCTTCCAGGACGCCGAGAAGCTCCGTCCTGATCTCGTCGATCTCTTCGACAATCTGCTGATCGATCTCGTTCCGCATGCCGAGCTTGCCTCGCGCGTCGACCTCGCCGAGCGTTTCTCGCGCCTGAACAATGCGCCGCCGCATCTGGTGAGCCAGCTCGCGCGCGAAAACGAGATCATGGTGGCGGGTCCTGTGCTGCGCCGCTCGCCGGTGCTCGACGACGCCGCTCTCGTCGAGATCGCGCGGCTGAAGGGTCAGGGCCATCTGCTAGCGATGACCGAGCGCCCCGCACTGTCGGCCGCCATCACCGACGTGCTGGTCGAGCGCGGCGATCGCGACGTGGTGCGTCGCGCCGCGGGCAATGCCGGCGCGGAGTTCTCGCAAGGCAGCTATTCCGAGCTGATCAAGCGTGCGTCGCAGGACGGCGTGCTGACGCTCAAGATCGGCCAGCGCAACGATCTCTCGGGCGAGCACCTGAAACAGCTGCTCGACGGCACGCTCGACGTCATCCGCCGCCGCCTCTCGAGCGTGGTCAATCCCGTGCGCCAGGTCGAGATCAAGCGCGCCATGGCGGCGATCGAGGAGGCCGCGCTGCCGCCGGGGCCGCGCCGCGATTTCTCGGATGCACAGCGCACGGTGCTGACCTTGCATCGCGAGGGTCATCTCGGCGAGAGCGCGCTGCTCGGCTTCGCCAAGGCGCTCAAATACGAGGAATCGATCGCCTCGCTCGCGGCGATGTCCGGTGTCCGCCTCTCGATCCTCGATCGCCTGGTCGCGGGCGACCGCTACGATCCGATTCTCATTCTGGGGCGCGTGCTCAATCTCGGCTGGCCCACGGTGCGCGCGCTGATCCTGATGTGGTACGGCCCGCATCGCACGCCGGCCGATGCCGATCTCGAGCAGGCGCGCGTGAACTTCACGCGCCTGATGCCGTCAACGGCCGAGCGCGTCGTGAAATTCTGGCGCAACCGCCAGACGATCTAATCAAAGTACGGATCTTCGTCGTCATGGCCGGGCTTGTCCCGGCCATCCACGTTCTTGCTGCCCACAGAAGGAAAGTACGTGGATGCCCGGGACAAGCCCCGGCATGACGATTATCGATGGATCGCGCGAAGAATCTATGCGCGCCTGAACCGCAGATACGTGGTCTTGCGCCCTTCGCGCGTGGCCTTCCTGCCGTAGCGCGTCATGGTGTAGCCGTCCCATGGCCGACGGAAATCATCGGCGCATTCGGCGAGCCACTGAAAATCCGTCGACCGCGACAGATGCATCAGCGTCCACGCGCAGTAATCGTCGATATCGCAGACGAAACGGAATTCGCCACCCGCCTTCAGCACGCGTGCCATCGCGGCGATGGTGCGGTCCTGGACGAAGCGCCGCTTCCAGTGCCGCCGCTTCGGCCAGGGATCGGGATGGATCAGGTCGATCCGCGACAGCGATGCCTGCGGCAGCCAGGCCAGCAGCTCGGCGGCATCGCCTGCGAACAGACGGATGTTGCCGATGTTGGCGGCCTCGATCTGCGCGAGGATCTTTGCCATGCCGTTGACATAGGGCTCGCAGCCGATGAAGCCGGTCGTGGCGAAGTTCTGGGCCTCGGCCGCAAGATGCTCGCCGCCGCCGAATCCGATCTCAAGCCGCACATCGTCGGCCGCGGAATCGAAGATCTCATTGGCATTCGCCGGCTTCTCGCCCTCGATGTCGAGTGAAAGATGCGGCAGTAGATGATCGATCAGCTCGGCCTGGTGCTGCCTGAGCTTGTGGCCCTTGCGGCGCCCGAAGAAGGCGCGCTCGCTATCATCGCGATCGGGATCTGATTTTCGTTCGCTCATCGCAGCGTCTGGTACAGGCGATGGAGCAGCCGCGCGCGCGGTTCGAGCGACGAGAGGTAGATCTGCTCATAATGGGTGTGTGCGCCCTTGCCGTCGACGCCGAGTCCATCGAGCGTTGCGGTGTGGGCGGCGGTGAAATTGCCATCCGAGCCGCCGCCGGTGTGAGTGTCGATCAGCTCGAAGCCGATCTCGGTGGCAAGCGACTTCGCGTGTTCGTACAGCGAGGCGCCTGCATTGCTCTTCTCATAAGGTGGACGGTTGAGCCCGCCCGTGACCTTGACGGTGACGCCATCCGTCTTCGATGTCAGCCCGAGGATCTTGCCGACGAACTCTTCCGCGTCGGCAAAGCTCGGCACGCGCAGGTCGACTTCGGCAAAGGCCTCCTCCGGCGTGACGTTGGGGCGCGTGCCGCCGCGCGCCACGCCGACATTCACCGTAACGCCGCGTGCCAGATCATTCATCGCTTCCAGCGCCAGGATGACGTTGGCAAGCTCGCGGATCGCGCTGCGGCCATCCTGGGGCCTCGTGCCGGCATGTGCGGGCACACCCTTGATGAATACTTCGAATCGTCCGACGCCCTTGCGTCCGGTGACGATCTTGCCGCCGTCGCGCGCGGGCTCCGTCACAAGCACGTATTTGGCCTTGCGCCCTTCCGCCTCGATCAGCGCGCGCGAGGTCGGGCTGCCGATCTCCTCGTCGGAGGTGAACAAATGGGTGATGCCGAGCGGCGAGCGGTCGCCGGCGGCGCAGAGCGCGCGAAAGGCGTGATGGGCGATATAGGCGCCGCCCTTCATGTCGTAGATGCCGGGACCGAACGCGCTGTCGCCTTCGACCTTGAACGGCAGGCGCTCGATGAATCCCATCGGGTGAACGGTATCGAGGTGGCTCAGCACCAAAATGCCCGGCCGGTCCTGGCCCCAGGTCGAGCGTGCAGCGAGATGATCGCCGCAGCCATCGACGCCGGCGACGCGCTCGAGCGTAACCGGCAGATCGCGGTATTGCTCCGCGACCACGGAGATCAGCTTGTTGACCTGTTCAGGTGTGTCCGTCGGCGTCTCGATCTCCACCCAGCGACGGATGCCATCGAGAATAGTTTGTGAATCGAACCAATTGGACTTGGTCATGAACGCATCTGTGCCTTTGAACCGCATCATCGAAGAGGGCGCGCACCAAAAACGCGCCCGCAAATGACGACATAGGCCAGATTTGACGCAGTCTCAAATCGGATTGAGCCGTCGCGTCAGCGTTTGTCGGGACCTTCGCGGGCGGCGATCTGCTCGACAAGATCGACGATCGAGCGGCGCATCTTCGAATCAGTGATTCGGGTGAACGCCTTGGTCAGAGCGAGACCTTCGGAGGTCGCGAGGAAGTCCGAGACATAGGAAGGCGAGGCGCCTTCGGCGAAGCCGTCCGGGCCGGCCACGCCGCTCGGTCCGCCCTCGAACAGGAACGACACCGGCACCTGCAGAATCTCGGCGATCTGCTGGATGCGGCTCGCGCCGACGCGATTCGTGCCCTTCTCGTACTTCTGGATCTGCTGGAAAGTCAGGCCCAAAGCTTCACCGAGCTTTTCCTGGCTCATGCCCAACATGATGCGGCGCATACGCACGCGGCTGCCGACATATTTGTCAACAGGGTTGGGCGCTTTCGACATTTCCTCAGCCTCCAAACATCACCTTCGGCGCAATCACAAGAATGCCTCCGGTGCCAGCAGCGTCAAAATCAAACCCTGTTATTGGGAAACATTGCGGAGAAATTTAGCAACGCCCACTGTCTTTTGCAGCCGGTGCAGAATGAGGAGGGCGCGTGCAGTCTGTCAACCGTGGGACTACGGTTGTCAAAGGATTCCGGTCGCGGCGGCCGCGAGGCGTGATCAGGGGTGCCGTTTGGCAACACGTCGGCGGACCGCCAGAAACACGGCCAGCGCAACGAGCATGGCTGCGGGCACGTCGCCCACCCGCGCATAGACGGTCGGCGGAATTGCGGCGGGCAGGTTTGCATCCAAAATGCCTTCGACGCCGAGGCCGAGGCTGGCAACGGTTCGTCCCACCGGATCGATCACCGCTGACACGCCGGTATTGGCGGACCGGACCAGCGGCAATCCGAGCTCGATTGCGCGCATCCGGGCCTGCTCGAGATGCTGATAGGGACCGGTCGATATGCCGAACCAGCCGTCATTGGTGAGATTCACGATCCAGCCCGGACGCTCATTGCGGCCGGCGACCTCGCCTGGAAAAATTGCTTCGTAACATATCAGCGGCAGCGCGGGCGGCGCGCCGGGCACCGATAGCGCATGTCGCACGCTGCCCGGAATGAATCCGCCGCGCACGCGCGTGAGTTGCTCGAAGCCGAGCTTCTCCATCAGGTCCTGGTAGGGCAGGAATTCGCCGAACGGCACGAGGTGCAGCTTGTCGTAGACCGAGAGCACGCTGCCGTCGTGATCGATCACGTAGATCGAATTATAGGCGCGCGTGATCGGCGTGCCCCGCGGCAGGTCGGGGGCGCGGACCGAGCCAGTAATCAGCACCGTGCCCTTCGGCAGCAGCTCGGCGATTTGCGCCATCGCGTCGGCTTCGCGGGTCAGGAAGAACGGAAAGGCGGATTCCGGCCAGATCAGGATGGTGGCATCGCGCACGCCGGTGGATTGCGGCCCCGAGGCGCGGTCCGACAGCGCCAGATATTTCTTCATCACCTCCGCCTTGGCGGCGTAGTTGAATTTCGCGTCCTGCTGGAGGTCCGGCTGCATCAGGCGCAGCTTCGCGCCCGCGACCATCGTGGTCGGATGCAGCGACAGCCGGATCGCGCCGAAGATGCTCATGACAATCAGAAGAGCAATCGCAGCCGCCGGCGCGCGCCATGCCGGGCGGCGATCGGGAGTACGGTCGATCAGAGCCGCGGGGCTTGCGAAGATCGCGATGCTAAGGAATGTCATGCCCCACAGGCCAATCAGCGACGCCGTCTGCGCCAGCGGCAGCGGCTCGGACAGGGCATAGCCGAACGCGTTCCAGGGGAAGCCGGTCAATGCGTGACCGCGCAGCCATTCGGCGATGGTGAGGCTTGCGGCCAGCGCGAGGATGCGCGTGGCATCCTTGGTCCAGAGCAGGCGGGCCAGCGCGAATCCGATCGCAGTGAAGATGGAGAGATAGGCCGGCAAGCCAAGCACGGCGAACGGTGTCAGCCACGCGAACACATCGGCGTCGACGAAGAAGGCGTAGCCGATCCAGTAGAGGCCGGGGACGAAATAGCCGAGCCCGAACCAATAGCCCGTCAGTGCCGCGGCGGGGACGCCGCGATATCGTCCGGCGCCCGCGCCGTCGATCAGCCAGACCAGCACCGGGAAGGTGATGAACAGCACCGGAAAGACATTGAATGGCGCCAGCGCCAGCACCGACAGCGCACCGCATCCCATCGCGATGAGCGCACGCTTCCATCCCCAGGTGAGGATGATGGCAAGCGCAATCTGCCGAAACCGCTGGAACGGGCTCACTGCGAACCGGTCCCGTCGCTTGGCGGCGGGACGGGCGTGTCGCTGGAAGGCGGTTGGCCGCTCTCCGGCGTGGCTTCGCGGCGGCGGCTCTCGCGCTGGGTACGCGGCGCAGGACGCTCCTTCCGTGTCGAGATGCGCAGCCGCTTGACGCGGCGCGGATCGGCATCGAGCACCTCGATCTCGTAATGGCCGGGGCCGGAGATCACCTCGCCGCGCACCGGCAGGCGCCCGACGAAGCTGACGAGATAGCCGCCGAGCGTCTCGACTTCCTCACCCGCCTCGCCGGTGACGAAATCCTCGCCGATCACCGTGCGGACGTCGTCGAGGCTGGCGCGGGCGTCTGCAATGAAGGCGTTGTCGGGCAGGCGCACGATCGAGGGCGGCTCGTCGCTGTCATGCTCGTCGTCGATCTCGCCGACGATCTGCTCGACGATGTCCTCGAGCGAAACCAGTCCGTCGCTGCCGCCATATTCGTCGACCACCAGCGCCAGATGAATGCGCGTGGCCTGCATCTGCGCCAGCAGGTCGATCGCCCGCATTGACGGCGGCACGTAGAGCAGCTTGCGGATGATGCGCGCATCCTGCAGCGGTAACGCCAGGTCGACCGTACGCAGGTCGAGGCCGGCCGGCAGCGGCTTCTTGCGCTTGGTTTTCGTGGCCTCGGACACCCGTGCGCGCGCGGTCATGAAAGCGAGCAGATCACGGATGTGGACGATGCCGACGGGGTCGTCCAGCGTCTCGTTGTAGACGACGAGGCGCGAATGACCGGCGCTCTCGAAGCGGTCCATCAACTCGCCGAGCGGGATGTCGCGCTTCACCGCGATGATGTCGGCACGATGCACCATGACGTCGGCGATGCGGCGCTCGTGCAGACCGAGGATGTTGCGCAACATGGTGCGCTCGACGGTCGAGAAGCCGGTGTCGTCGGGCGTCGTGGCATCGAGCACGACCTGGAGATCGTCGCGCACCGATCCCGCCTTCCAGCCGAACAGGGTGCGAATGGCACGCAGCAGCCAGCCTTCCGCGGTCGGCCGCATCACCTCGCCTGATGTCACCACGACCGGCAAATTGGCGGTATTGCGCGGATTGTCGTGAATAGGGTCGGAATCGGGCATCTCAATGCGTCCCCGGGCGGTCTGCATAGGGATCGGGTATGCCGAGATGAGACAGGATCTCTCGTTCGAGCGCTTCCATCTCCTCCGCGTCGCCATCGTTCTCGTGGTCGTAGCCGACCAGGTGCAGGAAACCATGCACGGCGAGATGGCTCAAATGATGATCGAACGGCTTCTGTTCCTCGTCCGCCTCGCGCCGCATGGTCTCGTAGGCGATCGCGATGTCGCCGAGCATGCGCGGCGCATCGCCTTCCTTCCACTCGCCCTCCGGCTGGAGCGCGGGGAACGACAGCACGTTGGTCGGCTTGTCGATGCCGCGCCAGTTGCTGTTGAGCGTGCGGATGCCGGCATCATCGGTCAGCATCACGGCCACTTCGGCGTCGGCAACGTCCTCGTCGACACTCTCGGCGGCGGCCGCCACCGCACGCTGGATCACCGCTTCGGAATCGGGCTCGCGCTGCCAGCAATCGGCAACGACGAGGACCTCGGTCATGGGAAGGTTTGGATGTGACATTGTCTTTGTTCGGAACGAAAAGGCGCCTGCGTCCGCGCCCGTATGGTCCGGTTGTTGTCTCGCTAGGATTTACCGGTGGCCGGCCGCTGCGGCTGCCCCTCATAGGCAGAGACGATTCGTGCCACGAGCTCGTGGCGGATCACGTCCTCGGCTTTGAAATGAACTTGTGCAATACCTTCGACGCCGCCCAGCAGGCGCGTCGCTTCCGCAAGGCCCGAAGTCTGGCCGTTCGGCAGGTCGATCTGCGAGGGATCGCCGGTCACGATCATGCGGCTGTTCTCGCCGAGACGGGTCAAGAACATCTTCATCTGCATCGACGTGGTGTTCTGCGCCTCGTCCAGGATGATCGCAGCGTTGGTCAGCGTGCGGCCGCGCATGAAGGCGAGCGGCGCGATCTCGATCTCGCCGGTCTGGAGCGCCCGCTCGACGATGCGCGCGTCCATGAGGTCGTAAAGCGCGTCGTAGATCGGACGGAGATACGGATCGACCTTCTCGCGGAGATCGCCGGGCAAAAAGCCGAGCCGCTCGCCGGCCTCGACCGCCGGACGCGACAGTATGATCTTGTCGACTTCCTTGCGCTCGAACAGCTGCGCGGCATGCGCGACCGCGAGCCAGGTCTTGCCGGTGCCGGCGGGGCCGATGCCGAAGACCAGCTCGTGGCGCTTCAGCGCGCGGATGTAGGAATCCTGCGCGGCAGTGCGCGCGCGCACCGGCCGCTTGCGCAAATTGATGCTGTCGAAGGTGGATTTGGCCGATTTGGCGTCGAATTCGAACAGCGAGCCCTGCGCGATCACGGCGCGGATCGCGCCTTCGACTTCGCCCTGGTCGAGATCCTGCCCCTTCACGGCCTGCGCGTAGAGTGTCTCCAGCACGCGGCGCGCGGCGTCGCAGCCGTCGCGCGTGCCGCCGATGGTGATGTGGTTGCCCTTGGAGTCGACCACGACGCCGAGCCGCCGCTCGATCTGGGCGAGATGCTGGCCGTAGGGGCCGACCAGCGCGGAAGCGGCGCGATTGTCGTCGAAGTCGATGACGACCTGCGTCTCGGGCGGAACTTGCATGTCGCGGTCAAATTTGCGGCTGGGAGCGAACGAAGACGAATCCGATGCGCTTTTTGGCAAGGGTTCAGGCTCCAATGGCTTGCGATAAAGCGGGCTCGCGCGCGTTACGCGGCGTCACGAGCTCACCGAGGAAACTATAGCGTTCGAGGCTGTCGATCCGGACCGGCAGGATCTGTCCGATGATGTCGGGCGAGGCCATCACATGCGCAGGTTGAAGGAAGGCAGTGCGGCCGACGATCTGGCCCTCCTTGCGGGCCGGACGCTCGAACAGCACATCGACCGTTGAGCCAATCGCGGCCTTGTTGAAGGCCGATTGCTGGCTGTCGATCAGTTCCTGGAGCCGCTCCAATCGCTGGTCCATCTCGGCGGGGGACACCGTCTCCTGCATATCCGCGGCCGGCGTTCCCGGCCGGGCGGAGTATTTGAACGAATATGCGGCAGCGTAGCCGATTTGCGTGACAAGCGCGAGGGTGGCGAGAAAATCTTGCTCGCTTTCGCCGGGGAAGCCCACGATAAAATCTGATGAAAAAGCAATGTCTTGGCGCGCGGACCGGAAACGGTCGATGACACGCCGATAATCATCGGCGGTATGTTTCCGGTTCATGGCGGCGAGAATCCGGTCCGAACCCGACTGCACCGGCAGGTGCACGAACGGCATCAGTTCACCGAGATCGCGATGGGCTGCAATCAAACTGTCATCGACATCGCGGGGATGGCTGGTCGAATAGCGCAGCCGCGCGATGCCGGGAATCTTCGCCAGGTGTTCGAGCAACCGGCCGAGCGGCCAGCTTGTCCCGTCCGGTCCCTCGCCGTGATAGCCGTTGACGTTCTGCCCGATCAGCGTGAGCTCGCGCACGCCGTTGTCGGCGAGCCGCTTCACGTCGTCGACGATCTTCGCCACGGGACGTGAGACTTCGGCGCCGCGCGTATAGGGCACGACGCAGAAGGTGCAGAACTTGTCGCAGCCTTCCTGCACCGTGACGAAAGCGGAAATGCCGCGCGCGCGAATCGCATCGGGTTTTGGCTGGGCCAGGAAGCCGAACTTGTCGGCTGCGGGAAACTCGGTCTCGATCGCACGGCCTTCGTCGCGCGCGCGCTTCAAAAGCTCCGGAAGGTGATGATAGCTCTGCGGGCCGACCACGACGTCAACCACCGGCGCGCGGCGCGTGATCTCCCCACCCTCGGCCTGCGCCACGCAGCCCGCCACCGCGATCTGCATCGCCCGGCCCCCGCGCGCGGCCTCGTCCTTGGCGACCCGCAGCCGGCCGAGCTCGGAATAGACCTTTTCGGAGGCCTTCTCGCGGATATGGCAGGTGTTGAGGATGACGAGGTCGGCATCCTCCGCGTTGGCCGTCTCCACGAATCCTTCCGGAGCCAGCGTGTCCACCATGCGCTGGGCATCGTAGACGTTCATCTGGCAGCCATATGATTTGATGTGCAGCTTGCGCGGCGGCGTCATGGAACCCGGAATTGAGGTGGAGGACGCCCCTCAGATATAGGCTGGAGGGGCGAAAATCCAGCGATTGACACCCAGTGGGGTGGTTCCTAGGCGCCCGCAAGGCGGGAGAACCCGGATTCCAGAGGTTTTGGCGCGAGATTCCGGGTTCATACGCGTTGCGTGTGCCTGGGAATGACGACGGGGCCGAAATCAGCCCGCCCGGGTGTTCCCCGCGACCCGCCGGACCAGGTCCGGCAAGTGCCGCATATCGTCGAACGTCAATCCGGCGCCGGCGGCACGCAGCCTCTCGGCGTGACCCGGCGGGCAATGGCTGCCGCCGTGAAAGCCCAGCACGCTCATCCCGGCGGCATGCGCGCCGGTCACTCCGGGGACGCTGTCCTCGATCACGACGCACCGTTCCGGCGCGGCTTTCATCCGTTCGGCGGCAAACAGGAACAGATCGGGTGCGGGCTTGCCGCGAGCGACCTGGCTCGCGGAAAAGATGTTCGGGGCGAGCAGGTCGTAGAGCCCGGCGCATGTCAGGCCGTGATGGATCTTCTCCGGCGTGCCGCTCGATGCGACGCATTTCGGCAAATCGATTGCGGCAATCGCTGCGGCCACGTGGGTGATCGGCTGCAAATCGCTGGCGTAAAATTGCAGCGTGGCCGCATTCACTTGGCTCTCAAGATCGTCGGGGAGGTTGTGGCCGATTTCCTGTTCGACCATCCGCCGCGCGTCTTTCTCGGATACGCCGAGGAAGCGGACCAGCACCTGCTCCGACGTGATCGGATAGCCGTGCCGTGTCAGCACGTCCGCATGTGCGCGACAGGAGATCACCTCGCTGTCCACGAGCACGCCGTCGCAATCGAAGATGATGAGATCTATAGGCACTACGGCATGATCCGGAAAAGTGTGAAGCGGTTTTCCGACAAGATCATGCCACTCAAGACGTCGGCTTGTCGTCGTCGAGCGGAACGCAATAGAGCTCGAGCCGGTGATCGACCAGCTTGTAGCCGAGCTTGCGGGCGATCTCGGCCTGCAGCTTCTCGATCTCCTCGGAGGTGAACTCGATCACCTTGCCGTCGCGCAGATTGATGAGGTGGTCGTGATGGCTGTCGCGCATCGTCTCGTAGCGCGCGCGGCCCTCGCGGAAATCATGGCGCTCGATGATGCCGGCATCCTCGAACAGCTTGACGGTGCGATACACGGTCGAGATCGAGATCTTGTCGTCGACGGCGACGCAGCGCCGGTAAAGTTCCTCGACGTCGGGATGGTCGACCGATTCCGCCAGCACGCGGGCGATGACGCGGCGCTGCTCGGTCATGCGCATGCCGGTGGCGGCGCAGCGAGCCTCGATGCCGGTCGCCTTGGAGGCGGAGGAAGGTTTAAGTCCAGTCATAGTGTGTCTGCCTGACGGGGGCGCTTTCTGCCATCAATGTTACGACAAGTCACGTCGCATCAGAAGTGCGTTCAATTGTTCCCCGTTGGGCTGCTTATAGTAGCGTTCGCGGCGCCCGACCACCATGAATCCGGCCCGATCGTAGAGCCGCCGCGCCGGCTGGTTATTTTCCTCGACTTCGAGAAATATTGTGCGCACGCCGCGCCCTGCGAGGTGGCCGAGATGCGTCATCAGCAGCGTGCCGGACAGCCCGCGGCCGCGGTGAGCCTGGTCGACCGCGATGGAGAGGATTTCTGCTTCGTCCGCGCCGATTCGCGAGACCGCGAATCCGATGGTCTTGCGGCCGAGCCGCAACCGGTGCACGAGCGTGTTGCGCTCGCCGATCATGCCTTCGAACTCGCCTTCGCCCCAGCCGCGGGCAAAGGATTGTCCGTGCAACTGCGCCAGCCGCGCGGCGTCGCGCGTGGAGGCCGGCTCGACGGCGGCCGTGCCGCCGCGCCACCATTCCGAAAGCCATCTCATCATGAGGTTGCGGCTTGTGCTGCGAACGGTGGCTGTGCGGCCGGCTTTGCGTCGGGCGCCTTCAGATAGAACGGCCGCGCCGGCGTGGTTTCGGGATTGGCCGCGGCGCCGAGCCAGGCGATCCAGCCGATGTCAGGCGCGGGCTGCGCGTCGACCGCAACGGGTTGCGGACCGTCCTTCGGCCAGCGATCGGCGAGGATCTTTGCGGCATTGCCGACCAGATGCGGCGCACCGAATTGCGAGGCCGCAATCGCCGCGTCAATTGGCACGACGCTCGGCCGCACCAGCGGGCTGCCGTCGCCGGCTACGATCTGGAAGTAGACGTGATCGTGCCGCGCATCGATCGCCGAGATCACCGGCGCCGTTCCGCTCTGGCCGACGACGGTGGCGGCATAGGCCGAAAGCGTCGTCAGCCCGACGGCGGGCCGCTTCGCCGCGAGCGCAAGGCCGCGCGCCGCCGAAATGCCCACCCGCAGGCCCGTGAAGCTGCCGGGACCGACGGTGACGGCGATGCGGTCGAGCGAGGTGAAGGCAAGATCGGCCGATTGCATCACGCGCGCGATCATCGGCATCAGCGCTTCGGCGTGGCCGCGCTTCATCAGAAGCGATTCCTCCGCAAGCAGCTGGCCGGCGTCGGTGTCGAGAACGGCGGCCGCGCACGCCTCCAGCGCAGTATCGATGGCAAGGATCAGCATCGAATCAGCTTAGTCGGTCGAGCCGCGGTCGAACCAGTCCAAGTTTGATTTCTCGACAGGCGCACGATCGGCCCCGTAATTCTACGTGGGCGCGAAGGCGACAAAATTTTCGCTCCCCATTTTCGATGCGGATGCATCAATTTGCAACCTTAGAGATAGCTAAGTGATTGAAATGTTGTCATTTTAAGTAATCATTAGCAAACCAATGACACCGTCAACGGGCGGGAGAGCGAGTCAACGACGACTCAGACGGGGCGCTTTGGCAGATCAAGCCGCGCCTGTTCGGTCATTTGGAAGGGTTCATTTATGTCTTTTTGGCGAAGCGGTTCTTCGGCTAGGGAGGCCTTGGCTCAGGTCATTGCACTCGGCAAGTCGCAGGCGGTCATCGAATTCAATCTCGACGGCACCATTATCACGGCCAACCAGAATTTCCTGGACGCGATGGGCTACCGGCTCGACGAGGTCGCCGGCAAGCACCACAGCATGTTCGTGATGCCGGAGGAGCGGGGCAGCGCGGCCTATCGCGAGTTCTGGGCGCAGCTCGGCCGCGGCGAATATCAATCAGCCGAATACAAGCGGCTCGGCAAGGGCGGTCGCGAGATCTGGATCCAGGCGTCCTATAATCCGATCATCGACGAGGCCGGCAAACCGGTGAAGGTCGTCAAGTTCGCGACCGACATCACCGCGCGCAAGATCCGCAGCCTCGAAGATGCCGGCAAGATTTCCGCGATCGGCCGCGCCCAGGCGGTGATCGAGTTTAATCTCGACGGCACCATCATCACCGCCAACGAGAATTTCCTGAGCACGGTGGGCTATCGGCTCGACGAGATCCAGGGGCAGCATCACAGCATATTCGTGGGGGCAGGTGAGCGCGATAGCGCAGCCTATCGCGAATTCTGGGCGAAGCTCGGCCGCGGCGAATTCCAGTCCGGCGAGTACAAGCGCTTCGGCAAGGGCGGCAAGGAGGTCTGGATTCTCGCTTCCTACAATCCGATCCTCGATGAGACCGGCAAGCCGTTCAAGGTGGTGAAGTTCGCCACCGACGTCAGCGCGCAGAAGCTGTCGAATGCGAATTTCGCCGGCCAGATCGAGGCGATCGGCAAGTCGCAGGCCGTGATCGAGTTCAGCATGGACGGCAAGGTTTTGACGGCCAATGAAAACTTCCTCGGCGCGCTCGGCTATACGCTGTCCGAGATCGTCGGCAAGCATCACAGCATGTTCGTGGGCGCCGACGAGCGCGACAGCGAAGCCTATCGCGCCTTCTGGGCCAGGCTGAACGCCGGTGAATTCCAGTCCGGTGAATATCAGCGCGTCGGCAAGGGCGGCCGGCAGGTCTGGATTCAGGCCTCCTACAATCCGATCCGCGATCTCAACGGCAATCCGTTCAAGGTCGTGAAATACGCCTCCGACACCACCGCCCAGGTGATCGCGCGCAAGCGCAGCGAAAAGGTGCGCGACATGATGGAATCGGTCGCCGCCGGTGCCGAGGAGCTCAACGCCTCGGTGCGCGAGATCGCGGAAGCCATGACGCGCTCGCGCGAGACCGCATCGACCGCGGTCGATCGGGTCGAGGCGGCGGACCATCAGGCGCAGCGGCTGACTCAGGCGGCGGAGTCGATGAGCATGATCGTGCAGCTGATCGGCAGCATCACCGGTCAGATCAATCTGCTGGCGCTGAACGCCACCATCGAATCCGCGCGCGCCGGCGAGGCCGGTCGCGGCTTTGCCGTGGTGGCATCTGAAGTGAAGAACCTCGCCAATCAGGCCAAGCAGGCGGCTGATCGGATCGAGCAGGAGATCGGCAATCTCAACGGCATCTCGGTCGACGTGGTCGCCGCGCTGGGGGCGATCCGGGGCGCGATCGAGGGCGTCAGCGAATATGTGTCGTCAACGGCCGCCGCCGTCGAGGAGCAGAGCACCGTCACCAGCGAAATGTCGGCGAGCATGCGCAAGGCCGCGGAAGAGGCGGCGAGCATCGGCCGGGCGGCGTAGGAGAGATCTCGTAGGGTGGGCAAAGCGAAGCGTGCCCACCTCTTCTTTTCGCGATGATTGCACGGTGGGCACGGCGCAAGCGCGCCTTTGCCCACCCTACGGCACTTCGCCTACATCGGCCGGACTTCGACCACGTCGGGCACGAAATGCTTGAGCAAATTCTGGATGCCGTGCTGGAGCGTCGCGGTCGACGACGGGCAGCCGGCGCAGGAGCCCTTCATGTTGAGATAGACGATACCGTCCTTGAAGCCGCGGAAGGTGATGTCGCCGCCGTCATTGGCGACCGCGGGCCGCACGCGGGTCTCGATCAGATCCTTGATCATGTCGACCGTCTCGGCATCGGACTCGTCGAAGAACTCATCCTCGTCGTCGAGGTCGACATCGCTTGGAGCCGCGCCATCGGCGAGCAACGGCGCGCCGGACATGTAGTGCTCCATGATGGCGCCGAGGATCGCGGGCTTGAGCTGCTGCCATTCACCGTTCGCCTTGGTCACGGTGATGAAATCCGATCCATAGAACACGCCGGTGACGCCGGGCACGTCGAACAGCTTTTCGGCCAGCGGCGAGCGCGTGGCCGCTTCGCGGCTCGAAAATTCCATCGGGCCGCCGTCGACGACGACACGGCCGGGAATGAACTTCAGCGTGGCGGGATTGGGGGTGGCTTCGGTTTGAATGAACATGGTTTTCTCCAGACGTCGCCGGTTCAAGGCCGGCGCGCAAGCTATCCAGTAGCAGATGGCGACGAGGAACGCACGGTCAAGGGGCGGGGAGGGCGTTTCGTTGCGATATCAGCGAGTTAGGACACTTTAATATTCCCGCGCCGTCATGGCCGGGCTTGTCCCGGCCATCCACGCCTTGCTTGGTGGCGCCAAGAACGTGGATGCCCGGGACAAGCCCGAGCATGACGGATATCTGGTTGGCCGCAGTCCAGATAGGGACGCCTACGACAGCGAATCCACGCTTCCGTCGCTCAGCGCGCCCGAGATGATCGTCACCGGCACCGGGAACGTGCCCAGTTCATGCGCCAGCAGCGAGACCAGCGGTCCCGGACCCTCCGCGCCGGGATTGGCGGCGAGCACCAGCATGGCGATGTCAGGGTCCTCGTCGATCACGGCGAGCAGTTGTTCCATTGCATCGCCTTCGCGGATCACCCGCTCCGGCGTGATCGCGGCGATGCCGTTGGCGCGGCCGGCGGCGCGGTCGAGCGCGGCTTCCGCCGCCTCCTGCGCCTCGGCGCGCATGATCTCGGCCACCCCAAGCCATTCCTGACTCTGCTGCTCGGGCTCGATGATGCGCAGCATGACCACGCCGCCGCCGGCGCGGATCGCCCAGCGGCTGGCATAGTAGACCGCGCGATCCCATTCGGCGGTGTCATCGACGATCACGAGGCATTTGGGCTTGTGACCCGGCTCGAAGCAAAGTCGCTTGCTGGTCATGCATGTCCCGGAATGTGCACGGCCGGCATGCTGCCACACTCCCTCACGCTTGGGGAGAGGAGAAGCGGCCGGCGCAGTGGGCGCCGGCCGGGTCTCGCAAATGCGGGGAATCAGCGCCGGCGGATGAAGCCGACGATGTCCTTCGAGAGCTTCATGGTCTCGTCGGCGATGGCGCGGGCCCGGTCGGCGCCATCGTTCAGGATCGCGTCGATATGGCCGGGGTCGGCGACGAGGCGCTTCATCTCGCCGGCGATCGGCGAGAGTTTTGTCACGCACAGATCCACCAGCGCATTCTTGAAGCTGGAGAACTGGCCGCCGCCGAATTCTCTGAGCACGTCGGCCTTGGAGCGGCCGGAGAGCGCGGCGAAGATACCGACGAGATTGTCGGCCTCGGGGCGCGCTTCCAGGCCCTTTTCCTCTGACGGCAGCGGCTCGGGGTCGGTCTTCGCCTTGCGCACCTTCTGCGCGATGGTGTCGGCGTCGTCGGTCAAATTGATGCGCGAATTGTCGGAGGCGTCCGACTTCGACATCTTCTTGGTGCCGTCGCGCAGGCTCATCACGCGCGTCGCCGGTCCCGTGATCAGCGGTTCCGGCAGCGGGAAGAACAGGCCGTCATTGGCGCCGAGGCTGCGGATCGAGTCACCAAAGTCGTTGTTGAACTTCTGCGCGATGTCGCGCGAGAGCTCGAGATGCTGCTTCTGGTCCTCGCCGACCGGAACGTGGGTGGCGCGGTACAGCAGAATGTCGGCGGCCATCAGCACGGGATAGTCGAAGAGGCCAACGGACGCGTTCTCGCGGTCCTTGCCGGCCTTCTCCTTGAACTGGGTCATGCGGCCCAGCCAACCCATGCGCGCGACGCAGTTGAAGATCCAGGCGAGCTCGGCATGGCCCGAGACCTGGCTCTGGTTGAACACGATGTGCTTTTTCGGATCGATGCCGCTCGCGATGAACGCCGCGGTCACCTCGCGGGTGTTGCGCGCGAGCTCGACCGGCCCGCCCCAGACGTCCACGCCTTGCGTGATCGCGTGCATGTCGACGACGCAATAGATGCAGTTGTGGGTTTCCTGCATCTTCACGAAGTTCACGATCGCGCCGAGGTAATTGCCGAGATGCAGATTGCCCGTCGGCTGGACGCCCGAAAAGACCCGTTCAACGAATGCCATGGTAAGTCTTCCTGGAAGGTATTCGGCCGTCGTTTCCAACAGCGGCGCTGCCCCGTCAAGGGTAATTCGATGGCGTCACGCCTCGGACTCGGTCCGGGCCGGGCGCTTCAGCACGTTAACCGCCTCGCGCCATGAGGCCGCGCCGAGGACCTGCAGGAGCACGCCATAGACGGCGATTCCGGCTGCGATCTGCACGCCCAGGACGATGAAGCGGATCAGCCCATGCGCCTCGGCGGGCGTCAGACCGGTCGTGAGCCAGAGCAGGGCGCCCATGGCAGCCGCGGCGAGCACGATCCGCGGCAGCCGGTTGCGGGCGGCCGCATCGACCGAGAAGCCGAACTCGCTGGTGCCTTTCCGCAGCAGCGAGATCGCACTGCTCCAGGCGCCGGCCGCGATGCTGGCAGCGATTCCGCTCGCGCCAAGGACGTGTCCGAGCACGACAGCGAGGGCGATCGCGACCACAAAGCCCTTGGCGGTCGCCAGCAGCGGCGTCATCGTGTCGCTGCGGGCATAGTAGGCCGGCGACAGCGCCTTGATCAGCACATGCGCCGGTAGGCCCAGCGCCAGCCACATCAGCGCATGCGCGGTGGCCGTACTGTCGTCCGCGCTGAATGCGCCATGCTCGAACAACAGCCGCACGATTGGTTCGGCCAGCACGACGAGGCCGAGCGTCGCCGGCAGCGCCAGCCCGGTTGCCAGTTCCAGCGCCCGCGATTCCGCATGCGCCACGGCGTCACGGTCGCCGCTACGCACCGCGCGCGTCAGCTCCGGCACCAGCACCGTGCCCATGGCGACGCCGACGATGCCGAGCGGCAGCTCGATCAGGCGGTTGGCGAAATAGAGCCAGGACACGGCGGAGGGCGTTGCCGAGGCGATGATCGCGCCCGCGACCATCAGCCATTGCGGGCCCGAGCTTGCGATCATGCCCGGGATGGCTTTGGCAAAGAAGGCGCGCATCTCCGCGTCGAAGCTGATCCGCAGCGGCGTCGCCAGTCGCGCGCTTCGCTGCGACAGCAGCATCAGCAATTGCAGCAGGCCGGCCACGCCGACGGTCGCCGCCAGCATCCATGCTGCGAAGCCGGCGTCGGCATGCCAGACGAGCAGCATCGCAATGGCCGCAATCAGCGCGATGTTGAACAGCAGCGGCGAGAATGCGGTGAGTGCAAAGCGCCCCTGCGCATTGAGCAGCCCCATCAGCACGGTGACAGGTCCGGCGAAGGCGAGATAGGGGAGCATCAGCCGCGCGTTCGCGACGGCAAGATCGAGCGTGCCGCTACCCAGAAATCCAGGCGCGATCACCGTGATGATCAGTGGCATCACAAGCGCGATGACGATCGAAATCGCGATCAGCGCCGCGCTGACCGTGCCGAGCACGCGTCCCGCGAAGGCGGAAGCGGCCGCTTCGCCATCACGGTCACGGACGCGTAGCCAGGCCGGGATCAGGGCAGCGTTCAGCGCCCCCTCACTGAGCAGCCGTCGCACCACATTGACGAGCTGGAACGCTGCCAGAAACGCGTCCGCCACCGCGCCCGTGCCCAACAGAGCGGCAATCATGGAATCGCGGGCAAAGCCGAGCAGCCGCGAGGCCAGTGTTCCCGTTGAAACTGTCAGGAAAGAGCGGATCATTGCGCCGACATAATACCGTTGCTTGCCCGCTTGGGGCCGGTCGTGATAGGCCGCGAGCCAGATTTCAGACCGACAGGAAGCGGATTTCCGCGGGTATCGCAATCCGCCAAACAGGATCAAGGTGAATGGCTGACGTGAAATATGACGTTCTCGGCATCGGCAACGCGCTGTTCGACGTGCTGGTCAAGACCGACGAGGCCTTTTTGGGCAAGCACGGTATGACCAAGGGCAGCATGTCCCTGATCGACGAGGCGCGGGCCGCCGCCATCTACAAGGACATGGGGCCGGCGACCGAAGTCTCGGGCGGATCTGCCGCCAACACCATCGTCGGCATCGGCAGCCTCGGCGCACGCGCGGCCTATGTCGGCAAGGTCAAGGACGACCAGATCGGCAAGCTCTATGTCCACGACATCCGCGCTGCCGGCGTCGCCTTCAACACGCCCGCTGCGAAGGATGGCCCTGCGACCGGCTGTTCCTACATCCTGGTCACCGATGACGGCGAGCGCACCATGAACACCTATCTCGGTGCCGCGCAGGATTTGTCGCCCGCCGACATCGATCCGGCCGAGATCGCTTCTGCCGGCATCGTCTATCTCGAAGGCTATCTCTGGGACCCCAAGAACGCCAAGGACGCCTTCGTCAAGGCGGCCCAGATCGCGCATGATGCCAAGCGCAAGGTGGCGCTGACGCTGTCGGATTCGTTCTGCGTCGATCGCTATCGCGACGAATTCCTCGGACTGATGCGCAACGGCACCGTCGACATCGTGTTCGCCAACGAATCCGAGCTGCATTCGCTCTACACGACCTCGGACTTCGACACCGCCCTGAAGCAGCTGCGCAACGACGTCAAGCTCGGCGTGGTCACCCGCAGCGAGAAGGGCTGCGTGGTGGTGACGCCGACCGAGGCCGTCGCAGCGCCGGCCTCACCGATCGCGAAGCTGGTGGACACCACCGGTGCCGGTGATCTCTTCGCCGCCGGTTTCCTGTACGGTCTCGCGCGCAACCTTGCGCACAAGCAGTGCGGCGAGCTCGGCGCGCTCGCGGCCGCCGAAGTGATCCAGCACATCGGCGCGCGTCCGCAGGTGTCGCTGAAGGAGCTGGCGCAGCAGCGCGGGTTGACGGTTTAACTCCGCTTTCTCCCCGTCATTGCGAGGAGCGTAGCGACGAAGCAATCCAGACTATCTCCGCAGAGGCAGACTGGATTGCTTCGCTGCGCTCGCAATGACGCCGTACCCTAAGCCGTCTTCGCCGCCTTCAATCCCAGCCGCTGCTCCACCGCATCGCGCATCACGAATTTCTGAATCTTGCCGGTCACGGTCATCGGAAACTCGTCGACGAACTCCACATAGCGCGGGATCTTGTTGTGCGCGATCTGGCCGTCGCAGAACGCGCGAACCTCTTCGGCCGTCAGCGTCTCGCCCGGCCTGACGCGGATCCAGGCGCAGAGCTCCTCGCCATAGCGAGTGTCTGCCACGCCAAAAATCTGCACGTCCTGAATCTTGGGGTGGCGATACAAAAACTCCTCGATCTCGCGCGGATAGAGGTTCTCGCCGCCGCGGATCACCAGATCCTTGATGCGGCCGACGATGTTGCAATAGCCCTCGTCGTCGATGGTGGCGAGATCGCCGGTGTGCATCCAGCCATTGGCATCGAGCACGTCCGCCGTCTTTTCCTTCTCCTCCCAATAGCCCAGCATGATGCTGTAGCCGCGGGTGCAGAGCTCGCCGCGTTCGCCGCGCTTGACGATCCTGCCCTCGAGATCGACGACCTTGACCTCGACATGCGGATGAATCCGCCCGACGGTCGAGACGCGCCGTTCGAGCGGGTCGTCCGTCGCGCTCTGGAAGCTGACCGGACTGGTCTCGGTCATGCCGTAGGCGATGGTGACCTCGCGCATGTTCATCTCGGTGTTGACGCGCTTCATCACCTCGATCGGGCAGGGCGCGCCCGCCATGATGCCGGTGCGCAGCGATGTCAGGTCGAACTTCGGGAAGTCGGGGTGATCGAGCTCCGCGATGAACATCGTCGGCACGCCGTACAGCGCCGTGCACTTTTCCTGCTCGACCGCGCGCAGCGTCGCGAGCGGATCGAAACCCTCGCCGGGATATACCATCGTCGTGCCGAGCGTGACGGAGGCGAGGTTGCCCATCACCATGCCGAAGCAGTGATAGAGCGGCACCGGAATGCAGATGCGATCCTGCTCGGTCAGGTGCATCGCACGTCCGGTGAAATAGCCGTTGTTGAGGATATTGTGGTGCGTCAGCGTCACGCCCTTGGGCGATCCCGTGGTGCCGCTGGTGAACTGGATGTTGACGGGATCGTCGAATTGCAAGGCAGCGCCGAGTGCAGTGAGCTGCTCGCGATGCTGCGCTCCGCCGATGCGCGCGATTTCTTCGAACGGGATCGTGCCCGATGCCGCGGGGCCACCGATCTGGATCACCATCCGCAACTCCGGCAGTCGCGCTGCGTTTAGTTGTCCGGGCTTGGCGCTGGCCAGTTCCGGCAGCAGCGTGTTGAGCATCTCCAAGTAATGACTGGTCTTGAACACGGTCGCCGTGACGATCGCCTTACAGCCGACCTTGCGCAGCGCGAACTCCAACTCGCTCAAGCGGTAGGCGGGATTGATCGTCACCAGGATCAGGCCGGCCTTGGCGGCGGCGAACTGGGTCAGCGTCCATTCCGGCCGGTTCAGCGACCAGATGCCGATCCGCTGCCCCCGCTCGAGGCCGAGCGCGATAAAGCCGGCGGCGAGCGCGTCGACCCGTTCGGCGAATTCGGTCCAGGTCCATCGCACGCCGTGGCTAGGCGAGACCAGCGCCTCGCGATGGCCCCAGCGCCGCACGGCGCGGTCAAGGCTGCGGCCGATGGTTTCGCCGAGCAGCGGCGTGTCCGAGATGCCGCAAACATAGCTGTCGGCTTTGTCAGCCAAATTGTCCACCAAGCTCGTCTCCTCAAAGCTCTTGCCTCGTGCCTGAAGCCGATGGCCTTGGCACGAGGTTATCCATTGCAGCGAAGGCGCGCGACGCCGCGCGCCTCATACTAAGGGGTTAGGCCGCCTTCTTCCCGCTGCCCGCATCGAGCCCGGCATAGACACCACGCTCGAAGCCCGTGAAGGCCTCGATGCACTTGGCGTCGACGAACGGCAACACCTGCATCAGGATCACGCCGGAAACATCGCGCGCCGGGTCGATCCAGAAATAGGTGTTGGCGAGACCGGCCCAGGCGAGGCTGCCGGCGCTGCGGCCCTCCGGCGTCTTGGCAGTATTGATCAGGAAGGACAGCCCCCACTTCTTCACGATGTCGGGGAAGAGATCGACATCGTTGGTGTACATGGGCGCAACCGTCGTCATCTTGCCAATGGTGAGATCGCCGATGTGGTTCTGGCCCATCAGCGCGACCGTCTCGGGCTTCAGCACCTGGTTGCCGTTGCCGCGGCCCTTGTTGAGGATCATCTGGGTGAACTTGATGTAGTCGCCGGCAGTGCCGTAAAGGCCGCCGCCGCCCATGCAAAATTCCGGATTCTGCTCGATCTCGAACGGAATCGGCGCCAGCGATCCATCCTCGCCGCGAGCATGGGTGGCGACCAGCCGCTGGCGCATGTTGTCGGTGATCTTGAAGCCGGTGTCGCTCATACCGAGCGGAGTGAAGAGATTGTCGCGCAGATAGGCATCGAGCCGCTTGCCGCTCACGGCTTCCACTGCCTTGCCGACGAAGTCGATGTTGATGCCGTATTCCCAGCGCGTACCGGGATCAGACATGATCGGCGTCTTCAGCGCGACGTCCTGGCAGGAGAAGATGTTCGGGGTTCCGGTCTTCTCCAGATAGACCGCGAGATCGCCGTTCCACACATTGTAAGCAAAACCGGCGGTGTGGGTCATGAGCTGGCGTAGCGTGATCGCGCCCTTCGCCGGCCGCAGTTTTGGCTCGCCCTTGGCATCAAAACCTTCGAGCACCTGCGGCTTGGCGAGGTCGGGCAGCACCGAACCGATCGGCGCATCCAGCGACAGCTTGCCCTGCTCGACGAGCTGCATCGCGCCCGCTGAAGTCACCGCCTTCGTCATCGAGGCGATCCAGAACACGCTGTCGTCAGTCATCGCATCGGGCTTGGACAGGTCGCGCTTGCCGAACGCGCCTTGATAGATCACGTCGTTGCCGCTGGCGGCGATCGCGACGACGCCGGGAATCTCCTTGGCGTCGCTCTTCTGGCGCAGGATCTCGTCGATCTGGGCTTTGCTTTGCATACGCGTTTCCTCCGGTTTGATTATTGTTGGAAGCGAATGATTGTCCTCCTGCACGGTCCGCGCGGCAAGCGCGTCCAGATGCCCGCGCCGGTCGCGATGTCGTGACTTGACGGTGCGTGGCGTGCGCAGGACGAGAGAGGGCTGAACTGCAACACTCCGTCACAATCTGCGGTGGATGGCCGCAACTCACCGTGACCGTGGATAGGCTCTGGCGATATGTTTCACGTGTTTGAAGCACTTGAAACATTTTGTGCGTTGCGGCGTTTCCGCACGCGGCCAATCGACGGCCAACGTTAAGACTTGATGCAAATATTGGCGGTCGTTCATGACCGCGAGGGGGACCTCAGATGATTTCGACTTGGAGCGAATGGAAGCGCTATCCCCGTCCCGGACGGGGCGACAATCTCGAGGCGCCGATTTCGCCCGGCATTTACGAGGTCCGGATCGCCGGCACCGGCGCGCTCTATTCGTTCGGCGCCGTCGACAATCTGGCGCAGGCGCTGGCGCTGCTTCCTGTGGGCTCGAAATCCTGGTTCGGCCGCCGCGACACCTCCGACGTTCCCGATCTCGAATATCGGACGTGCGCGACGTCCTCGAAGGCCGACGCCAAGGCAGCCGCTGAGCGCATGATCGGCCGGCGCGAGACCTATATGAGCGGCGCGGCATAACCGCGCCGTTGCCACTTTAACTCCCAGCAGATGTGCGTTGCGGGACGGTGCATTGCGCGCCGTCTGTCCCTATATTCGGGGCCGATCCGATCGCGCCCCGAGGAGTAACGCCATGACCCCGACTGCCGCCGCACGCGCCCCGCAAGCCACGTCCAATCTGCGCGACCGGTTGAAGGATCCGTCGTTGCTGAAGGAGGCCTGCTACATCGACGGCGCCTGGGTCGGCTCGCCGGTCTTCGCGGTGAACAATCCTGCGACCGGCATCGAGCTCGCGAAGGTTCCGCAGCTTGGTGCGGACGATACGACCAAGGCGGTCGAAGCCGCCGAGCGCGCCTTTCCGGCCTGGGCCAAGCACACCGCCAAGCAGCGCTCCAACATCCTGCGCAAATGGTTCGAGCTGATCATCGCCAACCGTGAGGATCTCGCGCTGATCCTCACCTCCGAGCAGGGCAAGCCGCTCTCCGAGGCGCTCGGCGAGGTCGATATCGGTGCCGCCTATATCGAATTCTTCGCCGAGGAAGCCCGTCGCGTCTATGGCGAGACCATCCCGACGCAGCGGCCCGATGCGCGCCTGCTCGCGATCAAGCAGCCGATCGGCGTCTGCGGCGCCATCACGCCGTGGAATTTCCCGAACTCGATGATTACCCGCAAGGTTTCGCCGGCGCTGGCGGCCGGCTGCACCGTGGTGCTGAAGCCCGCCAACGAGACGCCGCTCTCGGCGCTGGCGCTGGCCGTGCTCGCCGAGAAGGCCGGCGTGCCCAAGGGCGTGCTCAATATCATCACCGGTGACGCGCCGCCGATCGGCAAGGTGCTGTGCGAGCACCCGGCGGTGCGCTTCGTCGGCTTCACCGGCTCGACCGCGGTCGGCAAGATCCTCTACCAGCAGGCCGCCGTCGGCGTGAAGCGGCTCGGCCTCGAGCTCGGCGGCAATGCGCCGTTCGTGGTGTTCGACGATGCCGATATCGATGCCGCGGTCGAAGGCGCGATCGTCTCGAAATACCGCAACATGGGTCAGACCTGCGTCTGCGCCAACCGCATCTACGCCCAGGACAAGATCTACGACGAGTTCGTGCAGAAGCTCTCGAAGAAGGTCGCGGCGATGAAGATCGGCGATGGTACCGAGAGCGGCGTCACGCAGGGCCCGCTGATCAATTTGAAAGCGGTCGACAAGGTCGAGCGCCACATCGCGGACGCGGTCAAGCGCGGCGCCAAGGTCGTCACCGGCGGCAAGCGCAGTGAGCTCGGACGCTCCTTCTTCGAGCCGACGGTGCTTGCCGACGTCAAGCCGGACTCGCTGGTGGCGCAGGAAGAAACGTTTGGCCCGCTCGCGCCGGTGATCCGCTTCAAGGACGAGGCCGATGTGATCGCGATGTGCAACGCCTCACCGTTTGGCTTGGCTTCGTACTTCTACTCCCGCGATCTCGGCCGCGTCTGGCGCGTCGCCGAAGCGCTGGAATCCGGCATGGTCGGCGTCAACACCGGCCTGATCACGACCGAAGTCGCGCCCTTCGGCGGCGTCAAGGAAAGCGGCCTTGGCCGCGAAGGCTCGCGTCACGGCATGGAAGAATATGTCGAGATCAAATACGTGATGATGGCGGGGGTGTAGGGCCCGCCGCCGATCAGTCCTTGCTTCGACGTAGTTCGCTGGGACTGCGTCCGAGTTCGCGTCGCATCCATTTGGCCAGATGGGACTGATGGGCAAAGCCGGCTGCGAGGGCAACATCGCTTAGCTTGCGATCGCCTTGAAGGAGAAGCTGGCGCGCGTGCTCGACTCTCCTTCTCAGGATGTAGCGATGAATCGTGATATCCATGGCCGCTTTGAACCAGGTCCGCAGATGCGAGCTGCTGACGCCGGCCTCGCGGCTGAGAATGTCGATTGTGAGCGGCTGGTCGAGATTTGCATCGATATAGGCGAGGACTCTCTGGAGCTGCGCGTTCGAGAGGCGGATGGCCTCTCCCGGCGGATCATTCGCCAGGTTGATCAATTCGACCGCCAGGGCCATTCCCACGTTTTCGGCAAACAGCGGCCCGCTCGGCGAGCCCGCTTTCACGTCGCTTTCGAGTGCCTGTCCGAGCAGAACGATACGGTCATTCCGCAGCATATGATGATGCGCGAGCCGGGCGGATGCCAATTGCCGGCTCCTGGATGCTGCGTGGTCCAGCATGCTTGGTGCGAGCCGGATCTGAAGCGACTGGTAGGGCGTCTCCGCAACGAAGCCACCGATCGCGCCCGACGGAACCACATCGATATCGCCGGCCTGACGTAGAAACTGCTCCCCGGTCTCGAGACAGAATGAGCGCGTCGCCCGGCTGAGGTGGATGATGATGCGGTGATCGCCGATCGGCTCCAGCGCAACGGCGTCAGGCTCGGTTCGCCTGGCCGCAGCGGTGGCGCCGGCCGATGTTGACGCCGAACTCGATCTCGCACGCATGGGTCAGGCTCCAGATCTTGGCGGAACGTGTTCGATATTTGGCGGATCGTGCGCGATTTTCAACGGCGCCGGCGTCAAAGAACTCATCTGTCGTTTCCCGACAAATGAGGATGCCAAGTGAGTCACTACGTGATTGTGGGAGCCGGCCCGGTCGGGCGCGAAACCGCGCGCCTTCTGGCGGAAGAAGGGCACAGTGTCATCCTGACCAGCAGGAATGCCGGATCGCTCAATGCCGGCGATGTGCGTACGGTTTCGTCGGATGCCACCGATGCCGCACAGCTGGCGGTACTCAGCAAGGGCGCGGATGCGATCTTCATGTGCGCGATGGCGGCCTATCATCGTTGGCCGACCGACTTCTTTCCGATCATGGACGGAACGGTCAAGGCGGCCGAGCAGGTTGGTGCCAGGCTGCTCGTGGTCGGGAATGTCTATGGCTATGGCGCGGGGGCTGCGAGCCCGCTCACGCCAAACATGGAGCCGGACCCGACCACCCGAAAGGGCACGACCCGGCACATCATGTGGCAGCGTGCGTTGCGATCGAGCGTTCCCGCCCTTGAAGTGCGGGCGAGCGATTATCTCGGCGAGGGCGCAGTCGCCTATTTTTCCCTGCTGGCGTTGCCGTCGCTGCTTAGGAACGAGGCGGTTGCCTTCCTCGGCGATCCGGATGCCGCGCATGCCTGGTCTTTCACCAAGGACACGGCGAAGACGCTGGTTGCGGCGTCGCGCTTCACCGGAGAATGGGGCCGCGCCTTTCACGTGCCGTCGCAGTCGGCGTCGGTGCGCGAACTGGTACGGAGATTCGCAGCCGCACTGAAGATCGACGCTCCTGGCCTGTCGCGACTCGCCCCGGCTGAGCTGGAAGGCATCGGCTTCAGCGAAGGGATCGAGATGGCCTATTTGTTCGAAAAGCCGCTTTTGCTCGATGCCGGCGATACAGAGAAACTGCTGGGCGTCACCGCGAGCAGTCTGGACACGATGGTTCGCGACACACTTTCGCAAGTAGCAGACATGGATGCGACAGAGAAGGAAGCAAAATGAGTGAACAGGTGACCAATCTCGTCCAGAACTACATCGCGGTCTGGAACGAGAGAGATGCCGGGAAGCGCCGGTTGCTGATCGACAGAGTCTTCAGCGACGCGTGCGTCTATATCGATCCGAATGACTCGGTGGCTGGAAAGGACGCGATCGAGCGCCTGGTGCAAGCCTTGCAGGCGAGACTTCCGGATCTCCGCTTCACGCTCGCCGGTCACGTGAACGCGCATCACGATCAGGTCCTGTTCGGCTGGACGCTGGCTGCGCCCGGAGCCGCAACACCTGCCGCCACAGGCGTCGACATGGCGGTGTTGGACGGTGACCGCATTCGGCAGCTTCATGGATTTGTAAATCCGAGGGACCAATAGCGTGTAGCCCGGATTGCGCTCCGCTCGATCCGGGCTACAGGCCCGTCACCGCCGCAACACCGCAATCGTCCGGTTCGCGAACGTCAGCCGCTCGGCCATGACCGACACGAAAAAGGTCAGCAGCTTGTGGCTGAGCGCGGGGTCCTCGTCCCTGATCGCGTCGAACTGGAGCGTGTTGAGCACGTAGAGCACGCTGGCGACCTCGGCCTGGATCGTCGCGCTGCGCGGCGTGTTCGACACCAGTCCCATCTCGCCGATCGTGGTGTAGCGCCCCAGGCTGCGCACGCGCGTGGTGCGGTCGTCGTCGGCGGGGACCATGATGCCGACGCGGCCGTCGAGGATGAAATGCATGGAATCGGCGGGGTCGCCGGCCTGCACGATGATGTCGCCGGCCTCGACCTCGAGGCGCTGGCAGCGGTGGATCAGCGCGTCGGCGTCGGCCTCGCTGTCGAGTATCCCGGTGAACCAGTCGCGCAGGCTGGCTTCTTCCTGCACCCGCCCCTGATGCTGCGAGATGATCTCGTTCTCGCACCATTCCAGCGCATGATCGAGCTCGCCGATGGTGGTGACGCCTTCACCGACGAAGTCGCTGGAGCGCAGCACCTTCTCGGCCGCCGCCGACAGATGCACCAGGATCAGCTCGACGCCGAGGTCATGCGCGCTGCGCTTGATCTGGGCGAAGCTGTAGGCAGCCGAGGAGTCGACGCCGGTGACGAGCTTGAAGTCGAACAGCAGATAACGGCACTCCGGGCGCTCCTGGAGCAGCTGCTTGACGTGCTGGTAGAGCCGGTTGGCGGAGCCGAAGAACAGATAGCTCTGCAAGTTCAGGCCCTGGATGTTGCCGCCATGGGCCAGCAGCACGTCCTGGTCGTCGCGCGAGCGGTCGAGCGAGGAGCGATATTCCGAGCCGTCGAAACTGTATTTGATCGACTCCACCCGTGCGGCGCTGAACGCAAACGTCGCGCAGCCAATGATCACGCCGATCAGGATGCCCGGGACGAAGCCCCAGGCGACGATGATCGCGATGATGGCGATCAGGGAGATATATTCGAGCTTCGAGAGCCGCTTGCGCGACTCGATGATCCATTTGTGGAGTTGGTCGGCGCCGAGATAGAGCAGAAGGCCACCGATGACGAATTTCGGGATGAAACCGAGCAGATCGGGCGCGACGGCAAGCATCAGCAGGGACAGCGCCGCGACCGTAAGGCCGGACAGGCGCCCGCGGCCGCCGCTGGAGAAATTGAGGATCGAACGGCTGATCGAGCTGCACCCGGCATAGCCACCCAGCATGCCGGTCAGGATATTGGCGGCGCCGGTGACGTTCAGCTCGCGCTCCAGATTGGCCTCGCGATGCACGGCAACCTCGATGCCGGTGGTGTTGAACAGCGTGCTTGAGGCCGTGACGAAGATGACGGCAACCACGTTGCCGAGCAGGTCCGGCACGGCAAACCAGGGATAGCGGGCGAGTTCGTCGGTGTGCCAGGGCAGCATGAAGACCGCCTGCGGCGGCGGCTGAAACGTCCAGCCCAGGGCGCGAGCGTGATCGAATGAAACACCGGTGATCCAGAACGCCAGATGCGCCGTGAGCACGCCGCCGACCAGGATGATCGGCAGTCCGAACGGGCTGCGCGAGCGATGCCAGGTCAAGTACAGCACCAGCGCCATCGCGCAGGCGGCGCCCAGCTCCAGCAATGTGGTGCCGTTGGCGAAGTGCGTCAGCGTCGTGAACTGGAGCGGGTGGTTGGTGATCACCCGCACCGCGCCCAGGGCGATGAGAAGCCCGGTGGCGCCGAGGAAGCCGCCGACGACGGGATAGGGCACGTAGCGGATGGCGCGGCCCAGCCGCGTCAGGCCCAATCCGCACAGCACCAATCCTGTCAGCACCGTCGACAGGCCGAGCGTGATCAGAACCGGCGAGAGCAGCGGTGCCGACAGGTTCGCCGTCTCGAGGCGTTCGACCACCGAGGCCGCCAGAATTCCCGTCACCGCCGCGGTCGAGCTGTCGGGAGCACCAACTGCGAAGGGCAGGGAGCTGCCGAGCCCGATGACGATCGCAAGCACCGCGGAACTGACGAACGTCGCCGTGATTCCGTAGGACAGGTAAGGCGAGAGCGGCCCGGCGAAGATCAGCAGCGAATAGGACAGCCCGAAGGTGACGGTCAGGACGCTGGCCGCCGTTCCGCCCAATATATCATTCAACGCACGCTTGAGGGCCGGATTGAATCGCGAAGCCGGGCTGAGAATAATTGCTGGATCGGTCACGCCGTTGCGCTCGCCCCTGAAAAGTCCCGTCCCGAGACGTAGACGAGTACGGGCCTAGCGCAACTGGATTCTTGTAACTGTGAAATATCCGACAGTTTTGCGGTGAGGATCTCCATTCACGACATGTGAATGGTCAACCATATGGTGGACGGAAAAACCGAAGCTTTGGCGCACATTTAGTGTCGTGGCAGAAAGCCGTTCCACGCCCACCGCTGTCATTCCCCGCGAAAGCGGGGAATCCAGTACGCCGCAGCCTCTCCGTATCCCATCGCCGTCTCTGGAATACTGGATCGCCCGGTCGAGCCGGGCGATGACAGTTGAGGGTGTAGCGGACAGCCTCCCCAATCACGTCATTGCAAGCGCAGCGGTGGCGCCGAAGCTAGATCTTCAGCTCTTTCCCCGTCACGCGCCTGTAAGCTTCGAGATAGCGCTTGCTGGTTGCGTCCACGACGCTGGCGGGCAGCGGGGGCGGTGGCGCGTCGCCGTTCCAGCGGCCGGCGTGGCGCTCGACGTCGAGATAATCGCGCAAAGGCTGCTTGTCGAAGCTCGCCTGCGGCTGGCCGGGCTTGTAGGCATCGACCGCCCAGAAGCGCGAAGAATCCGGCGTCATGACTTCGTCGATCAGGATGATACGGCCGTCCTTGTCGCGGCCGAACTCGAACTTGGTGTCGGCGATGATAATGCCCTGCTCGCGGGCGAGCTCCTCGCCGAGCGTATAGACCGCGCGCGTCATGCTCTCGAGCGTGTAGGCGACCTCGTCGCCGACGACTTCTCGCATCTTGGCGATGGTGATGTTCTCGTCATGGCCAGTCTCGGCCTTGGTCGCCGGGCTGAAGATCGAAGGCTCCAGCTTCTCGCTCTCGACGAGGCCCGCCTTCAGCTTCTCGCCGGCCAGCGTGCCGCTGGCGGCATATTCCTTCCAGGCGGAGCCCGAGAGATAGCCGCGGATCACGCATTCGATCGGGAAGACGGTGGTGCGGCGCGACAGCATGGCGCGGCCGAGGATCTCGGCGCGATGCGGCTTCAAGGCCGGCACGGCGGCAATGATCTCGTCGGCGTCGGCGCTGATCATGTGATGCGGCACCACGCCTTCGAGCTCGTTGAACCAGAATGCGCTGATCTGGGTCAGCACCGCGCCCTTCATCGGGATGGTCTCGCCCATCACGACGTCGAAGGCGCTGATGCGGTCGGTGGTGACGAGCAGCAGGCGGTCGTCGTCGACGGCGTAGATATCGCGCACCTTGCCGCGTCCGATCTTGGGCAGGGGCAGGTCGCTGGAGAGCATGGCGGTCATCGGCAGGGCCTTCGCAGACAAGTCCATCGGACAGGAGATTCAGGCCGCACTGGATGGTACGGCCTAAATCGGGATAGCCTATTCCGGCAGCGGAATGAACTCATGTTCCTGCGGAACCGCGGCGAAGCGGCCGGTTTTCCAGTCCTCCTTGGCCTGCTCGATCCGCTCCTTGCTGGAGGAGACGAAATTCCACCAGATGTGGCGCGGGCCTTCCAATGCATCGCCACCGAGAAACATCATGCGCGTCGCTTTCAACGCCTTCACGGTGATGTGGTCGCCGGGCCGGAAGATCAGGAGCCGCGGCCCCTCGTACCGCTCGTTCGCGATCTCGACCTCGCCGTCGACGACGTAGATGGCGCGCTCCTCGTGGTCGGGGTCGAGCGGCACGCTGGCGCCCGCGACCGCCGTGACCTCGGTGTAGAACCAGGGCGACACCATCGTAACCGGCGAGGTGATGCCGAACGCGGAGCCCGCGATCACCCGCGCGGTAAAATCGCGCTCGGAAATCATCGGCAGATCGCCCGCTCCGTAATGCTGGAACGACGGCGCGATCTCCTCGGATCCGGCCGGCAGCGCGATCCAGCTTTGCAGGCCCAGCATCTGCTGGCCCGAGGCGCGCTGCGCGTCCGGGGTGCGCTCGGAATGGGCGATGCCGCGGCCGGCGGTCATCAGATTCATCGCGCCGGGCGCGATCTCCTGGACGTTGCCCTCGCTGTCGCGATGCATGATCGAGCCGTCGAACAGATAGGTGACGGTGGCAAGCCCGATATGCGGATGCGGCCGCACGTCCATGCCCTTGCCGGAGACGAACTGCACCGGGCCGAAATGATCGAAGAAGATGAAGGGCCCGACCATTTGCCGCCTGCCATGCGGGAGCGCGCGCCGCACCACGAACCCGTCGCCGAGGTCGCGGGTGCGTGGCACGATGACGAGATCGAGTGCGTCGCAGGACATGGGATCGCCGAGCACGGGATCGTTCGAGGGTTGCCAGCTCATCTTGGTCTCCTGTTTCTTGCTGGTATGATCGTAACAGAACAATGTCGGGAACGGGAGAAGACCGATGATCCCACCGCTCAAGCCAGGCGCCAGGCTGCTCGAGGTCACGGGCCCCAGAATCGAGACGGAACATTTGATCCTGCGGCCATGGCGAGCGAGCGATATTGCACCGAACGCCGCGATGCTGTCCGATCCCGGCACCGCCCGCTTCATCGCCGCCGACGGCAAGCCGGTCACGACCGAGATTGCCGGCTGGCGTAACGCGGCCGTGATCTCCGGGCACTGGGCGCTCCACGGCTTCGGCATGTTTGCTGTCGAGGAGAAATCGAGCGGCAGCTACATCGGGCGGGTTGGTCCGTGGTGCCCGCCGGGCTGGCCCGGCTTCGAGGTCGGTTGGGGCATCGCCAGGGAATTCCGCGGCAAAGGTTATGCGGTGGAAGCGGCCAGCGCATCGATCGACTGGGTGTTCGACAGCTTTGAGATCGACGAGATCATGCACTGTATCGAGAGCACGAATATGCCGTCGCAGGGCGTGGCGCGCAGCCTGGGAGCCCGGAAGGAGCGCGAGATCGATCTGTTCGGCAAGCCGGCCGACGCCTGGATCACGTCGCGCGCCGCGTGGACCCGGCGAAATTGAATCGGTCTCTGATCTGAACTAGGTTCGCGTCACGCGCGTGCGTGCGCGATCGGGTCGACCGGATGCTGCTTGCCCATCTCGAACTTGCCTTTCGCGCCGGCGCCGTGGCGCTGCTGTTGGTGTTGGCGGCATCGTTGTTCTCGGACTTCCGCAACGTGCTGGCGGCTCGCCTCGGCGCAGCCTTCGCGCTCGGCTCGGCCGCACATGCGGTGAGCTATTCGGTGGGCGTGACGTCGCTGGTGCCGGCCTGGCATGCGCCGCTGATCGCACTGTCGACCGGCAATATCGTGGTGTTCTGGCTGTTCACGCGCGCGCTGTTCGACGACGATTTTCGCTTGCGCTGGTGGCATGGGTTGATTTGGGCTCTGGTGACAGCGTTCAGCTTCGCCGGGTGCGTCTGGATCGCGCCGGGCGGCCATGTGCGGTTCTCCGTCACCGTGGTGAACCTGATCGTGCTCGGCTTCATCGCGCTCGCGGTGGGGCAGACGATCGCCTCGTGGCCGGCCGACCTGGTCGAGCGCCGGCGGCGTGCCCGCGTCTTCATCGTCTGCGCTGCCGCGCTCTATGGCGGGCTGAACGCGCTGCTCCAGATTGCCGTCGCCGGCAGCGACGTCGGCGATGCCGCCAACACCATCAATGCCGGCGTGCTGGCCTGCGTCGTCGCGGCCATCGCCACCGCGATGATGCGTGTCGATGGCGCGGACCTGTTTCCGTCGACGGCGGGCATCACGCCAGCGGTCATTCTGAGCCATCCCACAGCCACCGATGAAGCCGCCGACCAGAAGCTGATCGATGCCCTGATGCGGCTGATGGCGGACGAGCGGATCTATCGCCAGGAGAACATCACCATTGGCGTGCTGGCGGGCCGGCTGAAAATTCCCGAATACCGGCTGCGCCGGCTGATCAACCAGCGGCTCGGCTACCGCAATTTCAATGTGTTCCTGAACAACCACCGGATCGAGGAAGCCAAGGCCGCGCTCGCCGATCCCGCGCAGGCCGAGGTCCCCGTCATCACCATCGCGATGGACGCCGGCTTCCAGTCGCTCGGTCCCTTCAACCGGGCCTTCAAGGCGGTCACGGGCGTGACGCCGACGGAATACCGGCGGCTGAAGGTGAGTGCGGCGTAACGGGCTCTTCGCCTCTCCCCGCTTGCGGGGCGAGGGAGCACGCCGCCGACAGGGTGGCAGTTTCCTCGAAAGTAAGAATTTGAAATAACTGGCTATTTTCATAATCGACCAGCCCGGTTCAGTTTCAGCCAGTCCATTTTCCAAATCCGGCGAGCACTCCTCCGCTCACTCCGGCTTCCTGCCCGGCACGTTCCCCGAAGCCGGAGAAAGCCCGTGACCCGCCGCCGCAAGATCATCCTCTTCACCACCACCGTCGCCTGTATCGGCCTCGCATTCGGCGCGGCTCGCGCGCGCAACGCGCCGCAGGTCGCCACCGGCTTCCTCGCCGACATCCTCTGCGCCGAGACATTTGTCTCCGGCCTCGATCCGCAGCGCACCTTCATCGAGACCACCGACGCGATGCCCGGCTCGGGACTGATCACCTGGGCGATGGACTACCGGATCGACCGGGCGCGCAAGGACGTCACCGTGACGCTGTTCGGCCTCGGCCGCAGCCATGCCGTCTATCGCGAGGGGCTGGGCTGTACGCTGGAGCACGGCGCTGATATCGCCGACGTCGCGCCGCCGGCGGAGGACAAGCAGCCCGCATTGCTCCCCGAGATCGCGGGACCTTCGATCGTGCCGCCGCAAAGCGAGGGGCTATCGGCCGCACTCGATCGCGCCTTCACCGAACCGGCGCAGCCGCCCGCCCGCCGCACCCGCGCCATCGTCGTCATGAAGTCGGGCCGCGTCATCGCCGAGCGCTATGCGGATGGTGTCGGGCCGGAGACGCCGCTGCTCGGCTTCTCCATGACGAAGTCGGTGATCTCGGCGCTAACAGGCATTCTCGTGCGCCAGGGCAAGCTCAAGCTCGACGAGCCCGCGCCGGTTGCCGCGTGGACAAATCCGGACGATCCCCGCCACGCCATCACCGTCGACCAGCTGCTTCGGCACACCGCGGGCCTCGCGCTCGGCAGCTCGCTGCAGGCTTCGCTCGGCTCCGCCTTCGAACCGGTCAATCGCATGAAATTCATCGAGGACGACATGGCCGCCTATGCTTCGAGCATGCCGCTTGCGACCGCGCCGGGCACGGTGTGGAATTATCACGACGGCAACACCATCATGCTCGCGCACCTGATCCGCAACGCCGCCGGCGGCACCCCCGCGGACGCGCTGCGCTTCGCGCGCCGTGAATTGTTCGCGCCGCTCGGCATGCGCCATGTCACGCTCCAGCTCGACGGCGCCGGCACGATCGAGGGATCGAGCGAGATGCTGGCCTCCGCGCGCGACTGGACGCGCTTCGGTCAGCTCTATCTCAATGACGGCGTCGCCGGCGGCAAGCGTATCCTCCCCGAGGGCTGGGTGAATTACGCGGCGTCAGCCACGCCGAATGCCTGGGTCGGCATCGGCGCCGGCTTCTGGACCAACCAGGGCGACAGTTTCGGCGCGAATTTCCGCGTGGAGCACGGCTGGCCGCGCGATGCCTTCTTCGCCAAGGGCACGATCGGGCAGTACACGATCGTGATCCCGTCGGAGCGTCTGGTGATCGTGCGGCTGGGACGCTCGCCGAACTGGCCGCCGGAAGCGGACGGCGTGTTCGATCTGGTGCGGGATGTCGTGGCAGCCACGCGCGAGAAGGGGAAAATGGCGGGGGTGGATTGATGACAGCAGCGGAGCGCGGTCTCTTCTTCCTTCTCCCCTTGTGGGAGAAGGTGGCGCGAAGCGCCGGATGAGGGGTCTCTATCCGCGAATTAGACCGCTAGAGAGTCGCGCGCGGAGAGAACCCCTCACCCGGCTGCGCTTCGCGCATCCACCCTCTCCCACAAGGGGCGAGGGTGCACCGTCTGCGCGGAGGGAATCTCCTACCTCCCGAGCTCCGTGGCCTTCGCCACGCGGTCGAACCGCTCCAGCGTCATGATCGCGTCGGCAAACTTCTCCGCGCGCGCGTTCAGCACCGGGCGTGCCAGCGTCAGAAACTTCTGCTGCATCGCCTGCGCATCGGGGAACGAATTCGGCTCGCCCGAGGGATCAGCATAGAGCCGCTCATGCACGCCATCGTCCGTGGTGATGCTGACGCGCGCACCGAACGGATGGGTGCGGCCGACCTCGAGCCGGTCGTCCTGCACCACGTCGAACTTGTCGGCGAGCGCGTCGATGGCGGCGTCGCCCAGGCGGTTGTAATCATCCCAGCCGAACGAGCCCTGGTCGAGCGCGAGCGCGCCGGTGAAGAACATCGAGAACTGGCCGCCGACGATCGAGGTGGGATGCCGCTTGGTCGCGGCATCGCCGGTCAAGGTGATGCCGTTCCGATGCAAACCGATCTCGACGCGCTTGACCTGATCGGGCGTCAGATTGTGCTCGCGCCGCATCGCGATCAGCGCGTCGATCGCCGCATGGGTGTAGCGGCAGCTCGGATATGGTTTGACGCCGATCTTCATGGTCTCATAGGTCTTGCCGAGCTCGGCCACCGCCTTGTCGGGATGCGCATCATCGGTGTAGCCGGCGAGCAGGCCGTGCTTGCCCTCGACCGATTCCGTCGCGCCGACGAAATCGTTGCGCGCCAGCGTCGCGGCGATCACGCCATTCATCGCGGCGGCGCCGACCTGGTAGCGCTTGTTCCAGGCGCCGTTGACCAGGAATTGCAGCGAGCCCGCGGCCTGGCTGCCGGAGACGCCGAACGCGGCGACGATCTGCGCCTCGGACAGGCCGAACAATTTGCCGGCGGCGGCCGCCGCGCCATAGGTGCCGGCGGTCGCGGTCGGATGGAAGCCGCGCGCATAATGCGAGGTCGGGTCGAGCGCGTTGCCGAGCCGGCAGCAGACCTCATAGCCCGCCACGATCGCGGTCAGCACGTCGCGGCCCGAGGCGCCGACCATCTCGCCGACGGCGAAGGCGGCCGGAACCACCGGCGCGCTCGGATGCAGCGAGGAATCGGCGTGGGTGTCGTCGAAGTCGAGGGAATGGCCGAGCGCGCCGTTGAGGAGGGCGGCGACCGCCGGCGTCCAGGTCTTGCTGTCGCCGAACACGGTGGACTCACCCTTGGTGTCGAGCGCGAGCGCTTCCAGCATCTTCAGGATCGAGGGGGTGGATTCCGCCTCGCTGCGGGCCCGGATGGCGCTGCCGAGGAAGTCCAGCGTCAGCACCTTGGCGCGATCGAGCACCTCCGCCGGAATATCCTGGTATTTCAGATTGACGACGTAGGCGGCGAGCGTTGCGGTTTCGTGAGCCATCGTGTTTCCTCGTTTTGGCGCGCAAGTTAGGCGGGCTGATTTGGCCTTTCAAGCGGCCTTGGGGCCGCGAGCACCAGCTATGCTTTTGGCAGGCTCCAAAAAGGATCGGGACTTCTGACGATGGCATTTGCAAAACAGCTGTTCGACCGGATCAGGTCGCGGCGGACGCAACTCGGATTGGCGATCCGGGTCACGGTGGCCGCGGTGGCGGCCTATGCGATCGCCACCGCGCTGCATCTGCTATTGCCGCTCTGGGCCGTGCTGACCTCGCTGATCGTGACCCAGATGAGCGTCGGCCGCTCGTTGAAGGCGACGCGCGACTACGTGCTCGGCACCATCGGCGGCGCCATCTATGGCGGCGCCATCGCGATCCTGATCCCTTATTCGACCGAGGCGGGCCTGTTGGGGCTGCTGGTGCTGGCGGTCGCGCCGCTCGCCTTCGTGGCTGCGATCAACCCAAGCCTCAACGCCGCCACGGTGACGGCGATCATCGTGCTGCTGGTTCCGACCATGCATCATTCCGATCCCATGGCGTCGGCGATCGACCGCGTCAGCGAGGTCGGGGTCGGCGCCATCACGGGCCTGCTGGTCTCATTCCTGGTGCTACCGTCGCGCGCCGTGCGGCAGATCCGCGCCAGCGCGGCCACGCTGCTTGAGCTGATCGCGGATGCCTTCACCGAACTGCTCGCGGGGCTCACGCGCGGCCGCGACAACGACGCGCTGCACCGGATCCAGGACGGCATCGGCACGGCAATGGTGGGCATGAATGCCATCGGAGCCGAAGCCGAGCGTGAGCGCTCCGCGCGACTGTCGAGCGGGCCCGACACCGGCCCGCTGCTGCGTACCGTGCTGCGGCTGCGCCATGACGTCGTGATGATCGGCCGTGCCACGGTGGTGCCGCTGCCGGCCGAGGTGCAGATGCGGCTTGCAGCCCCGCTGACGGAAGTCTCGACCGTGATCGCGCGATTCCTTCGCTCCGCCGCTGCTGCCTTGCGCGAGGGTGTCGGCGCGCCGGCGATCCATCCCGTCCACGTCGCGCTCCAGCATTATGCCGAGGCCGTTGCCGCCGTCCGTCATGACGGCCTGATCCGAGGCCAGCCCGGCGACACCGCCGAGCGCTTCTTCGCGATCGGCTTCTCGCTGGAGCAGATGCACCAGAACCTCTGCGACCTCGATCGCGTCGTCGGCGAATGGTCGGAAGCCTCGACCGACAAGTCCGCGCGCGTGGCGGAATGAGTCGCGTTACAGATCGAAGAACGCGAGTTGCGTTGCGTCGCGCCGCTCGATGCCATCGGTCAGCGTCTTCAGCGCGACGTCAAAACCCGGCTGCTGCTGCTCCAGCTCCCACGCGCCGTCATGGTCCCACTGAAAGCACTGGCCATAGCGTTCGCCGGGCTCGACATGGAGCAGCAGGCAGCGGCTGAGCTGCGACGGCTCGGCAACCGGCACCAGATGTTTCAGCGAGACGCCGTATTCCTGACGGAAATAGGCGCAGGCCTCTTCGAGCTCGTCCTCGGAATGGGCAATGAAGTCCAGGACATTGCGAAGCTGCGTGGCGAGTTCATCAGGCGCATAGAAGCGAAGCTCGGACGATGATTCAGGCAGCCGCACCATCAATTCGGTCTCACCGCGCGTCAGCAGGAACTTGCGATAGTCATCGGGGAGCCGGACGCCGAGCGCCTGCTCCGCTTTGCTCACGTCCGCTTCGCTCGCCGGCGTACCGGGTTTCCAGCGCCAGCCTTTGCTTGATGTTCCCGCCTTGCGCTGGGCCTCGTAGTCCTCATAGCCCGGAAACGCCATGATGTCCTCATAGCCGCCGAACCGCGACCATTGAAAGGCGTCGTCGAAGGCCTCTTCGCGCCGCTCGGGAAAATAGCCGCAGAGCAGCTCGGCGCGCTTGAGGATGCGCGTGTGGTTCGGGGCGGTCTTGCAAAGATGCTCGATCGTCTTCAGTGATGCCTCGGGATTGTCGGCCTGAAGATAGGTATCGCTCAGTAATTCCAGGATGCGTCCTTCGAGATCGTTCTCGTTGAGCGACCACGCATAATGCGGCTGCCCGGCAGCGCGCCGCGCAACGAGCGTATCGCGCGCCTGTTCGGCAAAGCGCACCGCCTGTGCGAGATCTTCACCGGCGACCTTGCCGCGGCGAGCGGCGTGCCAGAGATACAACGGCTCATGTTCGGCCGGCGTGCCCTTGAGCGCGTCGAGCTGCGCGGCCTGCTCGGCCATCGGCGCGCTGAGCGCCAGGATCATCAGCTCATCGAGCCCCTTCTGCCAGTCCGGCTTGGCTTGCGGATCGGACCCGAGGTCGCGCAGCGTGTAGTTGGTATGATCCGTCTCGACATAGCCGGCCGCGACCAGCTTGGCGACATGACGGCGGAAAGCCGCGGCCGTGTCGGCGATGCCGGGAAATTCCTTGCGCAGAAATTCGTTCGCGTCGGGATCACCCTTCCAGTTCATGTGAACGCCGATCACCATGGGATCGCTGCCCGGGACCAGCATCAATTCGCGATCGTCATCGCCGGGCGCGCGGTGGAAGAACTTTGCCAGATACATGCGACCCTCCGAACGCGCCGCCGGGATCGGGGCGCCACGTCTCAGTCGCAGATTCAGGGAAACCGGTTCATGCCGGCCGGCAAGAGCGTTTTCGAGCGAAGTGGATAGTGGTTCGCGTGAAGAAAACGCGTCCAAAACAACGATCAGCGCCTTTTCAGGCCCTTATCCACCATGCGCCAGACCAGCAGATCGATGCGGTCCTGGCCGAAGAACGGCTCGTTCTCGAACACGAAGGTCGGCACGCCCCAATGGCCGGAGGCGGCATGGTCCTTCTCGTTCTCGGCGATCACCCGCTCGTAGCGATCGGGGTCTGCGCTGATCGCTTCATCCATCGCGGCGAGATCGAAGCCGGCCGCCTCAGCGGCGCGCGCTAGGTGATCGCCTTCGTTCCAGCCCGCCACCGAGCCGTCCCACAGCACGCGCGCGATCGCATCGGTGAATGCGAGCGAGCGGCCTTCGAGCTGCGCCATCGCGCCCAGCCGGGTCAGGCGGTGGATGTAGGGCTGCTCGGCCGCAACATCGAATGTCGTCTTGTCCTGCACGATCGGATCGGGTCTCGGAAAGCGGAACGGGATGCCCTCGTGCTGCGCCACGCGCGTGCTGTCGAGCACCACATAGCGAATGAAGTTCGGGCTGGCCTTCTTGAAGAAGCCGGGCACGCGGACGGCGAGCGGATAGACCGGCCGCAAATTCACCGCGAGATCGTACTGTTCGACGAGCTTGAGCGTCTTCGGCAGTGCCAGATAGCTGAAGGGACTGCGGTAGGAGTAGAAGAGGTCCACGGACAGGGTCATCGCACCGGCTCCATGATCCCGATCATCCCGCCAGTCTGCGCGTCAGCATGCGGAAGCGCAAGATCAGGAGGCCGGCATAGACGAACGTGCCGGTCGAGAACCCGATCCAGACGCCGACCGCGCCGAGCCCGACATTGAAGGCCAGCACCCAGGCGATGGGAAAGGCGACGCACCAATAGCCGATCGCCGCGAACAGCAACGTCATCCTTGTATCGTTGATGCCGCGCAGCGCGCCGGCCATGATGGTCTGGAGGCCGTCGGCGATGAAGAAGGTCGCGCCGACCAGCAGCAGGGTCGCCGTCAGCTCGACGGTGGCCGCGCTGGCCTCGCTGCTCCCGAAGAACAGCCGTCCGAGCTCGTAGCGGCCGAGGATGATGGCAACGGTCAGGGCCGAGACCAACGCTACGCCAAGCACCGCCGCGACGAGGCCCGCGCGCCTCACCGCGGCCGGGTCGTCGCGGCCGAAAGCATGGCCGACACGGACCGTCGCCGCCATGCCGATGCCAAGCGGGACCATGAACAGCACGGCCGTGACCTGGAGCGCGATCTGGTGCGCGGCAAGCGCCGTGGTCGAGATCAATCCCATCAGCAGCGCGGCGGACGAGAACAGGCCGTATTCCAGCAGCAGGGAAAACGAGATCGGCGCGCCGACCGCGATGAGCTGTCGCATCAGGGGCCAGTCGATCCGCCACAGATGAGCGAGCGGGCGGTAGTCCGCGAACGGCTTTCGCCATGCGGCGATGGCAAGCACGGCGAGGAAGGTGCCGAGATTGACGAGCGTGGTCGCAAGCCCCGCGCCGAACAGGCCGAGCTCCGGCAGGCCGAACAGGCCGTGGATCAGGCAATAGACCAGCGCCGCGTTGGCGGGGATCGCTGCAACGGTGATCCACAGCGGCGGCTGCGGCCGGTTCACCGCGCTCATCATGCTGCGCAACGCGATGAAGCCGAGCGCCGGCGCGATGCCCCAGGCCAGCCCGTTCAGATAGCGCTGCGCGAGCGCGGCCGATTGCGGCGCCTGTCCGAGCGCCAGCAGGATGCGCTCGCCATAGAGCGGCGAGGCCATCATCGGCAGCGAGATCAGGAGTGCGATCCACAGGCCGGCGCGCAGCGAGCGGCGGATGCGCTTGACGTCGCCGGCACCGAACGCCTGCGCGGCCAGCGGCGACACCGCGGCCATCAATCCGAGCCCGAAGGTGAAGCTGACGAAATAGACCGTGTGCGCCAGCGCGGCGGCTGCGACCGCATCCTCGCCAAGCCGCCCGATCAGCGCGAGATCGGTCGTGATCATCGCGATCTGCCCGAGCTGCGTCAGCATCATCGGCACGGCCAGCCGCAGCGTCTCGACGAACTCTTCGGCGAGATGGTTTTGCGGCACGCCGGCTTGCGGCTGCGGACGAGGCTGGACGGTGTCGAGCATGGCGGTTGCAATAGCACAGCCGCACGTCGAAAACATGGCCCCCGAGTGCGAGATGCTTCTTCACCCTCTCCCCTTGTGGGAGAGGGTGGCTCGCCGCGCAGCGGCGAGACGGGTGAGGGGTATGTCTCCGCGAATTCAAATCAGAGTGGATTCGCGGAGACATACCCCTCATCCGGCGCTTCGCGCCACCTTCTCCCACAAGGGGAGAAGGGAAGAGGAGCCCTCAGCCCTTCCTTTCAGGCACGCGCCTGATCTTCGCGCCGAGCGCGTTCAGGCGTTCGTCGATGCGCTCGTAGCCGCGCTCGATCTGGTCGGCGTTGTTGATCGTGGAGGTGCCCTCGGCGCAGACCGCGGCGAGCAGCATCGCCATGCCGGCGCGGATGTCGGGCGAGATCATCGATGCGCCGCGCAGGCGGCTGGGGCCGGCGATGATGGCACGATGAGGGTCACAAAGAACAATTCGCGCGCCCATGGCGATCAGCTTGTCGACGAAGAACATCCGTGATTCGAACATCTTCTCGAACATCAGGATCACGCCGTCGCATTGCGTGGCGGTGACGATCGCGATCGACATCAGATCAGCCGGGAAGGCCGGCCAGGGCTGGTCTTCCAGCTTCGGCACGTGGCCGCCGAAATCGTCCTGGATCTTCAGCGTCTGGTTCGAGGGCACGATGAGATCGTCGCCCTCGATGCGGCAGACGATGCCGAGCCGCTCGAACCCCATGCGGATCGAACGCAGATGCTCGACGCCGGCGCGCACGATGCGAAGCGGGGAGCGCGTGACGGCCGCAAGCCCGATCAGCGAGCCGACCTCGATATGATCGGGCTGGATCCGGTAGGTCGTGGCGCCCAGCGTCGCCGGTCCATGCACGATCATGGTGTTGGTGCCGATGCCCTCGATTCGCGCGCCGAGCGCGACCAGGAAATTGGCGAGGTCCTGCACATGCGGCTCGGAGGCTGCGTTGCGCAAATGGGTGACGCCGTCGGCGGCGACCGCCGCGACCAGCGCGTTCTCGGTTGCGGTGACGCTCGGCTCGTCCAGAAACACGTCGGCACCGGCGAGCTTTGCCGCGCGGAATTCGAGCCGGTCGGTGGCGGTGACCTTGGCGCCCAGTTGTTCGAGCGCGAGCACATGGGTGTCCAGACGGCGGCGGCCGATGACGTCGCCGCCGGGCGGCGGCAGCATCACTTCGCCGCAGCGGGCGAGCAGGGGGCCCGCGAGCAGGATCGAGGCGCGGATGCGCACGCACAGCTCGGGGTCGAGGTCGGCGGCACGGATGCTCTTGGCGTGGATATGCAGCGTGTTGCGGGCGGTCCATTCCGCCGCCGCGCCGACCGAGCGGATCAGCTCGACCAGCGTCTCGGTGTCACGGATCCGCGGCACGTTCTCCAGCGTCACCGGATGCTCGGTGAGCAGGGCGGCTGCGATGATCGGCAGCGCCGAATTCTTGTTGCCGGACGGCTCGATCGAGCCCGAGAGCCGGTGACCGCCCTCGACAATGTACTGGATGGGCGCCACGGGGTTCTCGCTGTCCTGTTGGGTGGGGCTGTTTCGGGCGGAAACTACAGAGATTTGAGCGCGGGAGCAATTGCGGCGGCCGCAGTTGGTGGCCCCGAGGAAGGTCTGAGACCCTCATGGTGAGGAGCGCGGAACGCGCGTCTCGAACCATAGAGGCCCGGCTCGCGCCCGCAGCCATCCTTCGAGACGCCCGCTATCGCGGGCTCCTCAGGATGAGGTCCGGAGCTTGTGGCGCGGCAGGCCGCTCATCAAAACAGCCCGATGATATTCGCGACCACATAGAGGATCGCGATCAGGATCAGCGCGCCGATCATGACGAAGGAAATCTCGATCGCGATGGCGCCGGTGCCGAGGATGGCGGCCACGGCGGCAAGGAGCCGCTCCTCCCGAAAGATCAGCGCGAGGACCGAGAGCAGGATGGCGAGCAGGCCGAGCGAGATCGCGGTGGCCGAAGCGGTTTCGCTCCAGCTCCGTCCAGCCGATTTCTCGACCTTCGGCGCCTGATACTCCACGCCCTTCACGCGCGCGATCACGCGGTCCTTGATGCGATGGCCGGTGTCGACGATGACCTGGTCCGCCGGGGGCGGCGGGAAGATCATCGGCACCACCCAGTGCGGCAGCACCGCCGCCATCAGCGCCAGCACACCGACAATGCTGCCGATGATGCCGAGACGGCGGGAGGGGAGGGCGGAACTGGTCGACGCGGAGGCGGTCATGGCATGGCGTTTTCCCGGCCGGAATTGGCCTTACGGGTTCATGCCGTTTCGTCGCGATGGTGGGGGGTGAGGTTCAGCGATGCTGGGATCGGCCTAACCGTCATGCCCGGGCTTGTCCCGCCTGCGCGGCCGAAGCCGCTTCGGCGAGGCGAAGGCCCGGGCATCCACGTTCCTTGTTCCGCGGAGCAAGGCGTGGATGGCCGGGACAAGCCCGGCCATGACGCTGCGGAAGCCACGCGCCTCAGATATCGATCGTCGCGCTCAGCGAGTGTTCCTGGATGAAGTCGCGGCGCGGCTCGACCACGTCGCCCATCAGCTTGGTGAAGATGTCGTCGGCCTCGTCGACCTCCTTGACCTTCACCTGCAGCAGCGAGCGCGCATCGATGTCCAGCGTCGTTTCCCAGAGCTGCTCCGGGTTCATCTCGCCCAGACCTTTGTAGCGCTGCAGCGTGATGCCCTTGCGGCCGGCGTCGGTGACCGCTTCGAACAGGTCGACCGGGCCGTAGACCATGTGCTCGATGTCCTTGCGCCGCAGCTTGCCAGGGCGGGCATAAACGTCCTGGAGCTTCACGGTGTATTCGTCGAGCTTGCGGGCTTCGACCGAGCCCAGGAAGGCGGCGTCGATGACGGCGGCTTCCTTGACGCCGCGCACGGTGCGCTCGAACTGGAAGCCCTGGCCTTCCACGTACTGGCCGACCCAGCCGCGCTCGACCTCCTCGGCCTGGTTGTCCAGCCGTCCCGCGATGTATTGTGCCGCTGCGGCGGCTTTCTCGGGATCGCCGTAGATCGCCTTGTTGAGCACGCCGGTGATGGCGGCCTGCTCGATCACCTTGCGATTGTAGCGGCTGTGCAGATTGCGCAGGACGCTGCGGACGGTGCGGGCGTCGTCGACCAGCGAACGCAAGTCGCGGCCGGTGCGATCACCGCCGACGCCGGGAATGAAGACGCAGTCGTCGAGGCCTGTGTCGATCAGATAATCCTCGAGCGCCCGCTCGTCCTTCAGATATTGCTCGGACTTGCCGCGGCTGACCTTATAGAGCGGCGGCTGGGCGATATAGAGGTAACCGCCGTCGATGATGTCGCGCATCTGACGGTAGAAGAAGGTCAGCAGCAGCGTGCGGATGTGGGCGCCGTCGACGTCGGCGTCCGTCATCACGATGATCTTGTGATAGCGCAGCTTATCGATCGAGAACTCGTCGCTGATGCCGGTGCCGAGCGCGGTGATCAGCGTGCCGATCTGCTCGCTTCCCAGCATCTTGTCGGGGCGGACGCGCTCGACGTTGAGGATCTTGCCGCGCAGCGGCAGCACCGCCTGGAATTCGCGGTTGCGGCCCTGCTTGGCGCTGCCGCCTGCCGAGTCGCCCTCGACGATGAAGAGTTCGGACTTCGCCGGGTCCTTTTCCTGGCAGTCGGCGAGCTTGCCGGGCAGCGAGGAGACCGAGAGCGGGCTCTTGCGCGTCAGCTCGCGCGCCTTTCGTGCGGCTTCACGCGCCGCGGCGGCCTGGATCACCTTGCCGACGATCATCTTGGCCTCGGACGGGTGCTCCTCGAACCAGGCCTGGAGCGCCTCGTTGAGGACGTTCTCGACCACGGGACGCACTTCCGAGGACACCAGCTTGTCCTTGGTCTGCGACGAGAATTTCGGATCGGGCACCTTCACCGAGAGAACGGCGGTGAGGCCTTCACGGCAGTCGTCGCCGGTCAGCGCGATCTTTTCCTTTTTGGCGTTGGCCTCGGCATAGCCGTTGACCTGGCGCGTCAGCGCGCCGCGGAAACCGGCCAGATGGGTGCCGCCGTCACGCTGCGGGATGTTGTTGGTGAAGCACAGCACGTTCTCGTGGTAGCTGTCGTTCCACCACAGTGCGGCCTCGACGCCGATGCCGTTGGCTTCCGCGCGCACCATGATCGGCGCCGGCACGATCGCCTTCTTGTTGCGGTCGAGATATTTGACGAACTCCTCGACGCCGCCGGAATAGTGCATCTCCTCGCGCTTCTCGACCGCATGGCGCATGTCGGAGAGGGCGATGTTGACGCCGGAATTGAGGAAGGCGAGCTCGCGCAGCCGGTGCTCCAGCGTCGCAAAATCATATTCGATGTTCTTGAAGGTTTCCGTTGAGGCCTGGAACGTCACCTCGGTGCCGCGCTTGCCCGGCGCGTCGCCGACCACCACCAGCGGTGCGACTGCATCGCCATGGGCGAACTCGATGTAGTGCTCCTTGTTGTCGCGCCAGATGCGCAAGCCGAGCTTGCTCGACAGCGCGTTGACGACGGAGACGCCGACGCCGTGCAGGCCGCCGGAGACCTTGTAGGAATTCTGGTCGAACTTTCCGCCGGCATGGAGCTGGGTCATGATGACCTCGGCCGCGGAGATGCCTTCACCCTTGTGGATGTCGACGGGAATGCCGCGGCCGTCGTCGCGCACCGTGACGGAATTGTCGGCATTGAGCACGACGTCGACGCGCGTGGCATGGCCCGCCAGCGCCTCGTCGATCGCGTTGTCGACGACCTCGTAGACCATGTGGTGCAGGCCCGAGCCGTCGTCGGTGTCGCCGATATACATGCCCGGGCGCTTGCGGACGGCGTCGAGACCCTTGAGCACGCGGATCGATTCCGCCCCGTAATCGCTCGGATTTGAGGGCTCGTTTTCGGCAGGCGTCTGCCGAGCAGGTTCTGTCATGAGAGGCCTTCGAGATGTCGCCCGAATCAGCCGCGCAAAAGGCGCTGATTTGCAGGCTATTTGTGCCATGAAAGACCGCTTGCGCCTAGCGCAAAGTATCTTCCGGCAACCCTTTGACGAAATAGGGATTTTTTGCCGGTTTTCAAGGCTCCTGGAGGCCGATTCTGGGGCTTGCGAAAAGGGCGATTCGAGGTCCTTTTTTTAGCTATTGAAGGCGTGGATTTTGCGGGGCGGAGAAGCGCGTTCCCAGGCGCCTTGGCGCCTCTGAACAGGTCACTGGGTTCAGTAGATCTGATCCGGCTTCTTGTCGTCGTCGCCCAAGCTGAGGGACCAGGCCTCGCCTGAGGCCACGGTGATGGTATCGGTGCGCACCGGATAGCCCGACACGACCAGCTTGTAGGAATATTTGCCGGGCGGCAGATCCAGCGTTTGTGGGTGATTGACGCCGCCCGCGATCTTGATGGTCTGATCGTTGATCGTGAGCGAAGCCGTGTCCGGCGCGAGATAGCCGAATATCAGCCGCGCTTGTCCTGCTATCGGCAGGAAATTGGCCTTCGCCGCGGCCTCCGTATTCCGCTGCACCAGGCTGACAATGGTCTCGTCCTGCGCGCGGCCAAGCTTCAGGGTGGCTGGCCCCTTGGGGGAGGCGAAGGCGAGCTGCACATGATCGGTGGCAACCACAGCTCCATCCGGCTTTTCCTCCCAGCCGCGCTTTGCGAGCTCCGCGCGGTAGAAGGCGAGCACATCGCCGAGCTCGGCCTGCACATGGGCTTCGAGTCCGACCCGCAGCGGGATTTCGATGCCGGTCATATGGGTGGTGTTGGAGCTGGAGAAGTTGTGTTGCTTCGGCACCGGCATCTCGGCGTCTGGATCCGCCGGTGTGAGTGCGGCCGAAGTTTGCGGTGACGGGTGCGGCAGCCATCCGCCGGCGCCTGCGGCGACCAGGCCGCCCGCGAGAAGAGCGAGGCCGCACGCGAACAGCCGCCATCGTGCCGGGACCTTCGTTCTGCGCCTCACCGTCGTCATGCCACTCTCCAGGGATGTCGCGCGTTGTAGTCTTCGCGCGATGCAGCGGCTGCGACACAGTCGCCGCCGCCTCCGGACGACTAGTCGCCCCACCAACTGGACAGGTTCAACCTAGCCGTTACAGGCACAGGCGGCGGGATCAATACATCTGAAGCGGCAGCACGTCGTCGCTTGGCCCCACGAGGAGGCCCCAGGCGTCGCCGGCGGCTACGGTCAGGGTCTCGTTGCGAGTGGGCTGCCCGGGCAGGCGCAGCGCGTACTGGTACTTGCCGGGCGGCAGGCCGAGCATCGGGCCTTTCGGCGATTGCGGGCCGCCGGCGCCGGCAACGCATCCAGCGCGCCAAAGGAAGAATCCACTGCCGGCACTCCCTTCTATACGCGATGATATTTCGCGCAGGCTTTCGAAGCGGATCCCGCCGAACGATTTCTTAGCGAAGAAGGATGAGTCGTGGCGTTGGGGCCGACATGAATCGCCACGACTTGTCGCGCTCAGTCCCTCGCTCTTTCGAGCGCGTGTCGAATGACCTTTTGCTCATCCTCCGTCATCTGCGTCGCGCCAAGCTTGAAGGTCAGCTTGTCGATCTTGCCGGTGAAGCGGAAGGGCAGCTTATAGCTGTCGTCCACCGTCGTGCGGGTGTCGCTGCCGATGTCAAACGTTTCGTCGATGGCCATAAGAAACGGAATCGTGTGCGGGATCGTCTTTGCGGCCACCAGCTTGCCATCGGCCGTCAGTACACCGGTGCCACCCTTGCCCGGACCGGGTCCGTTGTACTTGAAGTCGAATACAATGGTGTGCTTGCCCGGCTTGAGCGCATCGGTAAACAAGTCGCGACCGCCAATGCCACCTTCCCAGCGGTACCGTTCTAGATCGAGCAGGTTATAGACGAAGACCGGCTTGCCTTTGAGCAGGTAGAGGGCGTATCCGCCAAAGCGACCGCCTAGAGTGGCGATCATTCCTTCCGCGCCGCCCTTAGGAACGGTAACCTCGGCCGTGATCGTGTAATCCTTATTGAGAAGGCTCGGAGCGTTAGCGTCAGGGATGCCAGCGTTCTCACCAGAATATGTGAAAACGGTTCGTCCGGCGGTCGCGCTTGGGCGCGGTGTCACAATGCGGGGCAGGACCGAGTTGTCCAGCGGAAAGACCTGGTATTTCGCCGCCTCCGACAGGAACAACGCTTGCAACTCCTTGAGCTTGTCGGGATTCTTGGCTGCGAGGTCATTGGCCTGCGAGTAATCCTCGGCGATGTTGTAAAGCTCCCACTTGTATTCATTGATCCCCGGCAGCTTGGCGGTGCCCAGAAGCCAGGGAGGGGCAGGCGGCGTCGTACATGCATACCAACCATCGTGATAGATGCCGCGGTTGGCGAACATCTCGAAATATTGCGTGTCGCGCTTTGACGGTGCATTGGCGTTGGCCTGGTCGAACGTATAGGCCATGCTGACGCCCTCGATGGGCCTTTGCTTGATGCCATTGACGGTGTCGGGAGCCTGAATGCCGGTGGCTTCAAGAATCGTCGGCACGATGTCGATCATGTGATGGAATTGGCTGCGGATGCCGCCGACGTCCTTGATGTGGCCGGGCCATGAGATGGCCATGCCTTGCCGGGTGCCGCCGAAGTGCGATGCCACCTGCTTGGTCCATTTGAACGGGGTATCGAAGGCCCACGACCACGCCACCGACATATGCGGGTAGGTCTTGTCGGAGCCCCAATCCTCGTAATGGAGCATCAGCTCGGTTTCGGGCAGTTTCAGAATGCCGTTGTAGGCGGTCATCTGGTTCGGCGTGCCCTCGAGGGTTCCTTCGGCGCTGGTGCCATTGTCGCCGCTGATGTAGATGATCAGCGTGTTGTCGAGTTTGCCCATGTCCTCGACCGCCTGGATGACGCGGCCGATTTCGTAGTCGGTATACGCCGCATAGCCGGCAAACACCTCGGCTTCGCGCGCGTACAATTTCTTCTGGATGAACGAGAGCGAGTCCCATTTCGGCAGCGTATCCGGCCAGGGAGTGAGCTGGGTGTTCGCCGGGATCACCCCGAGCCGCTTCTGGTTGGCGAAGATCTGCTCGCGCAGCTTCTCCCAACCCATGTCGAACTTGCCCTTGAACTTCTCGCTCCATTCCTTCTTCGGCTGATGTGGCGAATGGGTGCCGCCGGGCACGTAGTAGACGAAGAACGGCTTCTCGGGCGCCGCCGCGTTCAGTCCGTTCATGTAGTTGATGGCGTCATCCGCCATGTCGGTGATGAGGTTGTAGCCGGTCTTGCCGACCCATGGAAAAACCTGGCTCGTGTTGCGGAAAAGGTAAGGCGTCCACTGGTCGGTCTCGCCGCCCATGAACCCATAAAAATACTGAAATCCCATGCCGATTGGCCATTGGTCGAACGGCCCGGCCGAGCTGTACAGATAGGTCGGGGTGTTGTGGTTCTTGCCGAACCATGAGGTGGCAAATCCATTGTCCCGAAGGATAGTCCCGACCGTTGCACTGTCGGGGCCGATGACGGAATCGTAGCCGGGAAAGCCGGTGGACATTTCACCGATCACGCCAAACCCCACCGAGTGGTGGTTGCGGCCGGTGATCAGCGCTGCCCGCGTCGGCGAGCAGAGCGCTGTCGAGTGAAACTGCGTGTAACGCAGGCCCGCCTTGGCGATGCGATCCATGTTCGGGGTCGGGACCACCCCACCGAAGGTGCCGGTCACGCCATAACCCTGGTCGTCGGTCATGATCAGCAGCACGTTCGGCGCGCCTTTGGGCGGCACAACGGACGGTGGCCAGTATGGCTTGGAGTCCGTGGCATCTTCCTTGATCACGCCTTCGAACTTCGGAGGTTCAGGCGGAAGCTGCTTGCCATCGATGGTTGTCGTGGCGCTCGGCGAACCCGGCGTGCCGGTGGTTTGCTGCGCGAGGCAGGTCGTCTCCAGAGCACACAGCCAAAAAGCGACGGTCAGTGCGGTGCCGCAAAGCAGCAAGTTGCGGTGGTTTAGTAAGCGGCTTTCTGGCTTTGAGCTATCGTCAACGTGACGGGTACGCGTCATTGGAAGCTCCCTCTTGGAGACGTCAGAACCCTGTTGACGCCTATTCGGGACGCGATGCCGCAACGCTCTGTTGATCTAGATCAACTTTCCGCCCACGGGTCCGAAACGCCGGCTGTGCGTGGGCGCACCTGCTTCGTCGCACCTCAATACATTTGCAGCGGAAGCACGTCGCCGCTTGGTCCCACCAGGAGGCCCCAGGCATCGCCGGCGGCAACGGTGAGGGTGTCGGTGCGGGCGGGCTGACCGGGCATACGCAGCGCGTACTGGTACTTGCCGGGCGGGAGGTCGAGCATCGGGCCTTTCGGCGATTGCGGGCCGCCGGCGCCGGCCGCGATCTTGATGGTCTGCTTGTTGATCGTCAGCGACGCCTCCTTCGGCCCGATATTGCCGAGCATCAGCCTGGCCTGGCCCGCCTTGGGCATGATGTCGGCCTTGGCCGCGGCCTGCGGATTCCGCTGCACCAGGCTGACCGTTGTCTCCTCCCTGGCGCGGCCGAGCTTCAGCATGGCCGGACCCTCCGGCGAGGCGAACGCCAGCTCCGCCCGCTCGGCGGTAACAGTCGCGCCGTCAGTCTTTTCCTGCCAGCCGCGCTTGGTGAGCTCTGCGCGATAGAAGGCGAGGACATCTGAGAGCTCAGCCGGAATGCTGGCTTCGAGCTCCTTGCGGAAAGACTGGTCGCTGCCGGGGAATTTCGTCGAGCTGATCCCGCTCGAGCTGCGCTGCGTCGGCACCGGCAGGGCGGAATCGGGATCGGGCTTCAGCGGCTCGGTCGATTTGGCTTGGATCGGCTTTGCTTCTGCCGATTTGGCCTCAACCGGCTTCGCCGCAGCCACCATGAGGCCGGATCCGGTGGCGCTGACATTCACCTTCGGGCCCATCTGCATCACGGTCATCGAGATCGATTTGCCGGCCTTGGAGAATTCCATCACCGCCATGTTGGGCTGGTTGATGACGGAGGGCTGCTCTTTCCAGCCCGCGTTCTTCAGCGATGCGCGGTAGAAGCTGCCGAGCGCCTTCACGCTCGACGTGGAAGAGAATTCGAGCCGGCCGTCGCCGCCTTCGAACGTCACGCCTTCGGCGGTCTCGGGCAGCGGCACCGGTGTCTTGCTGTTGGCGAGCGCATTGAGCGGCGCATCGGAGAGTCCGGCGGCCTGCACCTTGCGCCGCGCCTCGTCGGCGGCGATGAGTTGCTTGGCCGCACCGAGCGCGTCACCAAGAAATTTCTCATCGGCTTCTTTCTTCGCCTTGGCGCGGGCGGCCAGCGCGGATTCTTTCACCTGCACGTTCAGGCTGATCATGGTGAAATCATATTTGCGGCCAAGCCGCAGCACGCCGGTCTCCTCGGCGTTGGAGACTTTGATTGCGACTTCGTCGCCGGGCGCGAGCGGCGCGCTGCCATCTTCCTGCCAGCCGCGCGCGGCGAGCTCGCGATGATAGAAGGCGAGCACGGCGGGCAGCTCGGCCATCGCGGCGGCCGACATCTCGCGCTTGTTGGAGCTTGCGCTGCCGAGGCCCCTGGCCGTCTTGGTCGGATTCGGCCGCGGCAGCCCGGCCAGATCGCTATCGGCCTTGAGCTCGCTGGGCAGGGCGAAGGGCGCGACGCGGATATCGACATTGGTGCGGCCGTCGTCGCGGCGCGTCAGTGTCAGCATGACCGGCTTCTGCTGGTAGAAGCCGGTGTCCTTGCTGTCGGGGTGCGCGTAGAAGGCGCGCAGGCCGTTGGGAACGGTTTCATCGAGGCTGGTCGTCCAGCGCGCGGCGGTTTCCGGCGTGAGCTTCTGCCAGCCGATCGCAGCCATCTGGCTGGCGTAGAAATCCGACGTCGCATCGAGCGCGCTCGGCGCGATGCAGCCGAGATAGGGCCGGGTCCCATCGAACATGATGTCGCTCGCGCCGTCCGGAAACGGCACGTTCCCGTAGATCCGGTCGGTCGTGTAGTAGACCACGGATTGATCGGGCCGGCCGAGGGCCTGCGTGAAGTGAACCGAAAGGCCCTGCCGTCCCTTCTTGAAGTTCAGCGTGGTGCTCTTCTCCTCCAGCGGCCTCACATAGGGCACCCAGCCGTCGGCGCTCAGGAGTTTCTTCACCGCCGGCGACGTCACGGCTTCCGGCGTCGGCATGCGGTATTCGACGCGGTAGGGATCGGGGCGCGAGGTGTCTTCCACGGCGCCCTCGAGCTGCGGCAGCGCATGGACGTCGACAATGCCTCCGTCGGCAGCGGCCGCGATCGAGCAGCTCGCCATCAGGACAAGGCCGCAGGCAAGCAGCTGCCATCGTGCCGGGACTTGCGTCCCGCGCGGGATCATCGACATCGTCACGTCTCCTGGATATCGCGCAAGGCTCAGGCGCGCGCATTTGCAGGCTGCGACACCGTCGACGCGGCCTCAGACGAGAAGTCGCGGCAGAAACCCGGGAGGTTCAATACAGCAGGAGCGGCGACCATGCCTCTCCGTCGCGCCCGACCGTAAGCTCCCAGGTATCGCCGGCGGCGAAGTTGAGGATGTTCGTCGTGGCTGGATGGCCCGGCACGCTCACCTCGTAGGAATATTGGCCGGGCTGCAGATCCAGCGAAACCGCGTAGGCGCCGGCAGCGTGCTTGATGGTCCGGTCGTTGATCGTGAGCGTGGCTTCCGTTTCGCTGATATTGGAGAACACCAGCTTCGCCTGGCCGGGCTCGGGCATCACGTTCGCATTGGCCGCGACAGATGCGTTCTTCTGCACGAGATTGACGGCGGTGCTGGCGTCTTTGCGGTCGAGCGCCAGCATGCCAGGTCCGAGCGGGGAGGCGAAGGCGAGCTTGACGTGATCGGCGGAGACCACCGCGCCATCGCGCTGCTCCTGCCAGCCGAGCTTGCTGAGCTCGGTGCGGTAGAAGGCGAGGACGTCGCCGAGCTCGGCGGGCACGGTGGCCTCCAGCCTTGTGCGGAGCGGCGTTTCAACGCCCTTGACGACGGTGGTGTGCGTTCCTCGGTAGCTGTAACGGGTCGGAGCGGGCAGCTTGGCAGCGGGGTCCGGCGTGAGCGCCGATGCGAACAGCGGCGACAGATGCGGCACCCAGGCGCTGGCGCTTGCTGCGAGCATGCAGACCGCGAGCAAGAGGAGGCCGCACGCAAACGCCAGCCATTGAGCCGGGACCCGCGCCCCGGTCCTTACCGTCCGCATCTCATTCTCCAGGGTTTTCGCGCGTGATGTCATTTGCGCGCTGGCGAAGGCCGTGACAGGCATCGCCGCGGCCTCAAAGGCTAGTCGCGATTGCAAACGGCCGGGTTCAACGGCGCGGTCTAGCGCCGGGCGGAGACACGTCCGCTCTCGACGTCAAAGACATCGCCGCCTGCGCCAATGTCGGCGAAGGCGGCGGGGTCGGCACCGGTCAGCCACACCTGCGCGCCGAGCTTGCGCAGCTCCTCGAACAGCGCCGCGCGCCGGTTCGGATCGAGATGCGCGACGACCTCGTCGAGCAGCAGCAGCGGCACGATGCCGGTCATCTCGGCGACCAGGCTCGCATGCGCCAGCACGAGGCCAATCAGCAGCGCCTTCTGCTCGCCGGTCGAGGCATCGCGCGCCGGCATGCTCTTCGGCGCATAGATCACCTGGAGATCGGTGAGGTGCGGACCGTCGGTGGTGCGGCCGGCGATGGCGTCGCGCGGGCGGTTGTCGCGCAGGATTTGGCGGTAGCGGTCCTCGACCGACGTCGCGGTCTCGTTGAGCAGCGCGTTCTCCATCCAGCCGTCCAGCGCGATTTGCGCGGACGGAAAGGCGGATTCCTGCGCGCGGGCGTTGAGCATGCCCGTCAAACGCGCCGCAGTCTGGCCGCGCGTTGCGGCGACCGCGACCGCAAGCTCCGCGGTCTCGCGCTCGATTGCGTCACACCAATGGTCGTCGTAATTGCGCGTCTCGAGCAGGCGGTTGCGCGACCGCAGGGAGCGTTCGAGCGCGGAGATGCGGCTGGAATGCTCGCTGTCGATCGCCAGCACCAGGCGGTCGAAGAAGCGCCGCCGCTCGGAGGCCGCGCCCATGAACAGCCCGTCCATCGCCGGCGTCAGCCACACCATGCGGATATGGTCGCCGAAGGCGGTGGCCGAATTGACCGGCTCGCGGTCGATGCGGCAGCGCCGGCTGACTGTGGCGTCCGCGCGCGGCGCGTCGATGCCGGTGCCGAGCGTGGCGAGCCCCAGCGCGCCCTCGACCTGCGCCGACACCGCCCAGGAGCCGTCGCCCTGGTTGTCGGCGACATCTTCCAGCGTGGCGCGCCGCAAGCCGCGGCCCGGCGACAGGAACGAGATCGCCTCGATACAATTGGTCTTGCCGGCCCCGTTCGGCCCGACCAGCGCCACCATGTCAGCCGCCGTCTCGAGCCCCGCCGCCCGGTAATTGCGAAAATGCGTCAGCGTCAGGCGTTGAATGCGGGAGGGGGTCATATCACTCTGTCATTGCCGGGCAGTGCCTTCCCTCCCCCCTTGTGGGGGAGGGTGGCGCCTCACGAAGTGAGGCGACGGGTGAGGGGTATCTTACCGCCCGGCAAGCTTTGCAAGGATGTCTTCCAACACAGAAGCGGGTTGCTGTAGCACGTCATTGTTCCAGTAGCGCGCTATGGCGAAACCTTTGGCGGACAAGGCCGCGTCACGAGCTGCGTCGCTTTCCGATTCTGCATGTTGGCTTCCGTCAATCTCGATCACGAGTCTTTTCTCGAAACAGACAAAGTCGAGAATGTAGTTCTTGAACGGCTCCTGTCGGCGAAACTTGAATGTGGAGAGCCGACGATCCCTCAGCAAGCGCCACATTGCCATTTCGGCGTCAGTCGGCTCGTGCCGCATCTTCCGTGCAAATTGGCGGAGAGGCGGGGAGGTCGGTCGATGGGACGGGTCTCGTGGCACCAACCCCTCACCCAAGTGAGTTTGCGTCAAACACCGGTGCAGCCCTCTCCCACAAGGGGAGAGGGCGCAGTAACGTGCATCGCGCTTGGTTCTAAAGGCAGTGTGCGCTGGCGAGGGAACACGTCCCTCACACCCGCATCGGCATCAGCACATACAGCGCGCTCTTGTCGTCCTTGTCCTGCACCAGCGTCGGCGAGCCGGGGTCGGCGAGCTTCAGCGTGGCGACGTCGCCTTCGATCTGGGCGGCGATGTCGAGGAGGTAGCGGGAGTTGAAGCCGATATCGAGGGCGTCGGAGGCGTATTCGACTTCGAGCTCTTCGGTCGCGCTGCCGGAATCCGGGTTGGTGACCGATAGCACCAGCTTGCCCGGCGACAGCGAGAGCTTCACGGCCCGGCCGCGCTCGCTGGAGATGGTGGAGACGCGGTCGACCGCGTTCTCGAAATCCTTCTTGTCGACGACGAGTTCCTTGTCGTTGCCCTGCGGGATCACGCGGCCATAGTCGGGGAAGGTGCCGTCGATCAGCTTCGAGGTCAGCACCACATTGCCGATGGTGAAGCGGATCTTGGCCTGCGACAGCTCGATCGTGACTTCGGCCTCGTTGTCCTCGATCAGGCGCTGCACCTCGCCGACGGTTTTCCGAGGCACGATCACGCCGGGCATGCCGTCGGCGCCCTTGGGCTGGACCAGGTCGAGCTGGGCGAGCCGGTGGCCGTCGGTGGCAACGCCGCGCAGGGTGGCGGCCGTGGCCGTGCCCGCGGCGTGCAGATAGATGCCGTTGAGGTAATAGCGCGTCTCTTCGGTCGAGATCGCGAACTGGGTGCGGTCGATCAGCCGCTTGACGTCCTTGGCGGCGAGCGAGAACGAATGCGACATGTCGCCGGCGGCCAGATCCGGGAAATCATTCTCCGGCAGGGTCTGCAGCGTGAAGCGCGAGCGGCCGGCGCGGATCGCCAGCACGGCGCGGTCGCCGTCGGCCTCCAGCACGATCTGCGAGCCATCGGGCAGCTTGCGCACGATGTCGTAGAACATGTGCGCCGGCACGGTGGTGGAGCCCGCGGTCGCGGTTTCGGCCGGGAGCGTCTCGGTCACCTCGAGGTCGAGGTCGGTCGCCTTCAGCGACAATTTCGCGTTCTCGGCGCGGACCAGCACGTTGCCGAGGATCGGAATGGTGTTGCGGCGCTCGACCACGCGGTGGACATGACCCAGCGATTTCAGGAGTTGCGCGCGTTCGACCGTAACCTTCATTGCACTACTCGCCCGATCCCCAAGGAAACACAACGTTGGAAAAGCCGGGCGGCGGGACGCGCGCCACGGCATCGAAGACCCCGAAAAGCCGGATCATCCAGCCGATATGACCAAAGCCGTCAGGGTCGCGCAAGGTGGCGCGGAAAGCCATCCGTTTCAAGGGATTGGGGGGTGGTTCCCCACGATTTACAGCCCAAAAGGAGGGCGGCCGTCCCGGCAAACGAACACCGCCGCCCAGGCATGGCCGGGGCGGCGGGAGAATGGCAGGAGCCTTAGGCGTTTATTCCTGAAGCTGGCGCTTCAGCGACTCGACTTCCTCGGACAGCGCCGTGTCCTTGTTGACCAGCGCCTCGATCTTGCGCACAGCGTGCAGCACCGTGGTGTGGTCGCGCCCGCCGAAGCGGCGGCCGATCTCGGGCAGCGAGCGCAGGGTCAGCGTCTTGGCGAGATACATCGCCACCTGGCGCGGACGGACCACGTTGGCGGTGCGGCGCGAGGACAGGAGGTCGGAACGGCTGACATTATACTGCCGCGCCACCACGCGCTGGATGTCCTCGATCTTGATCCGCTTCGGCTCCTGCGGCCGGACCAGATCGCGCACCTCGCGCTCGGCCATCTCCAGCGTCACCGGCTGGTTGTTCAGCTTCGAGTGCGCGAGAAGCCGGTTGATCGCGCCTTCGAGGTCGCGGCCGTTATGGGTGATGGTGCGCGCCAGATAGAGCAGCACCTCCTCCGGCACGTCGAAGGTGGCGTGATGGGCGCGGGCCGCCGCGACGCGCGACTTCAGGATGCCATGCCGCAGTTCTTCGCCGAGCGAGCCCATCTCGACCACGAGACCGCCGGCGAGACGCGAACGCACGCGATCGTCGAGGCTTTCGAGGTCGGACGGCGGACGGTCGGCCGCGATCACGACCTGGCGGCCGGCATCGATCAGCGCGTTCAGCGTGTGACAGAACTCGGCCTGGGTCGACTTGCCCTGCAGGAACTGGAGATCGTCGATCACGAGCACGTCGATGCCGCGCAGCGCTTCCTTGAAGGCGAGCGCCGTCTGCGTCTTCAGCGCGGCGACGAAGCCGTACATGAATTTTTCCGCGGTGAGATAGAGCACCTTGCGCTCGTTGCCGGAATTGCCGGCCCAGGTCACGGCCTGGAGCAGATGCGTCTTGCCCAGCCCAACGCCCGCATGGATGTAGAGCGGGTTGAACATGACGGGATCGCCGCGACGCCCTTCGGCGACCTGACGTGCCGCCGCATGCGCCAGCGTGTTGGAGCGGCCGACGACGAAGCTCGCAAAGGTCAGGCGCGGATCGAGCGGCGAGCCGCCGAGCGCGTCATGATTTGCGGAGACCGGCGCAGTCGCCGTCGAGCGCAGTTCCGGCGCGGGCGCGCGGCGTGTTTCGACCGGCGCAGGCGTCTCCTTCTGCTGCACGACCGGGCGCACCGCGGAGCGAACGGTGAGATCGATGCGATGAACTTCCGGCGCCTCGGCCTGCCAGCACGACAGTACGCGCTCGGCATAATGCGCCTGAATCCAGCTCTTCAGGAAGCGCGTCGGCACCGAGAGCCGCACGCTCTCCTCCTGCACGCCTTCCAGATCCATACGGGCGAACCAGCTCGTATAGACGTCTTCGCCTACGTTCGAGCGCAGCCGGCTCTTCACGCGTGACCAGCGATCCTGTTCCGATGTGTTCATCGTCAAAAAACTTCTATTGAGAGATAAAGTTGCGTTGTGAGTGCCATGAAGGGGTCCCGCCAGGATCCTTCAAAGGGCACGACCTCGAGCGATTCCATCGTCGGACACAGCTCCGCCGTTCGGCGCGAACGCCGCGGGTCGGACTAGCGATGTCAGAGATGGAGGGGTCGCGAGGTCAGCGCGTACTCGGCGCTCCGTCACACGCGGGAGGCTGGAGGTTGGGCTGATCTAAACCGGCATCGTTGGAGTAGGTGGCTTGTTTCAATACCGCGTTGAGTCCGTAAGACATGATACCCTCCCCGTCCTGCCGTGATTGCTCACGGCAAGGTCCTGCGTGTCCTGAAGACAACTGCGACTGAAGTCGCCGATGTCCCGCCCGTCTGCACTGTTCGTCCGCTCGGCTACGCCATCACGTGTGTCGCGGTAGTTTCATGACATCTCTCGTTTGCGTCTGGCGCGAGCGGGATCGAAGATCCCACATGGAGACATTCAGACAAAGAGCTACCGTTCCCATATTGCTATGGGTTTTGAACCGACAATCGCTTGTTGAAGCGTCGCCTACGTGCACACCGCCGCCGATTTGCACGCTCGCCCCGTTTCTAAAACCGCGCTGGTCTTGAGATCGTGGGCGCTGCGGACGACTTAAGGAATACACTATGCGGAAAGACTCGCAACGGAATTGATTCACACTTGAGGCGACTAAAAACTTGACCAGCGTTAACGGCGCGCGGGAGTTGTGCACAGGCTTGCGAGCAAGAGTTTGAATCCGTGCACAGATTCGAAGGCGCCGCGCGTCATGTGACAAATCTCCGCCACCGCCAAAAATTTTTTACAAAAGCGTCACGCGCACGCCTTGCGGGCAATTTTTCCAAATGCTTGTCGACGCTATGTCGATAAGTGATTATTGAGACACCGCTTTTTGAGTCTCGTTTCGCAGGGTAACTCCATCGCGAACCGGTTCCGGGAAAACTACGGTGTGCAGAACTCTCGCGCGCGCGGATTCAACTTAAGCCCGCCCCGCAGGGGTTTTTCGCAGCGCAGTGAGAGTTTCCACTGTTGCAAAAACATCCGCCAGTGAAATTACGGGCGCAGCGCAGCGAAGACGACACGAGTCTTCCAACGGAAGCGTGGTCGCCCAACGACCGCAAGCGTGAATTGTGACAGGCAACAAAAAGCCCGGCGCGAGCCGGGCTGATTGACGAGCGCGATGTCGATCCGATCAGTCGATCGGATGACTCGACGAGCTTACTTCGCGAGCTTGGCGATCTGCGCGGTGAGCCGGGAGACTTTGCGGCTCGCGTTGTTCTTGTGAACGATGTTGCGCTGCGCGGCCTGCATCAGCGCGGGCTCGGCGCTCGCCATCGCCTTCAGCGCGGCGGCGCGGTCGCCAGTCGCGATGGCTTCTTCGACGGTACGCACGGCACCACGCATCTGGGTGCGGCGCGACTTGTTGACGGCGGTGCGGCGGGCGATCTTGCGCGTCGCTTTCTTGGCGGAAGTGGTATTGGCCATGGTCTCAATATCCTTTGCGGTACCGGTCGCGTCTTGGTCGGGTAGCGCCGGCTGCTTGACCGCTTAATCGACGCTCGGATTTAGGGTGTTCGGTTGCTGGGCTGTTCCCGGAACATGAGCGACGGCCTTGCGGTCGTCTCTGAGGCTCCAAGCCTTTAAAGCTCATGGAGCCTGCAACTGCTCAAAGAACAGCGGCGGCAGGATTGCGCCCACCGCCAGTTGGCGCCCTTATAGAGGGGGTCTGCGGCACCGTCAACGCTTTCCGGGGCTGGAAAACAGGCCCTGAGAGCTCCAGCGCGCGCCGTAACGCCCTGAAGAGGTTGAATTTCTGCCGTCGCCCGGCTATTGGCTGGCGGCATTGCAGAGGTCGTCCGATCGGACGACCATATAGGTGAGGCATGATCCGCGGCTTTTTCCGACTGATTGGGCTGTTGCTGCTGGCCGGCGGGTTCATCTTCATGGTCTATGACGGCGCCCGCTGGGTGGCCGACCAGACCCTGCGGTTCACCCGGTTCGGCCAGTTCTGGAACGACATCAACCAGGCCAGCCAGACGGCGTTCCGCACCTGGGTCGAGGCCAAGGCGCCCTGGCTCTGGACCTCGGTGATCCGCCTCGTGCTGGATCAGCCGGTTTTCGCCGTGCTCGGCATTTTGGGCATCCTGCTGATGATCCTGTTCCGCCCGCGGAAACCCTTGATCGGATATTCCCGGGATTGATCTTTCAATTCCCGCCGAGACTGAACCTCGCGTTGACGGCAGCCGTAACAGGGCTGCCCCCTCCTGCGTAGATACCTATATTCCCACCTTGATCGCGAGCGCGCCGCCTGAGCCCTTGGCTTGTTGCATTGGCTCAAGCGACGGACAGCTCGTCTCGGAGAGCCAATCATGCTGTTCATGCGCAAGACCACCGCATTGCCGAGCGTCACGGAAGCGCTGCCGGGCCGTGCGCAAGCCATTCCCACCGCGACCACCCATTTCGTCAACGGCGCGAAGTTGCAGCCGCCTTATCCCGCGGGCCTCGAGCAGGCCGTGTTTGGGCTCGGCTGCTTCTGGGGCGCCGAGCGCAAATTCTGGCAGCTCGGCGACGGTGTCTACGCGACCGCTGTCGGCTATGCAGGCGGCCACACGCCGAACCCGACCTATGAGGAGACCTGTTCGGGACGCACCGGCCACACCGAAGTGGTGCTGGTCGTGTTCGATCCGAAGAAGATCTCTTACGAGAAACTCCTGAAGACGTTCTGGGAGAGCCACAACCCGACGCAGGGCATGCGTCAGGGCAACGACGTCGGCACGCAGTACCGAAGCGCGATCTACACTTACTCTGATGCGCAGAAGAAAGCGGCCGATGAATCGAAGGCGCTCTATCAGAAGGCGCTTGCTGCAAAAGGTCTCGGCGCCATCACGACCGAGATCGCGCCCGCCGGCGCGTTCTATTTCGCCGAGGACTACCATCAGCAATATCTGGCGAAGAACCCCGCCGGCTATTGCGGCCTCGGTGGCACCGGCGTGTCCTGCCCGATCGGCGTGGGTGTGAGCGCGTAAGCTCGCCACGAACAACTCGTCATGGCCGGGCTTGTCCCGGCCATCCACGATCTTCGTGCGGCACCAAGAACGTGGATGCCCGGGACAAGCCCGGGCATGACGGAGTGTGCGGTGTCATCGCATCCGCATTGCCGCGCTGCCCCCCTCAACGCTTTGTTAACCATAACCAGTGCAAGACTGGGGCCGTCTCGTTTCGAGGGATTAGGTCCGGTGCCGGTTGCACGCGCGTTTCGATGGTCGATCTTGACAGCCTCCTTGGCAGCGTCCGCCGCGCTTGCCCTCGGCGGCTGCATGCAGACCGCCGGTCCCGTCGCGGTCATGCAGCCCCGTGCCGATCTCGACTCCATGGCCTATGGTCAGCCCTATGGCGCACCACAGCCGGTCGTCGTCGCCGACGGTGGCGGCGCCATCGGCGCGTTGCGCAATTCCTTTGCCTCGTCGCCTGCACCCATGCCGGTCGGCTACGCCGCGCCGATGGCGGCGCCGGTGCGCTACGACTCCTCCTATCATCTCGACGCCGGCGACAGGCTGCGCGTCGTGGTCTACGGCCAGGAAGGCCTCACCAACAGCTACGCCATCGATGCCGGCGGTTCGATCACCATGCCGCTGATCGGTGGAGTGCCGGCCCGCGGCCGCACCCCGGCGGGTCTCGCCGGTGAAATCGCCGCACGCCTGCGCAACGGTTACATCCGCGAGCCCTCGGTCGCGGTCGAGATCGAAGCCTACCGCCCGTTCTTCATCCTCGGCGAAGTCACCGCACCCGGCCAATATCCTTATGTCCCGAACATGACGGTCGAAAGCGCGGTCGCGATCGCCGGCGGCTTCTCGCCCCGCGCCAAGCGCGACGTGGTCACCGTCACGCACACCGAAGCCGGCGGCGCGATGCGCGCCATCGTCCCGCTCGGCACTCCCTTGAGCCCCGGCGACACCGTGTTCGTCGGCGAGCGCTGGTTCTAGCTCACCGCCTGAAATCCAGCCGTCCGTTCGGAAAGCATCCGTCGATGCGCGTGCCATCGACCACGAGCCCGATCCATGGCCGCGTGATCGCAGGCGTGGTCAGGTTGATGTACTTTCCGACCAGGCGCGCGCCCTCGCGCGCAGCATCGATCAGGCCGTGCCGGCGGCCATGGTCCCAGTCGAAACGCAGATAGATCCGGCTCCCCGCGATGCGGATTTCCGCGCGCCCCTCTTTCCATCTGTCTGGCGTATCGCCCGCGATGGTCGGATCGGCGCCACCGTTCCAGCGGCTCGCCCAGATGCCTTCGAGCGGGTCCGAGGGCGCTGCGATGGCCGCCCAATGTACCGCGTTGATGTCGGCCGCATCGCCGGCCAGCGTGGCGGTCGCCGCGTAGTCCATGACTTCAGAATCGTCCGGGCCCGGGACGTCCATGGTTCCGAACGGATTGCGGATGACGAGGTGCGTGATGGCTTGCTGCATGGCGATCTCCCGGCGCGAGTTGGCTTGATCGGCCAGCTCTATCGCCGGGTGCCGTGATGCAGCCACCCGATTCCTGCTTTGAGTGGCGCGCGCTACTTCGTCAGATGCTTCGCGAAAAATTCCATCGAGCGCGGCCAGGCGACATCCGAGCTCGCCTTGTCGTAGCTCGGCCGCTCGTCGCAGTGGAAGCCGTGCTGGGCGCCGGGATAGATGAAGACCTCCACATCCGGCCGCTTCGCCTTGACGGTCTCGACGTCGGTCAGGGGAATGCCGGCATCCTTCTCGCCGAAATGCAGTTGCGTCGGCACCTTCGGTTTCTCGTCGGCGAAGCGCACCACGGCGCCGCCGTAATAGCCGATCGCGGCCTTCAGGCCCGACAGCCGCGTCGCCGCGACAAAGGCGACGCTGCCGCCCAGGCAAAAGCCGATGATGCCGACCGGCCCGACGCTCTTCACCGCGTCGATCGCGGCCTGGGTGTCGCGCAGCATCGCGTCCCAGTCGGGACTGGCGACGAACTTGCGCGCCTCGGCGATCTCGTCGGGCGTGTAGCCCGACTGGAAGTTCGGCGAGGTCCGGTCGAAGATCGATGGTGCGATCGCGACATAGCCTTCCCTGGCGATGCGGTCGCAGACCGAGCGGATGTGGTGATTGACCCCAAAGATCTCCTGGATCACCACCACCGCGCCCTTCGGGGCGCCTGAGGGATCAGCGCGATAGGCGCCGAGCTGGAAATTGTCGGAAGCCGTCAGCTTGATGTCTTGTCCCACGCGGGTTGTCCTTCTTGGTTGTCGATCCGAAATTTCAGCTCTCTGCCCTCATCCTGAGGAGCGCTCCAACGGAGCGCGTCTCGAAGGATAGAGGCCCGGGACGCATCAGCGTGGCCTTCATCCTTCGAGACGCTTGCTCCGCAAGCTCCTCAGGATGAGGGGAGGCGGCTGCGCGTCGCACTCACTCCCACATCCAGTTCTCGCCGTAGTCTTCCTTCCATCCCGCCAGCCGTCCGTGACGGAACTGCAGGAACAGGCGGTGACGGTAGGGGATCAGTCCGCTGCCGCCGAGGTTGCGAAGCGCGAGATAGATCTCGTTGCCGGGCCGCCCGCGCACATATTGCAGAGGCTGACCCAGTGCCCGCGCGGTCTGCTCGGCATCCATGCCGAAGGCGAGCGGCGTGTTGTTCGACAAGGTCGCAATGAAGGGCCGGCGCGGCTGCGTGCCGCCGAACGGTTCGGCCTGCGCAGACATCGACAGCAGCACCGCGCTCGCAGCCAGTATCGCTTGCTTCATTGCCAGTGTCCCTGTCCGACCGTCCTATCCCGGCAAGTTCTTTAGGAAAGGCGTCACCGCGTCAATAAAAGCCTTGGGCTGATCGATGTTGACGGCGTGACCGGCGGCGGGGATCACGACCTTTTGTGCGCCGGGGATCTTTGCGGCCATGTAGTCGGACGCGGCGAGGAACGGCGCGTCGTCGGCGCCGACCACGATCAGGCAGGGCACCTTGATGTCGGGGAGCAGCTCGATCACGCGGGCGTCGCGCTGGGTCAGCATGCCGCGTGCGGCGAGCGCCAATCCCCTGGCGTTGCGATGGCTCGCGGTGGCGCGCTCGCGTGTCGCCGACTTCAGCATGTCGAGACCTTCATGGTCGAGCTTGTCGGCGGTCGCAAGCGCCCGCGCATTCCAGGCCTCGCGCGCGTCGTCCTTCTTGAAGCCGGGGCCGGTGTCGATGATCAGCAGGGCAAGGGCGCGTTGCGGATAAGCGCGATAGAACGCGAGCGACATGTAGCCGCCGAGCGAGAGCCCGCCGATGATGGCGTGCTCGGCGCCGACCGCATCGAGGATCGCGGCCATGTCGCCGATGGTGAGCGCTTCGCTATAGGCATGGGGATCGTCGGGATAGTCGGACTGGCCGTGGCCGCGCATGTCCCACAGGACGAGCTTGTGGTCCTTCGCGAGCGCGTCGACCTGGCCATGCCACATCGCCGAGGTCGAGGAATAGCCGTGGGTGAGCAGCAGCGGCGGACCCTCGCCGTGAACTTCGTAGTAGATCCCGACACCGTCCCGATCGACCTTTGGCATGTCTCCCGCCTCTTTATGCTGGTTGTTGTTTTCGCGTCGATCCTAGCCCGACGGGTTACCTGGAAGAAACTGCCTGAACGCGATGGCACGCATGCCTGATGCATTCTCTGTTGCGTCCAGTCGCTGCATCGGGTGCCGTTGTCGCAACGCACAACACTGAGCTGCCGCGATAGTTTCGATCGATTCCAAATTGCATTTGCCTCTGGCTGCGAACCCGATCATTCTTGCGATCAAGGTGGGCGCCAGCCCGGTGGGCGTCCACTGTTCAAGTTGCCGCCGTAAGCGGCTTCATGCACCGGCAGGGGAAGACGCCTATGCCAACTCTCACCATCAACGGGCGGAGTCTGTCCGTGGATGCGGCGAACGACACGCCGCTCCTCTGGGCGATCCGCGAGCAATTGCAGATGACCGGCACCAAGTTCGGCTGCGGTGCCGGGCTGTGCGGTGCCTGCACCGTGCACGTCAACGGCGAAGCCGTGCGCTCGTGCCAGACCATGGTCGGCGATGTCGCCGGCAAGAAGATCACCACCATCGAAGGCCTCTCCGCCAAGGGCGATCATCCGCTGCAGAAGGCGTGGATCGCCGAGCAGGTGCCGCAATGCGGCTACTGCCAGTCGGGTCAGATCATGCAGGCGGCCTCGCTGCTGGCCAAGAATGCCAATCCGACCAAGGAGGAGGTCGTGGCGCATATGGACGGCAATCTCTGCCGTTGCATGACCTATTCGCGGATCCAGAAGGCGATCATGCGCGCCGCCACCGAGATGCGCACCGCATCCGTCTCCGGCAACGAACGGAGGCCCACATGAATAAGCACGTGACAACCATCACACCCGAGACATCAGATCTCAGCCGCCGCTCCTTCCTGGTCGGCACGGCAGCGACCGGCCTCGTGCTCGGCTATGCCGGCGTGCCCGGCATCGGTGAGGCGCTCGCTGCGCCTTCAAACTTCGAGCCGAGCGTCTGGTATGCGATCGCGCCCGATGGCCTGGTCACCGTGACCTGCGGCAAGGCCGACATGGGCCAGCACATCGCCTCCACCATGGCGCAGATCGTCTGCGAGGAGCTCGGCGCGAAGTGGAGCGACATGCGCGTCGCGCTCGCCTCCAACGATCCGAAGTTCAACGACCCCGTGCTGGGTGCGCAGATCACCGGCGGCAGCTGGTCGACCATGATGAACTTCGACGCGATGAGCCGGGCCGGCGCAGCCGGACGGACGGCATTGACGGAAGGCGCGGCCGCCGCGATGGGCGTGCCGGCGTCAGAGCTCGTGGTGCGCGATTCCGTGATCTCGCATCCGAAGTCGAAGAAGCAGATGTCGTTCGCCGACGTCGTGAAGAGCGGCAAGGCGACCAAGACCTTCACGCCGGACGAGCTGAAGGCGATCAAGCTGAAGACGCCGGACCAGTACACCATGATCGGCGTGTCGGTGCCGCAGCTCGACATCCCCTCCAAGACCAACGGCACGGCCAAGTACGGCATCGACGTGATGCTGCCGGGCATGGCCTATGGCGCGGTGGTGACGCCGCCGGTGCGCTTCGGCGCCACGGTGAAGTCGGTCGACGACTCGGCTGCGAAGAAGGTGCCGGGCTTCATCAAGGCCATCACCCTCGACGACAAGACCGGCACGACATCGGGCTGGGTCGTCGCGGTCGCCAGCACCTACGCCAATGCCAAGAAGGCGGCGCAGGCGCTGAAGATCGCCTATGACGGCGGTCCGAACGCGAAGGTCTCGAGCGAGTCGCTGCTCGACGAAGCCAAGCGGCTTCAGAAGCTTGACGATTCCGGCCAGTTCTTCGTCAAGGATGGCGATCCCAACGCGGCGTTCGGCTCGGCCGCAAAAGTGCTGGAGGCGGAGTACACCACCAGCATCAACATCCACGCGCCGATGGAGCCGATGAACGCCACGGCGGAGTTCAAGGGCGACATCCTGCACATCTATTCCGGCAACCAGTTCGCGACGCGCTCCGGCGCGATTGCGGCAGGTGCCGCCGGGATCGATCCGAAGTTCGTGGTGATGCACCAGATGTGGCTCGGCGGCGGTTTTGGCCGCAGGCTCGATGCCGACATGATGGTGCCGGCGGTGCAGGCGGCGAAGGCCATCGGCAAGCCGGTGAAGGTGATCTACACGCGCGAGAACGACATGACGATGGATTTCTCGCGTCCGCTCACCTACCAGAAGGTCAAGGCCGGCGTGGACGGCGACGGCAAGCTCGTCGCGCTCAGCCACGACGTCGTCTCGGCCTGGCCGACCGCGCGCTGGGGCATCCCCGACTTCCTGACGCCCTCGGTCGACAAGAAGGGCCCGCTCGATTCCTTCACGGTGAACGGGGCCGACTTCTTCTACACCGTGCCCAACCATTATGTGCGCGCGATCAAGAACGAGCTCGCGCACAATGCGACGCCGTCCGGGCAGCTTCGCTCGGTGGCGCCCGGCTGGACGTTCTGGGCGGTCGAAAGCATGATCGACGAGATCGCGGCTGCGACCGGCAAGGACCCGGCGCAGTTCCGCATCGCGCTGCTCGACGGCAAGGGCAAGAACGACGGCGGCGCGCAGCGGCTGCGCAACACGTTGCTCGCCGCGATGGGGCTGTCCGGCTACGGCACCAAGCAATTGCCGAAAGGCGAGGGCATGGGCGTGGCCTGCGTCTCCTCGCAGGAACGCGCGACCGCGAGCTGGACGGCGTGCGTCGCCCATGTCGCGGTGGCGCCGTCGGGCGAGGTGACCGTGAAGAAGCTCACGGTCGCAACCGACGTCGGCACGCAGGTGCATCCCGACAACATCCGTGCCCAGGTCGAGGGTGCGGCGCTGTGGGGCCTGTCGCTGGCGATGTACGAGAAGGCGACGCTCAAGGACGGTGGCATCGAGCAGACAAACTTCGACAGCTACACGCCCTTGCGCATGAGCCAGATGCCCGAGGTCGCCGTCGCCGTGATCGCCAACGGCGAAAAAGCCACCGGCGTCGGCGAGCCCGCGGTGACGGTCATCGCCCCGGCAATCGGCAACGCCATCTTCAACGCCTCAGGCGCCCGCATCCGAGCCCTGCCGATCACGGCCGAAGCTGTGAAGGGGGCGATGAAGGCGTAAGGCGAGGCGTAATTGCCAAGTAAGCTGATCCGCCGCAGGGCAACTTCCGGCGGATTTGTTTTGGTAGGCGTCTCCACAATCTCGCTGTCATGCCCCGCGAAAGCGGGGCATCCAGTACGCCGCGGCCTCTCAGCTCCGGCCGCGCCGCCTCGGCGTACTGGGTCGCCCGGTCAAGCCGGGCGACGACAGCGGAGAGTGGGCGAGAGCGCCCCAAATTTCCCTTTCCATCAAGGCCCGTTCTACTGTGCATGGGGTTGTTTTCACCGTTTTCGACTAGAACCGCGCCGCGACCCCAATTCCCTAAAATTGCGCGCAATTCCGCAGGGTTCCATTGAGCACGCCTCTTAAGGGCCGGAGAACCTGATCCGGCTTAGGCTGACGCCAAATACACTCCCGTGCTCTGGGGAAGCCATGAACGCGCCAGCCAAATCCGCCGCCAAACGCCGGCTCTTGCTCGCTTCCGACCGGAGCGACGAGAGCACCGAGCTTGCCAGCATCCTGAAGGCCGTGGGCGACGTTTCGACGGTGACGACGCAGGACATTCCCGAGCAGCCGTCGCGCGATCTGTCCGGTCTCGTGGTCGACATCAATCTGCGCTCGCCCGAGAGTGTGCAGCGGGTGCGCAACAAGCTGCGCGGCGATGCCTATCGCACGATGCCGCGCCTGTTCGTGCTCGCCGATGCCCTGCATCACGGCACCATGCAGGCCTGGGCGCTGGGCGCCACCGACACGATCTCGCGGCCGCTGCAGCCCGATGCGATTCTTCAGCGCATCCGCGCCGCGTTCCCCGACACCGCCACCTATGACGCAACCGATCGCGGCAAGACGCTCAACCGTGGCGTCGAGGCGGCGCATGCGGTGCTGGCGAAGATGTTCGAGAAGCTGCCGCTCGGCGTGCCCCTGACCTTCGACGACGTCATCGCCGCCGAGAGCAAGATCCTGAAGGCGATCAAGCATTCATCGCTGCGCGAATGGCTCACCACCGTCGGCTGCCATCATGTCGGCAGCTACCGCCACTGCCTGTTCGTCACCGGCTTCGCCGTCGCCTTCGCGCAGCATCTCGGCATGCGCGAGGACGACCAGCGTCGCCTGACCCGCGCCGCGCTGTTGCACGACGTCGGCAAGGCCTTCGTTCCCTCCGTGCTGCTCGACAAGCCCGGCAAGCTCACCGACGAGGAGATGGCCGAGGTGCGCCAGCATCCGCGTCGCGGCTATGACGCGCTCGCGGAGCAGGGCGGCTTCCCGCCGGAGATGCTCGACGTCGTGCTGCATCACCACGAATTCCTCGACGGCTCTGGCTATCCGAACGGCCTGTCGTCGAACCAGATCAGCGACATCGTGCGGGTCACGACGATCGTCGACATCTACGCGGCACTGGTGGAGAAGCGCGCCTACCGCATGCCCTTCACCCACTCGCGCGCCTTCACGATGATGGAAGGCATGGGCGGCAAGCTGGATCAGCAACTGCTGCAGGCGTTCCGGCCGGTGGCGCTGGGATCGTTTTGAGCAAGATGCCGTAGGGTGGGCAAAGGCGCAAAGCGCTGTGCCCACCATGCTTCCTCAATTGCGACCCAAATGGTGGGCACGCTTCGCTTTGCCCACCCTACGGCAGCGTGCCGCGTGGCGACGCTCACCCCACCATCTTCCTTAGCTCCGCCTTCGCCACCTTCTCCAGCGTCGAGCGCGGCATATCGTCGACAAGCCTGATCTCGCGCGGCACCTTGAAATCCGCGAGTCCCGCGCCGCAGGCCGCCATCACGCGATCATGCAGATCGGGCGCCGCGCCCGCGACGCCGCCGTGCGGGATGATGAAGACAACAGGCACCTCGTCCAGCATCGGGTGCTTCTTCGCCACCACCGCGGCCTCGCGCACGCCTGCTACCACCGCGATCACCTGCTCGATCTCGGAGGCCGCGACGTTCTCGCCGCCGACCTTCAGCATGTCCTTGGCGCGGTCGCCGAACCTGATGAAGCCGTTCTCCAGCCGCTCGACGCGGTCGCCGGTGAGAAAGAAGCCGTGCTCGTCGAAGCTTTCGCGCGTCGCCTTTTCATTGTGCAGATATTCGGCGAACAGCGACAGCCCGGCGATGCCCTTGATCGCGAGATTGCCGGTGTCGCCGACTTCAGTCGGCCGTCCGTCATCGTCGGTGATGCGGATCTGATATTCGGGAGCCGCGCGCCCGATCGACATCGGGATGTTGGGCTGGTCGACCTCGCCGATGATGCCGTGGGTGATGGTCTCGGTCATGCCCCACCAGCCGATCATCTTGACGCCGAACGCAGCAAACGCCGGCGGCTCGTTGATGGCGGTGCCCCACAGGCGAAATTTGTGGTCTTTCGGGATCTCCTGCTCGAGCAGCGCCTTCATGCAGAACGGAATCGTCGAGGTCCAGGTCGAGCCATGCTCGCGCGCGACGCCCCAGAACCGGCTCGCGGAGAACCGCGGCTGGATCACGCAGGTGGCGCCGACCCACAGCGTTGCCAGCATCGAATAGGCCAGCGCATTGGTGTGGAACAGCGGCAGATAGGTCTGGTGCACGTCGTTCGCATGAAGGTCCTCATGCGCGGCGTTGATCTTGGCGCCCCACAGCGCGTTGGCGTGGGTCCACAGCACCGCCTTCGGGCGCGAGGTCGTGCCTGACGTGTACTGCACGCTGCACGGCGCGAACGGGTCGGTCGCGCGCCTGGGACGGTCGGCGCTGTCGGCGAATAGCGATTCAAAACTGTCGCCGCGCGAGACCGCTTGCGCGGGCGCCGCGCCTGCATCGTGCGAGGTCACCGCCAGCCAGCGGATGTTGCGGCAGCTTTGCGCGACGAGCTCGGCATAGGCCGGCTGCGTGATCGCGGCGACCGCGCCGCAATGATCGGCGAAATATTCCATCTCCGCCGGCGCCGAGCGGGTGTTGGTGGTCACCGCGATGGCGCCGAGTTCGACGCAGGCGAACCAGGCCAGCAGCGCCTCGATGCAATTGTCGAGATGAATGAGCACATATTCGCCCGGCTTGACGCCGCGCTTGGCCAGCCCCGCCGCGAGCGCGCCGACGCGCTCGTGAAACTCGCCGTAGCTCCAGCGCCGCGCCGGCGCATCGAACGGCGCCCAGATCAGGAATGCATGATCGCGGCGCACCGCGGCGCGCATCTTCAGCAGCCAGGGTACGTCGAGCCCGTCGAACGGTCCTACGAGTCCGGATTCGGTGTATTGAGGTGGCATGGCTCCTCCCGTGCAGCCTGCATCTTGATGGCGGCTGCCTTTTGATTATTGCGTCTTCCTGCCATTGGATGACGCAGGGAGCAAATCGGGGGAGGCGTAGCGCCCGCTCTCTCCATTGTCATTGCGAGCGCAGCGAAGCAATCCAGACTGTCTCCGCCGGGGGCAGTCTGGATTGCTACGTCGCAATGGCTCCTCGCAATGACGATGGGGTGGGCAGCGCGGCCCTATCGACCACCGTCCTCGTACGACGAAATCTCGATCAGGCTGCCATCCGGATCCCTGCAATAGACCGAGCGCAGCGCGCCGCGGGCACCCTGCTTGGGAACCGGGCCTTCCTCGATCGCGACGCCATGTGCCGTCAAATGCGCCACCACCTCGTCGGGCGATGCAGACGTGAGGAAACACAGATCCTCGCTGCCGGCGGTCTGATGGTCCGCAGTGAACCACTCGACCTTGTCGGCATCGCGCGGCCGGACGTTGATCTTCTGGTTACCGAATTGCAACGAAGTCCGCGGCGCTTTGCCGCCGTCGGGGTCGAACACCTTGACTTCCATGCCGAGAATCCTGCGGTACCACTCGGCGGTCACCGCGACGTCCGCGACGTTGATGACGAGATGATCGAGGGCTTCGACCTTGACCGGCATGCCTTATCCTTTCGTCGTGATGCGCCGGGCGCACTTTCCGCCTGCGGCAAGCTTTGTTACAACCGCGTCGACGCCATTTTGAAGCCATCTGGCTTTCAAGAACAACACGTTGGGAGAACCCTTGAGATGATCACTCGCCGTACCGCGCTGGGCCTGCTCGCAGCCAGTCCGCTTGCAGCCACCCCGCTGTCGAAGGCCCTTGCCGCCGACTATCCGGCCCGGCCCGTGAAATGGGTGGTCGGCTATCCGCCGGGCGGAGCCACCGACATCCTGGCGCGGCTGATCGGTCAGCGGCTGTCGGAACGGCTCGGCCAGCAATTCGTGATCGAGAACAAGCCCGGCGCCGGCAACAATATCGGCACCGAATCGGTCGTCAATGCCGAGCCCGACGGCTACACGCTGCAGCTGGTCAATCCGGCCAACTTCATCAACGCTTCGCTCTACACCAACCTCAAATTCAACTTCGTGCGCGACATCGCGCCGGTGGCCTCGTTCCAGCGGGTGCCGAACGTGATGACCGTCAACAAGGACGTTCCGGCCAAGAACGTCGCCGAGTTCATCGAATATGTGAAGGCCAATCCCGGCAAGGTGAACATGGCTTCGTCCGGCAACGGCACCTCGGTGCATCTGTCCGGCGAGATGTTCATGGCGCTGACCGGCTGCAAGATGCAGCACGTGCCCTATCGCGGCGCGGCGCCGGCGATCACCGACATGCTCGGCGGCCAGGTGCAGGTGATCTTCGACAACATGCCCTCGATCATCCAGCACATCCGCTCCGGCTCGCTTCGCGCGATCGGCGTCACCACCACTGAGCGCTCGCCGCAGCTGCCCGACGTCCAGGCGATCGCCGAGACCGTGAAGGACTACGAGGCCAGCGCGCTGTTCGGCATGGGCGCGCCGAAGAACACGCCCAAGGAGATCATCGCCAAGCTCAACAATGAGATCAATACGCTCATGAAGGAGCCCGACATGACCAAGCGACTTGTCGAACTCGGCGGCGAGCCGCGGGTGCAGACGCCGGAGGCGTTCGGCGAGGAGATCAAGGCCGAGACCGAGAAGTGGAAGAAGGTCGTCGAGTTCGCCGGCCTGAAGGTCGAGTAGCGATCTTGTGATCCCTGAGATTGGAGCCCTGCCGCCTGGCAGGGCTTTTTTCTTGCGTACTTCGTTCCGTTGATCTGGAATAAAACGGCGCGGCGAAACCTGATGATACATGGCGCGTATCTCGCCCTGTGAAGAGAGGAGTCTGGATCATGCGCAAGACGCAATTGGCGCTGCTGACGCTGGGCGCGACGGTCCTTGCCGGCTTCGTCACCGTCACGCCCGCGGCGGCCCGCGACTACCCCTGGTGCGCCCAGGGCGGCGAGTATGACTATCCCGGCGAATGTGCCTACAGCACCTATGAGCAATGCCAGGCCAGCGTCTCCGGCCGCTTGCTGTACTGCGGGCCCAATCCAATGGTGGCCTATGGCCAGGCGCCGCAGCCGCAACCTCGGCCGCACCGTCGCGCGCGGCCCGTTGCACCGTACTAGCCGCGCGCGCATTGCGCAGCCGCGTATTTTTGCGCGATCGCTCCGGAATAAACCGGCTCCTCGAGCCTTTCACTCTGTGAGGTCGGATGTCGCGCGGCGAACACGGGAGGTCGGTCATGGGCAAGGCGCAATTTGTGCTGGGCACCATAGTCCTTGTGTGGCTCGCTGGCGGGAGCCCGGCGCGCGCGGACTATGATTACGCGTGGTGCATTCAGAACTCGGAATACGGCTATCCCGGCGACTGCTCCTATCAGACCCGCGAGCAGTGTCAGATGAGCGCGTCGGGCCGCAAGGGCTATTGCGCGCAAAATCCTGCCCAGGTGGCCGTACGGCCTCCGCTTCAGCCGTCACTACGCGGTCGGTACGTTCGTCCGTACTAGTCGCGGCTCACACTGAGCACCGCCTGATCACGCAGTCGTGCAGATCCGGACGCGCGGGTTCCTGCTTGACGCCCTCTCGTTCACGTCTATACTAAACCAAATGGTTAAGTATAGAGACGAGACGCTCGACCGGACCTTTGCGGCGCTGTCCGATCCGACGCGGCGTGCCCTTCTCGCGCGGCTCGGCGAGCGGGACGGCCTGTCGGTGAGCGAGCTGGCCGCGCCGTTTCCGGTCTCGCTGCCGGCGATCATGAAGCATCTCGACGTGCTCACGGATGCGGGCCTGATCGTGCGGGAGAAGACCGGACGCACGGTGTCCTGCCGGCTCACCGCGCAGCCGATGGAGCAGGCGATGAACTGGCTCAATCGCTACGCGCAGTTCTGGTCCGAGAAGTTCGACCGCCTCGCCGCCTTCGTGGAGGACAAGACATGGCCAACGCAGCCGTCAGCACCGATCCCCGCACAGCCGAGCGTCCAAGCGAGCGTCCAAACGAACGTCCAAGCCTCACGCTCACGCGCCGGCTCCGCGCACGGCCGGAGAAAGTCTACGCCGCCTGGACGCAAGCCGCGCAGATAGTCCAGTGGTTCGGGCCGCCGAACATGAAGCCGGCGACGCTGGATGCCGAGCTCGATGTCCGTACCGGTGGCCGCTACCGCATCAGCTTCACCGGCGACGACGGCGAATATTTCGAGGCTGGCGGCATCTATCGCGAGGTCGTGCCGAACGAGCGGCTGGTGTTCACCTGGGCCTGGCATTCGACGCCGGAGCGCGAATCGCTGGTGACGATCACGCTGAAGCCGGATAGCGCCGGCACGCTGATGATCTTCCATCACGCCCAGTTCTTCGACGAAACCGCACGCGACAATCACCAGCGCGGCTGGAGCTCGTGCCTCGACAAGCTCGACGCTTTCGTCGCCTGACACCATGGAGGATACCGTGCAGCAACATCAGATCGTCTCGCGCGAGCAATGGATCGCGGCCCGCAAGGCCCACCTGGCGCACGAGAAGGAGCTCAGCCAGGCCCGCGAGCGCCTCGCCGAGCAGCGCCGCGCGCTGCCCTGGGTGAAGGTCGACAAGAACTATGTGTTCGACGGACCGAACGGCAAGGTGACGCTCGGCGATCTCTTCGGGGGCCGCCCGCAGCTCGTGGTGCAGCATGTGATGTTTGCACCCGACTGGGAGGCCGCGTGCAAGAGCTGCTCGTTCTGGGCCGACGGTCTCGATCGCATCGTGCCGCACCTCGCCGCGCGCGACACCTCCACGGTTGCGATCTCGCTGGCGCCGGTCGCCAAGCTCGAGGCCTTCAAGAAGCGGATGGGCTGGACCTTCGACTGGGTCTCGTCAGGGGGCAATGACTTCAACTACGATTACGAGGTCTCGTTCACGCGCGAGCAGATCGACAAGGGCGTGCCGAAGTACAATTTCGGCACCACGCCGTTCTACGGTCCGGAGCTGCCCGGTATCAGCGTGTTCTACCGCAACGAGGCCGGCGAGATCTTCCATACCTATTCTTGCTTCGCGCGCGGTCTCGACATGATGAACGCGGCCTATCAGTATCTCGACCTCACCCCGCTCGGTCGTCACGAGGACGGCCTGCCCTATCCGATGGACTGGGTCCGCCTGCGCGACCAGTACGAGCCGCAGGCGAAGGGGGCGTGCTGCCACGGGTGAGACGGCGGGTGCGCTGTGCCCACACCAACGGTGTCATCGCCCGACTTGATCGGGCGATCCGGTATTCCGAGACGGTCGTGTCGAATCTAGAAGCCGCGGCGTACTGGATGCCCCGCCTTCGCGGGGCATGACAGCGGAGGCTGAAGCGCAGTCTACCGCTTCGCGTCGGCCTGCTCCGTGCCATTGCACGAGATCAGCATCGTGTACGGCCGCGCGTTGCCGGCGATGTCGGTGGTCTTGAGCTCGCCCTTCGGTTCGGAGGTCTGGTAGGGCACCACGGAATTGTCGAGGAAGTCGCGCAGCATGCCGGTCTTGATGGCGAAGTTGATGTTCTCCGGAATGTTGCCGGTCGCAGCGACGATGCGAAGTGCGGGGATCTTTGCGGTGACCGCGCCCACGATCTGACCGGTGGTGTCGAACAGCGGGCCGCCGCTATTGCCGGGCTGCACCGGCGCGCTGATTTGCAGGAAACGCGTGTCGTTGCGCATGCCGCTGAGCGAGCTCGCGATACCGGTCGTCACGGTGAAGTCCGACGTGAGCAAGCCATGGAAGGGAAAGCAGATTACGATGACGGAATCGCCGGAGCGGATCGAGCGATCGCGGATCCGCGCAAAGTCCTTGAATGTCGTCGTCGACGGCGCCTGCAACAAAGCGAGATCGTTGTTGACGTCGCTCGATACGACGCGCAGCACCATCGCGGCCTCACCGGTGAGGTTGCCCTTGATGTCGCCGACGCAGCCGTCGATCACATGGTTGTTGGTGACGACATGGCCGTTCGCACTGACCACGAAGCCGGTGCCGGTCTTGGCCCTGGCAACTTTGCTGCCGGCCGGCGGCGCCTGCTTGTCCGGCGCAGGCTGCGGCTTGGCGGCCATCTTGGTGAAGTCGCCGGCCTTGTCGAGCCCGTCGGCTTTCACCTTGGTCACGCAATTGGCCAATGCGGCGATCACCGGCCCGGTCGAGGTAAGATCGAAATTCAGAACGGCGCGGCCGGCTGTCGCCACCATCAGGCTCGCCTTCTGAAACGTGCGCACAACATTGACCGGCATGATGGCCGTGAGCATGTTGGGCTGGTACGCCGTGGCGAACAGCCTGGCTTGCTCCTGCCCGTCAAAGGTCACGTCGATCGCGGCGTTCTCGCCCTTGTTGAAGCGGTAGCTGGGACTCGCAAAGGCGAGTGACCATGTGCCGGCTGCATTTTGGCTCACGACGAGGATGACGCCGTTCGCATAAGGCGTCGTCGCGGCGCAATGGGAGAAAGCGCCCGTCTCGTCATTGCTGAAGGCGCCGCCGATCCAGTTGCCGACATTGACGCTGCCGAATGGTCCTTTCGCATGGGCAGCTCCGACGACACTCGCCTGCAAAAGCGATGCAACGACAAACGACTTAAGCCACATACCATCCCCCCATAATGCTTTTCGATCCATCTTATCCGCGGGAGGATACGCAGTGCAATCGGCAGTTGTTTGTCCGGACAGGACCTCCTCGCCGGGCTTGCCTTTACTTTGCGGTGCTATATACTTTGCGATACAAAGTGACGGGACGGCGGTCCCGGTTAATTGGGCGGAGCGGGGTTTTGGCGTTGCCAATGCGCGATCTCGACAAGGCACTGGCCGACATCGTGGCGATCCGCAACCAGATTGCGGCGGGCACGGCGTTCCGCGGCTACGGCCCGGCGACGATCGCTGCGACGGGCGCCGTCGCGCTTCTCACCGCAATCCTCCAATTCTGGCTGCTCGGCGATCCCACCAGCGAGCCGGTCGGCTTCTTCTTCGGCTGGTTCATGGCCGCGGTGCTCTCCGTTCTGATGATCGGCATCGAGATGCGCGCGCGCTCGCGCCGTCATCATTCCGGCCTGGCCGATGCCATGATCCATCAGGCGGTCGAGCAGTTCTTGCCCGCGGGCGTCGCCGGCGTGCTGCTCGCGGTGGTGATGTGGAAGTTCGCGAGCGAGACGCTGTGGCTGTTGCCCGGCCTGTGGCAGATCCTGGTGTCGCTCGGCATTTTCGCTTCCGTCCGCTCGCTGCCGCGCACCGTCGCGCTCGCCGGCGCCTGGTATTTTGTTTCCGGCTTCGCGGTCGTGGTGCTCGCGAGCCGGACTCACACGCTATCGCCGTGGACCATGGGGCTGCCCTTCGTGATCGGGCAGTCGGTGATGGCGGGCATTCTGTATTTCGCGTCCGGAGACCATGATGTCGAAGACTGACAGCGCACCCTTCTCCTATGAAGGGCTCGACCGCGTCATCCACGAGAAGGCGAGGCTCGGGCTTCTGACCTCGCTGATGGCGCATCCGAAGGGTCTGGCGTTCGCCGACCTCAAGCAGCTCTGCGGCCTCACCGACGGCAATCTCAGCCGGCATCTCGCCGTGCTCCAGGAGGCCGGCCTCGTCGAGGTGACCAAGGGCTATGAGGGCAACCGCCCGCACACGACCTGCCGCCTGACCAAGGCCGGCCGCCGCCGCTTCCTCGACTATCTCGCCGTGCTCGAGCGGCTGGTGCGCGACGCCGCCAAGGCCGCCGGCCGCGACGCGCCGCCGCTCGGCCGTCTCGGTATCATCTCGACCTGATCCCCCCTTTTTTGACCGGAGACTTTGCAATGCAAAGCGACATGACCTCTCGCAACGAGAAGCTTCACGTCGGCATCATCATGGACGGCAACGGCAGGTGGGCGACGCGCCGCGGCCTGTCGCGCCTGCGCGGCCACGAGGCCGGCGTGGAGGCGATCCGCCGCATCGTCGAGGCCGCACCCAAGCAGGGCATCGGGACGCTGACGCTCTACGCCTTCTCAACCGACAATTGGCGCAGGCCGAAGACCGAAGTCGCCGCGCTGATGACTCTGCTGCGCTTCTATCTCGCCAACGAGGTGCAGAGCCTCGCCAGGAACGGCGTGCGCCTCACCGTGATCGGTCGACGCGACCGTCTGCCCGACGGCATCGCAAATGCGATCGCGCGCGCGGAGGACGCCACGGCGCACGGCAGCGCGCTTCACCTGCGCATCGCGGTCGACTATTCCGCGCGCGACGCCATCCTCAACGCCGCAGCGAAGGCGGCGGCACTGACGAGCCTCACCCGCGAAGCCTTCTCGCAGCTCGTCACAGGTGAAGCAGGCCTTCGCGACGTCGATCTCATCATCCGCACCTCCGGCGAGAAGCGGCTGTCGGACTTCCTGCTCTGGGAAGGCGCCTATGCCGAGCTGCACTTCACCGAGCGGATGTGGCCCGAATTCGACGCTGGCGATCTCTCCGCGGCGCTGGTGTCCTTCCACGGCCGTGAGCGCCGCTTCGGCGGCCTCCAGGCGATCATGCCCGACGAGGTGCCGTCACTCTCCCGTGTGTGATGCGCGGCACGGGACAACGAGCTGTTCGTTTTCAGCCGCATGATTGGCAGTGGTGTCCAAGCCGCGGAAGCGCGGTCTCGGTTAGGTGTGCGGTCCACGCAACCTGCCGAGAGCATTACGCATGTCACAGCTGTTTCCGGGAGCCGTCGTTGAGGCGCTCGAACTGGCCGAAGCGAAGGGCATGGTCTGCATCAGGACCGCCAGCGTATCCGACGTCGAGAACCTGTCGGTCTATTTCACCGGCCTGTCCACGACGTCGCGCAACAAGCGCTTCATGGGCGCGCGCGCCGACGTCGCCCTGGTCGCGGCCGAATGCGTGGCGAAGACGGGCCGTCCCGGTCATTTCACCCTGCTCGCCGAAGTCAGGCAGGAAGGGCAGCACACCATCATCGGCGAAGCGAACTACGCCTATGATGCGACTGCACGGCATGGCGAGTTTGCCATTTCGGTCGCCGATGCGTTCCAGCGCCTGGGCCTCGGCTTGCAGATGATGACGGCGATGGAGACGCGGGCGACCGATCTTGGCCACGAGATGATCGCCGCCGAGACTGCGCGGACAAATGCCGAGATGCGCGGTCTGGCGAAGAAGGCAGGCTTCCGGGATACCGGTCTCGGAGACTGGCAGTCGGTTCATCTCGCAAAGCGCTTGTCGCGGTAGCCGTCCGCGCGTTGCCGCCTGGCACGGATCGTGCTCTAGTATCGCCTGGATTTCCCCAGCGATGGGAGCTTCGGCGATGCGCGCAGTTCTGGATCATTGCACCGGCGGAACGGAGCGGCAGGTCAAGGCCGGCACGTCGGTCGTCACCGAGGGTGGCACCAGCAGCGGCCACCTCTACGTGCTCGTCGAGGGCAGGCTCGACGTGCTCAAGAGCGACACGGTGGTCGCGACCATCACCGAGCCCGGCGCCGTGTTCGGCGAGATGTCCGTGCTGCTTGGGTTGCCGCATACGGCAACGGTGCGGGCCAGCTCGGATTCCGTCATCTATGAGTTCGAGGACGCGGCGTCATTCCTCATCCAGCGGCCCGAGGTCGCGCTGCTGCTCGCGCGCACGCTGGCGCAGCGGCTCAACGTTGCCAACACCTATCTCGCCGATCTCAAGCGGCAATATGCCGGCCACGGCACGCATCTCGCCATGGTCGGCGAGGTGCTCCAGAGCATGATCAACCTGCCGCCGCTCGAGGTGTCGCCAGGCTCGGATCGGCAATCCGATCCAAGGATGTGAGCCAGTCCGGCGGCTCCTCGATGGTGTTTGCGGGCCGCTTCAGCGGTGCGGCGAGGTCGATCCACTGCGCTTCGCCCGCAGCCAGCCAGAACGCCTTGTCCGCAGCGAGATCCAGCACGATATGCGTCGGCGGCCGTCCCGGTTGCAGGCCGGCGTTGAACACCCATGTCTGCCCGAGCCGGTCGAACCACGAGCCGTCGGCGATGAAGGGCGACTGGTGCACATGGCCCGAGATCACCATCGACGGCTGATACTGCATGATCCACTGCACCAGATCGACATCACCGAAGAAGCGCTTGCCGCCCCAGCTGGTCGGTGAATTCGCCGGCGGCGCGTGATGGGCCCAGATCCAGCGCTGCGGGCGGCTTTCGGCGGCGTCGCGCAGCTGCGCGACGATGCGCTGCTTGACCAGCGGGCCATCCCACCACGGGCACACCGTGAACAGCGTGTCGCCGATGGTGAGGCTGTCGCCGTCGCAAATGATCCCGAGCTCCCGCACCTCCGAGATCCAGCGCGAGATCTTCTCGCCCTCCGCGTTGCGCTCGTCGAGGTCGTGATTGCCGGAGCAGAGGATCACGCGGGTCTGCGCCGCGAGCAGCGCGAGGTATTTCTTCAGCACCACGATCTGCGCGCGAAAATCCACCATCGAGCCGATGTCGAGCGCATCGCCGGCGAAGATCACGAGGTCGAACTGCGGCGCCGCGCTGGCCAGCCAGTCGAGCTGCGGCAGCGAGTAGTGCAAATCGGCCACGACCAGGCAGCGCATTGAAAATCCATGGGCGGGTTTGAAAAGGTCTGGGAATTCCAAAACGTCATTTACAAAGCAAGAAGCAGACCAGAATGGCTGCCTCTCTTCGTCAAGCCAATGGCCGGCAGCATGCTGCGGTGCATTGGTGTGCGCAAGTAGCCGGGCACCGCAGGGCTGGACCGTGTCATCGAATTCTGATGTCGTGGCGCATCCTCAAACGCCCGTATCCGCATGACCTCCTTCAAGACCATTCGTGCCCGCGCCGAGAAACGCAAGGGCGGCCCCAAGGCGCTCGACAGGCTGATGCCCGAAAAGCCCGACCTGAAGGGGCTGGCCAAGCTCGGCGACGATCGCATCCTCGCCGAGATGACCAGGCGGGTGTTTTGTGCCGGCTTTGCCTGGAGCGTGATCGATTCGAAATGGGACGGCTTTGAAGCGGCGTTCCTGCATTTCCAGCCGGCCAAGCTCACCTTCCAGCCCGAGGATTATTGGGAGGGCCTCGTGCGCGACGCGCGCATCGTGCGCAACGGCGCCAAGATCATGTCGGTGCGCGACAACGCGGCCTTCGTCCAGGAGATCGCGAAAGAGCACGGCAGCTTCGGCAAGTTTCTGGCGAAATGGCCGCCATCCAACGAGGTCGGCCTGCTCGATCTCCTGACCAAGCGCGGCAGCCGGCTCGGCGGCAACACCGGGCAGATGCTGCTGCGCTTCGTCGGCTGGGATGGTTTTGTCACCTCCAGGGATGTCGTCGCCTGCCTGCGCGATGCCGGCCTCGACATCGCCGAAGAGGTCAAATCAAAGGGCGATCTCGCAAAAGTGCAGGCACAGTTCAACGCGTGGGCCGAGGAGACCGGTCTGCCATACACATATCTGTCACGCATCTGCGCGCTCTCGGTTGGCGAGAACCGAGGCGAGCACTAGTTCACGAGAACAAGGAGAAACAAAATGGCAAAAGCTTATTGGGTTGCGACCTACCGCGCGATCAAGAGCCCCGACGCCATGGCGGCCTACGCCAAGCTGTCGCGTCCGGCCATTGAGGCCGCCGGTGGACGCGTGCTCGCGCGCGGGATGCCGGTTGCGGCCTACGAGCACGGCCTGATGGAACGCGTCGTTCTCATCGAGTTCGACAGCGTCGAGCGCGCCAGGGCGGCGTATGAAAGTCCCGCCTACAAGGCCGCTCACGACCTGCTCGGCGACGGTGCCGACCGCGACATCCGGATCGTCGAAGCCGTCGAATAGCGGCATCGACAGGCGGATCATGTGCATCGTGTGGCGATCCCGTGCCGTGAGCGCGGCAGATGAAACTGGCGATCACGAAATGCATTTTTCCGGAACATTCGTGCGCAACACCCGTTCGGGAATTTGAGCCAGGCGACACAGGGAACGCCCGTTTTGGCTCAACTCACTGAAACCCGGCACGACAGAAACGGAGCAGCTCATGAAGCTCACATCCGAACAGGTGAAGCAGACCGTCAACCAACTCGGCGCCCAGGTGCTCCCCGACGAACATCCCGCCATGCCGCAGCTCAACAGCATGTTCGGCGAGCACACCTTCTTCGTCGACGAGACGGGCCTGAAGGTGCTCGAGCCGACGCCGTCGCTCAGCGCCGAGCGCCAGACCGGCGAAGTCGTCAGCCTCGCCAACTGGAGCGATGCCGACCTTACGCGCCTGATGGCCCACGAGCCGGAACCGACGGGCGTGATCGTCGTGTTCGAGCATGTGAGGCATTGATTGGCCCGAGAGGATCGGCCTTCATCGTTGGCGGGTCTGAAAATCCCGCCACCTTCCATGACTGGTCTGGGGCCACGCCGCGGACAAGGATCTCGCCTTCGCGGCGGGGCTTTCCAGGCTGGTTCAAATACCGAAAGTCAGCTGCGGCTCCGCATCGTCCCCGTCCTGGAGGGCAGACAGCGATACCCCCACGAGCCTGACGCGCTTGGGCAGCGGCATTTCGACTTCGAGCAGGCCGCAGGCCAGCCGCTCCAGATCGTCCCGGCCTGCAACCGGCGCTGTGACGGACCTGCTGCGCGTGATGATCTCGAAGTCGGCGAACTTGATCTTCAGGGTGACGGTGCGGCCGCGATTGCCGGTCGTCTCGCAATGGCGCCAGACCTTGTCGACGAGCGGCTTGAGCTCGGCGGCCAGCGCGCCGTATTCGTCGAGGTCGGTCGAGAATGTCGTCTCCGCGCCGATCGACTTGCGGATCCGGTTGGCCCGGACCGGCCGCTCGTCGACGCCACGTGAGATCCAGTAGTAATAGGCGCCCGACTTGCCGAAATTCGCATTCATGAACTCCAGCGTCTGGTTGCGGATGTCGAGGCCGGTGAACAGGCCGAGCGCATTCATCTTCGCACTGGTCGCCGGGCCGATCCCGTGGAACTTGCCGACGGGCAGCGTCTCGACGAAGGCGGCTCCCATTTCCGGCGAGATCACGAACTGACCGTTGGGCTTGCGATGATCGGAGGCGAGCTTTGCAAGAAACTTGTTGTAGGAAATGCCCGCCGAAGCGTTGAGGCCGGTCTCGGCCTTGATCTTCTCACGGATCAGCAAGGCGACGTCCCGCGCCAGCGGGATGCCTTGCAAATTCTCCGTCACGTCGAGATAGGCCTCGTCGAGCGACAATGGCTCGATAACAGGCGTGTGCTCGGCAAAGATGTCGCGGATCTGCCTGGAGATCGCCTTGTAGACCTCGAAGCGCGGCCTGACGAAGATCAGATCGGGACATTGCCGCTTCGCGGTCACCGACGGCATCGCGGAGCGAACGCCGAACTTGCGGGCCTCGTAGCTGGCGGCCGCGACGACGCCGCGTTCCGCGGAGCCGCCGACCGCGACCGGCTTGCCGCGCAGCTCCGGATTGTCGCGCTGCTCCACGGACGCATAGAAGGCATCCATGTCGATATGGATGATCTTGCGGACGGGCGTGGCCTCGCCAGTCACCGTGCCGGATTCGCTCATGGAACGATGATACAATTGCCCGAAGAGAAGCGCGAGGTGATGGATGCTTCAGTTGTTGGTCTTCGTCGTCGGTGTGGTCGGCATCGGCTGGCTGATCGGCGCGACCAATCTTCCGGGAGAGTGGTATGCGGCCCTTGCCAAGCCGGGTTTCGTGCCGCCGAACTGGGCGTTCCCGGTGGCCTGGACCATCCTTTACATCCTGATCGCCATCGCGGGCTGGCGGACTTTTCGCCGTGAGCCGTCGGGTCGAGCGATGCAGGTCTGGGCCGCGCAGCTGGCGCTGAATTTCGTCTGGTCCCCGGTGATGTTCACGATGCACCAGATCGGCGCCGCGCTCGTCATCCTCATCTGTCTGTTCGTCGCGATCGTGACCTACATCAGTCTCGAGACATCACGGGACAGGCTGGCCGCTGCGTTGTTCGTGCCTTACGCAGCCTGGGTTGCCTTTGCCGGCCTGCTCAATGCGGCCATCTGGCGCTTGAATTGAGGCGATTTGTCCAAGGTTCATCAAAGAGCAATCTCAGGCTTGTGAGTGGCGAGCCTAGGCCCGCGTTCCTAAATGGGAGCGCGGAGGACAGCCAATGCAATACAGCTCCGAGCTCATTCAGACGATGCGCCAGGCCCTCGAGACCGTGATGGCGAGCGTGCCGGCCCATCAGTCGGTGTTCGGTCTGAAAGCCGCTGTCGCCGAATGCATTTTGAAGACTGCCGCGCACGGTCATACGTCGTATGACGCCCTGGTGACGTCCGCCTCCGATCAGATCCAGTCGATCATCTCGATGCTGACGTGAGTGCTTGCCGTGGGAGGCAGGCGGCAGATCCGGAGTTCATGCCGACGGAGGCGCCCATAGGAACTCAGGACGAATGCCCTGCTGGATGAGGTCCGTGCCAAGCGACTGAAGTGTGAACATGGCGCCGATGCTGGGTCTTGTACCGCTTGTCCAGCACGTTTGAAGGCCGATCAAGAGCTGCGACAGGGCCTGGTTGAATGCAAGCGACGGACTCGGTGTGACGGTTGATTGCTGAAAATCGAACCAGGTCGGAAACGGGATTGGTGCTCCCGTAAAGCTCCAGTGGCCCGCCGCATCCTGCACCAGCGTTTTCTCGGTGTAGATTTCCTTGAAGACATAATAGTGGGCGAATGTTGCATTGCCGGTTGGGGGTTGGTTAGGAGAGCCTTCCGTACCTTCACCTTCGCCCTTGATCAGCAGGATCGCCGCCTGCGCATCGGCGATGCTCTTGATCGGCGTTGCTTCCCCCGAATTGACCGCGAAAGCGCTGGCATTGATCGCGGGATTGACTGTGGTGAAGCCCTCGGCGATCGCATCGTAGAAATCACCGATCGTCGCGGGTCCCGTTCTTGCGGTGAGCGCGACCGGTGGAAATTCCGGATACTCGATCTGCATGAAGACCTGAACTTGATCTGGCGTAAGCGGCTTCAGATCAACGGGCAATTTTTGCAGAATTTCTCCGGGCAGGACATTGGTCGGGTAGCTCGGAATGAAGGCCGCATTGGCAATGGATGGCACGCCGCCGATCGCGGTCAGCATGTTGCCTGCCAGGGCAAAGTGATACATCTCTTGCACCACAATGTCCTCAATCATACCGCCGACGCCGCCCGGGTCGCTGTTGATCGACCATTGCGCGCAAAGATAAGGCGGGATGGTGGAGAACTCCAATTGCATCGCGGTCTGGAGTGCGTCTTTCAGGTCTGAAAGCGTCGTAATGCGATCCTCGACGAACTGGGCGATGGTTTTCATCTGAAGCACCCCTCCCGACTCGGTTGATTGCGAAGCCCTGTTCCTGGCGCCGCCACTGGATCGACGTCGTCAAGCAGGTGCCGTGTTGGCTCATTGCTTGCGGGACGAGCGCTCCTGGGGTGATTCAGTCCGACAATAACCGGATATCGGTCTGCGACATCACGCCTACAATCGGACCTACCCCGATGATCGCGACCAGAAACATGCTGCGATCAGGCTCATTTTCCGCAACCCATGAACAATAGTACAATTTAAGGGTGCAATCAATTGCGCCGCTGGTCAGAGATTTGTGACCGCTTTTCCATTCGACGTGCTTAGCCGGACGCGCGCGCGACGTTGCGAAGGCCAGATTGCGAGCCGCAACATTTGATGGATGGTGCCGTCACAGCGTCAAAAGCCGGCACACAGTCTCGGTCCGGCACACAGTCTCGGTAAAGAGTAAGGAGACTGGCGCACCCGACACGATTCGAACGTGTGACCTTTGCCTTCGGAGGGCAACGCTCTATCCAGCTGAGCTACGGGTGCTAGTCGAGGTTCATTTAGCCGATTGGCGGGGGGTGGGCAACCTCCGCTTTGCCCGGGCCCGGACGCCCGGCATCGCCCGATTCCTGGTCTTATGCTTCGCTCTTCAATCCCGGAGGGCGGCCGGTCCCGAGATCTCCCCGGAATCGGTCACGAACATCAACGGGCCCGTCTCCGAGGTGGCGAACACGGCCGCGGTGAGCGGGCCGCCAAAGCAGGCGCCGGTATCCAGATTCAACCGGTTGGCTCGCAGATCAGGTGTCCCGGACCGGACCGGCGTATGACCATGGACAACGAAAAGCCCGTGGTCGTGATCCGACGACAGGAAGGGTTCCCGGATCCACAGCAAGTCTCGCTCGGACTGCGACGCCAGCGACACGTCCGGCCGTAGCCCAGCGTGGACGAAAACTCGTCCATGCTCGATTTTCATCAGCGGAAGCGCGCGTATCCAGTCGAGATGCTCGCTCGGCAGGTCGGCGGGATCGTCGATCCCGTAACTGTCGAGCGTCTGCTCGCCGCCGTTGCCCCACCAATTCATCAGGTCGCGGTCGGTGCGCTCCATGTCGGCTGCGCGAAGCAGCATCTCCTCATGGTTGCCCCGCAGACAGACGAAGGGGCGGTCCTGCTTCCCTTCGCTGCCGACGAGAAAATCCATCACCCCGCGGCTTTGGGGCCCCCTGTCGATGTAGTCTCCGACAAGGACGAACTGGGCGCTCCGCAGGCCGCGAATCTGGTCGCACGCGGCGAGAAGCGACGTCAGCTTCTCAAAGCAGCCGTGGATGTCGCCGATCGCGAAGGTGAGCTCTTCGTGCTCGGGAAGATGCAAAGCCAGGTTTCTCCCGCGTGCCAACTTAGATGGTGAGACCCTTTGTCGTGCCTTTGAACCTGATCCGCTCCGGACCCACGCCCACCTTCGCGAGCGATTCAATCACTCTGTCGCTCAGCGTCTTGCCGTCCTTGTCCTTGCGATCGCGTTGAGCCGCGGTGAAATCATACACGAGCAGCCCGACATTGGCGCTGCTCACGTTGATCTTTGCCCCCTTCGCGACGGCGCTGATCGCCGCAGCCACATTGCGGTGTCCGTTGCTCCATTCCGCCATCTCGGCCAGATTCTTCGCAACCCATCGATAGCTGTCATCGAACTCCGTCTTGTGAAGGTCGATCACCTTCTGATAGTCCCCGAGCTGACCGACAATGTCGCCGTTCTCCAGCTCGGGGTTGCTCAACGTCTTGGCCTCCCAGAACACCAGATCCACGCCGGTCGCCGTCGTTTCGAAGTTCGCCAGGTCCATGCGGGGGAGGTTCCGCTTGATGCCGGGGACGCCGGATGCGTTGATCGCAATCTCGACGTCGACGACGGAGAGATTGGACGTCGCGATCTCGTGGACGCCTTCCTTCTCCTGTCCGGAATAGGGCGATGCGGCCCTTTTGAGCTTCGCCAGCGTCTCTGCGCCTTCGTAGTCGCGCGTCAGCATCCTTTGCTCGGCGTTGCCGAAGGCGAACTTCCCCTCGACCAGCGAAACCTGATCCTTGAGGTCCGGATTCAGCAGATATTTTTCATGCGTCGAGGCGGTCACTTTCCCGCCCTTGAATGACACTTTGAAGATGGATTGTCCCTGCCAATAGACGTTCAGGTACTCGTCCCGAATGCCGATGATGAGCGTGGGATCGGCGAGAACGTCTTTCCACCACCCATCCTGCTGGGCGAGTGTCTCGAGTGCCTTGCGAAAGTCGTCGCCCCGGATTCCGCGTCTGAAGCTCATCTCATACCTCCCACCATTCGCCATCGCTGCGTCGCGTGACGTTGTCAAAATATCTGGAGAAACTGTCGCCTTCGAATGTGTGAACGGGCACCAGCCTGTCCGGCTGTATTGCGTTCGCGAGTCGCTTGAGATCCAGGATGCTGGCGTGGCCCGAGGTGTGGATGATCTCGATGGGAACGCTGCGTGTCGCGAGATCCGCCTTCAGTCTGGCGCCAGGACCGTCCTTCAGATATCCGTCCCATTGCGACCAGATCGCTCTGGTGCCGGGCCAGAGATTTGCGGCCTCCACGTCGTGGGCCATTGCCGGACGAAACAGCATCACGGTGCGATCGGCGATCTCGGTGATGCGCTCGCGGTAGATCCGTGCGGATTTGTAGGGATCCAGCAGGTCGAAGCGCTTGTTCCTTGCGATCTGTCGCCGCTGATATTCCGGCACATAGACCGACAAATTGGGCCAGCCGGCGTTCGGCAAGCGCTCGTTGCCGGTGGCCCGCAATATCTCCATCGCATAGAGGTCCAGCAGCAGCGTCCGGCCGCTGCGCTTGCAGGCGCGATAGATACTGACGACGCGATCGATGTTCTGCGCGGACGCCGAGAGGATGACGAAGCCTGGCTGTTTAAAACTCTGGGTCAGCCTCGCCTCGATGTCGTCCTCCGTCGGGAATTGCGTGTGCTCGTCGAGACGGCCGAGGCTCGACCCCTCCATCAGCATCATGTCGATATCGCGGGGCGGATGGCTGACCAATCGCTCGAACAGACCGCCCTTGCGACCGTGGGCACGGATGTCGCCGCTGTAGAACAGACGCCGGCCGGCAGCCTGGATCAGCAGCGCATAGGCATCATAGGCCGAGTGATCGACGAGATAGGGCGTGATGCTGAACGGACCGATCTGGAAAGTCCTGCGATCGTTCAGCTCGAATGAAACATTTGGCACGAAGGCGTTGGGCACGAAAGGAGCCGCCGCACACATGATGCGCGCCGTCGCGGCGCCCATGGCGAGGGGGACGTCGGGTTTGCACAGGGGAAGCAGACCCCAATGATCGCCGTGTCCGTGCGACAGGACGATCGCACGCAGGGTTGGATCTTCGACGCGAAGCCCGGCCACCGGCGGGAGAAGATCGTCGGACGCGCCGTCGGCATCCAGCGGAAGGCCAAGGTCGAGCAGGATTCGCTCGCCCGCGGCCTCGAGCTCGATGCAGGTGCCACCAATTTGCTGCGTTCCGCGGTGGACACGTCCGCGAAACGAACCGGCTGCTTCGGTCATCAGCGGTTGGTCTTGGCGGCCGAGCCGGGTTCGGCCGTCACTCGCGACCAGGCGATGGCGTTTTTGGCGGAGGGGAGGGCACTGCGAGATGGGCGGGGAAATTTCAAAGCGAATACGGCTCCAGGCAACGACTTATCTATATTCAAACGAGCGCCCGAGAAATTGCGGCTTTTCGAGAAGAAAATGTGAGTGTTGTTCCGGCGCAACATCACCCGTTGGTGAGGCCGAACGCAATAGAACCTTCGGTGGGATGAACGTCAGCCGCGGCTGGACCGGCGATTGGCGACGATGGGAATGGCGGGCGCGTCGCGATCGGCGCGCGCAAACTCCGCCAGCAGGCGTTCGGAGCAGATGACGCGGTTGCGGCCGAGCCGTTTTGCCGCATAGAGCGCCTCGTCGGCCGCACCCAGCAGCCGGTCGGGGTTGCCGTCGGCCTCAGTGGGAATATGGCTGGCGACGCCGACGCTGAGGGTGACGTGGTCGCCGGCGCCAGCAGCGCCATGAGCGATCCGCAAGGCCATGACGGCACGGCGGATCTCCTCGGCGATGGCGCAGGCGGCATCGCACTCCGTGTCGGGCAGGATCAGCGCGAACTCTTCCCCGCCATAGCGGCTGGCGAGGTCGAGCGGGCGTACGGCATGGCGGCTGACGACATCAGCGACCGCGCGCAGGCATTCGTCGCCGCTCTGGTGGCCGTGCCGGTCGTTGAAAAGCTTGAAATGATCGACGTCGACGAACAGCAGCGCCATCGGCTTCTGCGTCCGCTGGGCGCGGGCCCATTCGCTCATCAGCATCTGGTCGAAGGCGCGCCGGTTCGACAGGCCGGTCAGCCCGTCCTTGGTGGCGAGCTCCTTCAGCGCCATCTCGGCGCGCTTCTGATCGGTGAGGTCGCGCAGCGTCTCCACCACGGCGATCAGATGGCCGGCCTCGTCGTGGATGGGGCCGGCGTCGATCGCGAGATAGAGCTGGCTGCCGAGCTTGGGCATCACGCACCAGTTCTCCGCGGAAAAGCCGAGCCCGTTGTGGCCGCGTGCGGCATATTCCGAATAAAACTCCGGCAGCTGCTCGGGACGGTCGAGCGCGACCAGGTCGGCGAGGCAGGGGCGCCTGGTCTCGTAGAAGGCCTGCCAGTGTTTCGTCGTGCCGATCACCTCCGCGGCGGGAACGCCGGTCAGCCGCTCGCAGGCTCTGTTCCAGATCACGACGCGGCGCTTGGGGTCGATCACGAAGGTCGGCACCACCAGATGCTGCATCAGCCGCACGGCATAGGAATCCGCGACGTCGACGGCTTTCGCTGACGTTTTCCGCGGCTTCGCCATCTCAGGCCACCGCCGCCACCGGCGCGGCATCGTTCGGACCGAACAGCTTTCGTACCTCGGCGGCCGGCTTCGGTTTGCTGAACAGATAGCCCTGCATCTCCGTGCAGCCGAGCGCGCGCAGCATCTCACGTTGCGCCTCGGTCTCGACGCCCTCGGCGACGGTGGTCATGTGGCTGGCTGCGGCGATGTTCACCACCGCCTGCACGATCACGGGCGCGCCGCTGGTCTCCGCGATGTCGGCGACGAAGCAGCGGTCGATCTTGATCTTGTCGAACGGGAAGCGCTTCAGATAACTCAGCGAGGAATAGCCGGTGCCGAAATCGTCGAGCGCGATGCGCACGCCGATGGACCGGAGCTGGTGCAGGATCGAGAGCGCGGCCTCGTCGTCGCGGATCAGCACGGCCTCGGTGATTTCGAGCTCGAGCCGGGAGGGAGAGAGCCCGGAGGCGGCGAGTGCGCTGGCAATCCGCAGCGCCAGCGTGTCGCATTTGAGCTGCACCGGCGAGACGTTGACCGCAATCCGCACATGCGCCGGCCAGGTCGCGGCCTCGTTGCAGGCCATGCGCAGCACCCAGTCGCCGAGCTCGTTGATCAGGCCGGTATCCTCGGCGATCGGAATGAACTCCGCCGGCGACACCCAGCCGCGTTCTGGATGCCGCCAGCGCAGCAGCGCCTCACAGCCCGACACGTCGTTGGTGCGCAGGTCGACCAGCGGCTGGTAGTGGATCTCGAAGCCGCCGTTCACCAGCGCCTGACGCAGATCCTGCTCCATGGTCAGGCGCGCCTTGGCGCTGGCATCCATCTCCGGTTTGAAGAAGCGATGGGTACGGCGTCCTTCGGCCTTGGCGCCGTACATCGCAAGATCGGCGTGCTTGATGAGCTGGTCGAGATCGGTCCCGTCCTGCGGCGCCAGCGCGATGCCGATGCTGGCGTCGGTGGAGAGCTGATGGCCGAGGCAGTGATAGGGCTGGCGGATCGCCTCGTAGATCCGCGTCACGAACGACAGCACGTCCGCAGAGGACTGGATTCCGCTCTGGATCACGGCGAATTCGTCGCCGCCGAGCCGCGCGATCAGGTCGCTCTTCTTGAGGCAGCCGCGGAGACGGGTCGCGATTGCCTTCAGCAGCTCGTCGCCGACGTGATGGCCGAGCGAATCGTTGATGCCCTTGAATTCGTCGACGTCGATATAGAGCAGCGCGAACTGCCCGCCGCCGGCGACCTTCGCCAGCTCGCGCTCGATCTGTTCGCGGAACAGCGTGCGGTTCGGCAGGTCGGTCAGCGCATCGTAATGCGCCATATGCGCGATCTTCTCGTGGGCGCGCCGCCGCTCGGTGACATCCTCGACGACGCTGATGAGGTAGCGCGGCTCGCCGGACTTGTCGCGAATGCCGATCCGGGTCGAGGTGATGTAGCGCGGTCCCTTGGTCTGGCTCTGCCAGGCGTGCTCGTCCTTGAACAATCCCCCGGGCGCCTGCAGCGCCTTGCTGTCGTCGTCGTTGACGATCCTGGCGGCGGCCTCCGGATACATGTCGAAAGGAGTCTTGCCGACGATGACGTCACCCGACTGGCCGAACTGCTCCTCGGCGGTCCGGTTGACCAGCAGATATTGCCGCGTCAGGGCATCCTTCACCGTGATCTGCGAGGGGATGTGATCGATGATCTCGCGCAGGAACATGTAGTTGCGGTCGCGCTCCTGCTCCAGATTGCGCCGCTCGGTGATTTCCTCGATCGTGGCGACCCATCCGCCCTGCGCCAGCGGGGTGTTGATGACCTGGAAGGCGCGGCCGTTGGGCAGTTCGTGGATCCTGCTGGAGACCTTGCCCTCGGCGACGACCCGCATCACATCGGTGCAAAACGTCTCGACGTCGCCGCCGAACGTGCCACGCTCCTTGCGATGCTGCATCGCCTCGCGGATGTGACAGCCGGGCTTGATGATGTCGTCGGACAGGCCGAACATCTCGGAGTAGCGGCGGTTGCAGGTGACGATAAATCCGGCGGCGTCGTACAGGATCAGCCCGTGCGACATGTTGTTCAGGGCGGTGTCGAGCCGCAGCCGTTCCGCTTCGATCCGCTCCTGGGCTTCCCGGTTCTGCCGGCTGATCTGGCGGATGATCAGGAAGAGGATCAATGCGATCACGATCGCCGAAAGCGTTGCCGTGGTGACCATGAAGCCGGTCTGCTGACGCCAGTCGGCCAGCGCGGCGCTCGTGGTGTTGGTCGCGACAATGACCAGCGGGAAATGCGACAGCGAGGCCCCCGAGCCGAGGCGGTCCTCGCCGTCGATCGGTCCCTTGACGCGCAGCGTGTGCCGGCCGCCCTCGGCCAGCATCTTGCGCATCAGCGGCGCGTCCTTGAAATTCCTGCCGATCAGCTCTTCGACATGTGGATAGCGCGCCAGCATCTTGCCTTCGCGATCGAACAGCGAGATCGCCGTACCCTCGGCAAGCGCGACAGAAGCGAAATACTGCCGGTAGCTGTCCGGATCGATCCGCCGGACCATGGCGCCGAGGAAGGTGCCGTCCGCGCCGCTCAGCCGCCGCGCGACGATCGTGGTCCATTTGCCGATGATGAAGCTGCGGACCGATTCCAGGATGACCGATTCGGCCATCGGATCGGATTTGAACGTCTGGAAGTAGGCGCGCGAGGAGACGTTGATCTTGGGCAGCGGCTCGGCCCGCGACCAGTTGATCAGCTCGCCGTCGGCATCGTAGATCGCGATGTCGCCGAGATAGGAGACGGAGCTGATCTTGCTCCGCAGCATCTGGTTCGTCGCGAGCCCGGACATGCGCTCGCTGAACATCGCCGGCGAGGTGATCTCCGGCAGGTTCATCTGCCCGATCAGGTCGGCGGCGACGACGTCGGAATCCTGGAATTGCTGATCGAAGTGCCGCGCGATCAGCTGCACCGTGTTTTCCAGCTCGCGCTCGCGATTGGCCAGGGTGCGCTCGCGGAATTCGCCGATGGCCATGGCGGTCACGGCGAAGATCCCGGCGACCAGCAACACGCCGCACAGGGTCAGCCAGAGGACAGGACCACGCCGCGCCAAGGCCGCCCAGCCGTTGGTCGCGGCTGATGACATTCCGGCTGTCACCGTGGAAAAGACCTGGCGCATTTCCCCCCTCCCTGGAAGGACAGGAATACACCGCACAAATGGCGCAAACCTTAGGAAAGCCAGTTACCTAAGCATTAATCCGGTTGTGCAGTCGCGCCCGTATGCAGTGGGGCGGGAATCACGTCGCGGTTGTGCCGTGCCCATCACAATCGCTGCGCTGCATCATTAATGCCGGCTTAATGCGAAGCGCCCGCGCTCTTGTCGCGGCCGGCATTGCGCAGACGTCCGACGACGCCGGTCGGGAAGAAGTAGACGCTGGCGATGAACAGCAGCCCGAGCCACAGCAGCCAGCGGTCGGGATGCAACAGCCCCGGCAGCAACGGCAGGCCGGCTTCGCTCGCCGCCTTGGAGGCCACGCCCATCAGCGACTGAAGGTAGTTCTGGGCGAGGATGAAGATGGTGGCGCCGATGATCGCGCCGTAGATCGTGCCCATGCCGCCGATCACCACCATCAACAGAATGTCCAGCATGATCGAGAAGCTGAGCGAGGTGTCGGGACCGGCATAGCGCAGCCACAGCGCGTTCAAAATGCCGGCGCTGGCGGCGACCAGCGCGGCGAGGCAGTTGGCGTAGGTCAGGTGGAAGACGGTGCGAAAGCCGAGCGCCTCGGCGCGAAAGCGGTTCTCGCGGATCGCCTGGAGCACGCGTCCGAACGGCGAGTTCACGACACGCAACAAAGCGAGGATCATCAGGGCCGAGACGGCGAACACCAGGTAGAAGGTGAGGATGCGGCCGTTGATCTCGAATCCGAACAGGTTCTTGGAGATCAGCACCGTTCCGGGCCGCAGCAATTCCGGCAGCTGGAAGCTGCGTCCGTCCTCACCGCCGGTCAGCCAGGAGAGCTGCGAGGCCAGCACCTGGAAGGCGGAGGCGACCGCGAGCGTGATCATGGCAAAGAAGATCGCGGCGACCCGCAGCGAGAACAGGCCGATCGCGAGCGCGAGCAGCGCCGCGAGCGGCAGGCCGACCACGATGCCGGTTGCGACCGCGGCCCAGTTCGGGCCCATCCCGTACAGCGCGATCGCGATGGCGTAGCTGCCGATGCCGTAGAACATGGTGTGGGCGAACGATACCGAGCCGGTATAGCCGAGCAGGAGGTCGTAGGAGGCCACGAGCGCGGCGAAGACGCAGATCTTGGCCGCGACGTTCAGCGCCTTGGCCCCCGGGAACAGGAACGGCGTCGCCGCCAGCGCCAGGATGATGACGATGAGGAGAAGCGTGAGCACGCGGCTCTTCGGCGGATCGCCTGACAGGAGCATCATCGGCTGGTCACCGCATAGAGGCCGCGCGGCCGCCACATCAGAATGGCGACCATCAGCAGGATGTTGGAGACGAGGGCGAGTTTCGGCACCAGGAAGCCGCCGTAATTGGCCACCATCGCGACCAGGATGGCGCCGATGAAGCAGCCGCCGATCGAGCCGAGGCCGCCGATGATGACGACGATGAAAATCAGGACGGTGAGGTCGTCGCTCATGGAGGCATGGACCTGCTCGCGATAGAGCGCCCACATCACGCCGCCGAGGCCGGCGAGCGCCGATCCCGTCATGAACACGCCGAGGAACAGGCGGCGGATGCGATAGCCGAGCGCCTCGACCATCTCGCGGTTCTCGACGCCGGCGCGGATCAGCAGGCCGAGCTTGGTGCGGTTGAGCACGAGCTGGATCGCGATGAAGACGGCGAGGCCGATCAGCATCGCCAGCACACGGTATTTGGCGATCGCGACGTCGCCGAGGATGAAGGAGCCTCGCAGCGAGGTCGGCAGGGGCGTCGGGATGATCTGCGGTCCCCACAGCGCATAGAGCGTCTGCTCAGCGACGATCAGGCCGCCCGTCGTCATCAGGATCTGCTTCAGATGCTGGCCATAGACGGGCAGTATCAGCACGCGCTCGACGACCAGGCCGAGCGCGCCGGATACCGCCATCGACAGCAGCGCCGCCGGCGCCAGCACGGCGAGGTTCATCCACAGTGAATCCGCCTGCATCGAGGCCGCGAACGGCGCGAGCACGAGGGTTGCCACATAGGCGCCGACGGCGATGAAGGCGCCGTGGCCGAAATTGAGCACGTCCATCAGGCCGAACACCAGCGTCAGCCCCGAGGCCATGATGAAGATCATCATGCCCATGGCGAGACTCGCGGCGGTCAGCGTCAGCCAGGTGCTGGGTGACCCCACCAGAGGAATCATCGCAAGCGCCAGCGCGATCGGCAGCAGGATCGGCGCGAGATCGCGCTTCGGCTTCGGCAGCGGATCATTTGCGGCGAGTTCAGTCACTGATGCGCCTCCAGGCTCAGGCCGAGCAGCCGCTCCTGCAGCGGCACGTCGGCGGCGAGCGCCGCCATCTCGCCGCGATGGACGATGGTGCCGTTGTCCATGACCAGCACGTTGTCGCCGAGCTCGCGGGCGGCAAAGAAATTCTGTTCGACCAGCAGGATCGTCGCGCCCTTGCGCTTGATCTCCTTCAGGCACTCGATCAGTGCCATGACGATCGCGGGCGCCAATCCCTTGGTCGGCTCGTCGATCAGCAGCAGCTTGCGCGGCTCGACGATGGCGCGCGCGATCGACAGCATCTGCTTCTGTCCGCCTGAGAGGCTTCCCGCGCGCGACAGCCAGAACCGGCGCAGCGCGGGGAAGAAGCCGAAGATCCAGTCGAGCTGGGTATCGTCGAGCGGCCCGTCGCGCGCCGCCAGCACCAGGTTTTCCTTCACCGTGAGGTCGGAAAACACCGCCATGCTCTCCGGCACGTAGCCGACGCCGAGCCGCGCGATGTCGGGCGTGGCGCGGCTCTCGATGCGCTCGCCTCCGAGCGTGATTTCGCCGCTGGAGGCCTGCCACAGGCCCATGACGGTGCGCAGCGTCGTGGTCTTGCCGGCGCCGTTGCGGCCGAGCAGCATGGTGGTCTGGCCCTGCGGTACCGCGAGGTCGATGCCCTGGAGGATGTGGTAGCGGCCGATATGCGTGTGCACGCCGGAGAGTTTGAGCAGATCGGTCATGCGGCACTCTTTGGAGCAATGCCGAGATAGGCTTCCTGCACGATCGGCGAGGCGATCACCTCGGCCGGCGGCCCGTCGGCGACAAGTTGTCCGTTGTGCAGCACGATGATGCGGTCGGCGAGCGAGCGCACCACGTCCATCTTGTGCTCGACCAGGAGGATGATCTTGCTCTTGTCCTGCTTGAGCTGCGCGATCAGGTTCAGCACGACCGGCACCTCGTCGATGCTCATGCCCGCGGTCGGCTCGTCGAACATGAACACTCTGGGTTCGAGCGCGATCATCAGCGCCACTTCGAGCTTGCGCTGGTCGCCATGCGACAGCGCAGTGGCGGCGACGCCGCGGCGATTGCCGAGTGCGACCTGGTCGAGGATGGCATCGGCGCGGGTGATCAGGTCGCGGCGGACCATCCAGGGCCGCAGCATGTCGTAATGGGTGCCGCTGGCCGCCTGCACCGCGAGGCGGACGTTCTCTTCCACGGTGAGGTTCGGAAACAGGTTGGTGAGCTGGAAGGCGCGCCCGAGGCCGGCGCGGGTGCGCAGCGGCGCGGAATGCTGCGTGATGTCGGTGCCGTCGAACAGGATGCTGCCGTGTGAAGCGCGCAGCTGGCCCGAGATCAGGTTGAAATAGGTGGTCTTGCCGGCGCCGTTCGGCCCGACGATGGCGGTGAGCTCGCCCGGGCGGAACGTGCAGGTGACGTTGTTGACCGCGACATGGCCGCCGAAGCGGATGGTGAGGTCGCGCGTCTCTAGCGTCAGGGCCATCGGGAGAACTCTGGGAATGTGGAAGAAGCCTCTCCCCGCCGATGCGGGGAGAGGGGACTTGATATCAACGCTTGTTGCGGACCGGAACGTCCATGTCCTCGATCTTCAGCTCGCGCACCGGCTCGAGCACGGCCCAGGCGACGTTCGGATCGACCTTGACCTTGAAGTGATACATGCTTTGCAGCGCCTGATGGTCCTCCTTGCGGAACACCATCTTGCCCTTCGGCGTGTCGAACTCCAGGCCTTCCATCGCCGTGATCAGCTTCTCGGTGTCGGTCGACTTCGCCTTGGTGACGGCGGCGACGACGGACATCGCGGCGGCAAAACCGCCGGCGGTGAAGAAGTCCGGCGGCGCGTTGAAGCGCTTCTGGTGCTCGGCGACGAACCAGTCGTTCACCGGGTTCTTCGGGATGTCGTAGTAGTAATAGGTCGCGCCTTCCATGCCGGGCAGGCCCTTGTAGGCGGCCAGTGCCGGCAGGATGTTGCCGCCGGTGGAGAGCTCGATGCCGTAGCGCTTCGGATCCATGTCCTGGAGCTTGGCCAGCGGATTGCCGGCGCCGGCCCAGATCACCCAGATCACCTTGCGGCCGGGTTTGTCCTTCAGAGCGTCGAACAGGCGCTGACCGACCGCGGTGAAGTCGGTGGTCGAGGTCGGGGCGTATTCTTCCGCGGCGAGCGTCGCGCCGGTCTTGGCGAGCGCCTCCTTGAAGGCGGCGACGCCGTCGCGGCCGAAGGCATAGTCCTGCGCCAGCGTGGCCACGGTGACGCCCTGCTTGCCGATCGCGACCGCGTTCGAGATTGCGTCCTGCGACGAGTTGCGCGCGGTGCGGAAGATGTAGCGATTCCACTTCTCGCCGGTAATCTGGTCCGCGACGGCGGGCTCGACGATCAGGATCTTCTTGTTCTCCTCGGCGACGGGGAGGATGGCGAGCGCCGCGGCCGACGAGGTCGTGCCGATCGCGATGTCGGCCTTGTCGTCCTGATAAGCTTCCGCGAGCGCGGCTTTCGACAGGTCGGGCTTGCCCTGGTCGTCCTTGGTGATGACGACGATCTTGCGGCCGTCGAGCGTCATGGTGCCCTTGGTGGCGTATTCAAAACCCATTTGCAGGCCGGTTTCGGTCTGCTTGGCATAGGCTTCGAGCGGGCCGGTCTTGCCGTAGATCAGCGCGACCTTGAGGTCGTCGGCCTGCGCGGAGGTGTTCGCGGCCAGGCCGAGGATGGCTGCCGTGAGAATGAGCGATCGACGCACGATGATTTCCTCCTTGAATGAACTGCCTTGATCACAGCGATTTGCACAAGTGTGCATACATTGCAATTCCACCTTCCGGCGGAGCTTGCACGAGGCACATGTGACAGTCTCTTGACGTGCGCGTGCCGGATCGTCGCAGGCCGCGACGCGTTCGCGTTAGCGATCCCCTGGCTTCACATCAGCCCTTGCGTTTCCTCAGGCTGCCTCAGAGCAAGCCCTGCGCCAGATCCGGAGCTTTGCGCGGGAATGCCTGAAATTGCGGCGGATCGCGCGCGAACGCCACAGGCGAGTGCCGATATGACGGTGTCAGGAGTCCGAGACTCCGGACACGTGCCGTCTCGAAAGTCAGACAGGCGGCGACCCCGACGCCAGTCCGAACTTGGCGAGCTTCTTGTAGAACGTCGCGCGCGAGATGCGCAGCATCCGCGCGGCTTCCGAGATCTGGCCGTTGCTGGCGGCAAGCGCATGCTCGAGCGTCTGCTTCTCGAACTCCGCTTCGGCTTCGGCATAGGGGACGACCGAGCCGGTCATCTGCGTCGCCGGTCCGGGGCCGGCCTCCGCGCTGACCGGCAGGATGTGAACGAAATCGTCGCCGGTCAGGCGCCCGGAATCGCTCAGGATCAGTGCGCGTTCCAGAATGTTGCGGAGCTCGCGGACGTTGCCGGGCCAGTCGTAGCGCGCGAGCGCCGACAATCCGCTCGGCGTGATCCTGGCATTGAGGAAATCGCCGGAGGCGCTGATGTCCTCGATCAGCCGCGCGCAGATGTCGGGCAGGTCGTCGAGGCATTTTCTGAGAGGCGGCAGGTCGATCGAGAGCACGTTGAGGCGGTAGTAGAGATCGGCGCGGAAGGCGCCGTCGCTGACGCGCTTGCGCAAATCCACGTTGGTCGCGGCGATGACGCGCACATCGACCTTGCTGATCTTGTCCGAGCCGAGCGGCTCGATCTCGCGCTCCTGCAGCACGCGCAACAGCTTGGCCTGTAATTGCAGCGGCATCTCGCCGATCTCGTCGAGGAACAGCGTGCCGCCATCGGCGATCCGGAACTTGCCCTCGCGTCCCCTGCGGTCGGCGCCGGTATAGGCGCCAGGCGCAGTGCCGAAGAATTCGGACTCGATCAGCGTCTCCGGGATCGCCGCGACGTTGACACTGACGAACGGCTTTTCCGCGCGCGAGGACGCATTGTGGATCGCCTGCGCCAGCAGCTCCTTGCCGGTGCCGGTCTCGCCGGTGAGCAGCACGGTCACGCTCTGCCGCGCCGCGCGCTTGGCGAACTCCTTGGCCTGCGCGATCGCCGCTGTCGTGCCGACGAAATCGGCAAGGGTGAAGCGCGCCGCGCGGGCGTTGGACAATTGCCGCCGCGCCAGCCGCAGATCGCTCTCGAGCTGGGTGACGCGGGCGAGCAGCGGCTTGAGGCTCTCGAGGTGGTCGTAGAGCACGAACCCGATCGCGCCGATGACGTTGCGGTCCTCGTCCTCGATCGGCATGCGCGTCACCACGAGCTGCTCGCCGTCGAGCTCCATGATGTCGAGCAGGATCGGCTCGCCGCTCTCGGCGACGGTCCGCATCAGGCTGTTCGGGATGATCTCCTCGATCGGCCGGCCGATCGCTTCGGTGGTGTGCTTGAGGCCGAGCGAGGCCAGATATTTCTCGTTGACGTAGATCACCCGTCCGCCGCGGTCGATCGCGATCGCGCCCTCGCACAGATGCTCCAGCCGCTCGAACAGCGTCACCATCGCCCGCGCGCGGACATAGGCGGGATCGCTGACATCGGGGGAGGAGGGCATGGCGTACCTCAGGGAAGTCCGCCTGTGTATTAGCAAAAGGGCAGCAATTTCAAAGGGGGGAAATGGCACGTAAGCAGCTTAGCAATTGCCGTCGTCCCGGGGCGCGAAGCGAACCCGGGACCCATACCCACAGGGAGAAGTTTGGCGAAGACTAGGAGTGGGAGCCTCGCTCCACAACTGCTCCCTGGGGTTATGGGTCCCGGGCTCGCGCTTTGCGCGCCCCGGGACGACGGCGGTACTCGTTGCGCCGTTGTCGCCTTACCGCCGATACCCGCTCGCCCGCGAATAGCCCTGGCGGTTCTGCTGCGTCGGGCGGTTGGACACGCCGGGACGGGATTCGCTGGAGGCGGGGGTCGCGAGCTTGAGCTCCTCCAGGAAGATCGGCCGGGCGAAATAATAGCCTTGCGCGTAGCGGATCTTGGTCGCGGCCTGGAGATAGGCCAGCTCCTCGTAGGATTCGAGGCCTTCGGCGATCACGGTCATGCCGAGCGCTTCGCTCAGGGATTCGATCGCGCGCAAGATGCCCTGGCTGCGCGGGCGCTTATGGATGTCGGTGATGAACGAGCGGTCGATCTTGATCTCGTCGGCGGTGATGTCGGCGAGCGCCGAGAGCGAGGAATAGCCGGTGCCGAAATCGTCGATGGAGATGCCGACGCCGAGCTTGCGGAACATCGGCAGGATCTCGGTCTGGAAATGATTCTTGGCGACGAAGGCATCTTCCGTCACCTCGATCATGAAGCGCTGTGGAAAGCCGGTCTCGTCCAGCGCCCGCGCGAAACTGCGCATGAATTCGGGGTTGCCGGCCTGCTTGGCGGCGACGTTGATGCTGATGGTCGCTTCCGCGCCGAAGCTGTCGTTGATCAGGTCGATCGACTTGACGATCTCGGCGAGCACGAGATGGGTGAGCTCGTCGATCAGTCCCAATTCGCCGGCAAGGTTGATGAACGAGCCCGGCGCCTGGATCACGCCCTCGTCGTCGCGCAGGCGCACCAATGCCTCGATGCCCGTCACGGCCTGGGTGCGGATGTCGACCTTGGACTGGAACGCGCAGCAGAAGCGCTTTTCGAGGATGGCGAGCCGCAGCGACTGCTCGATCTTCATCCGCGCCAGCGCCTCGCGCTCCATGCTGGCGTCGAAGAAGGCCGCCGATCCCTTGCCGCTGTTCTTGATGCGGTACATCGCGATGTCGGCGTTCTGGCGCAGCGTCTCGAAGCTGCGGCCGTGGTCGGGATAGAGGCTGACGCCGACGGAGGTGGAGGCGAAGACTTCCGAATTGTCGATGAAGAACGGTGCGGTCAGCCGCTCCAGCGTCGCTTGCATGAATTCGGCGACTTCCTCCTGGCTCTGGATCGGGGAGAGCAGCAGCAGGAATTCGTCGCCGGAGATGCGCGACAGCATGTCGGAATCGCGCAGGTCGCGCCCGAGCCGCTTCGACAGCTCGACCAGCAGCGCATCGCCGACGGCGTGGCCGTAATAGTCGTTGATGTGCTTGAAATTGTCGACGTCGAGAAAAGCAAGCGCGAAACGCTCGCCTTTGCCGTCGCGCGCGAGCAGGCTGCTGGCGCGATGCTCGATCACGCGCCGCGAGGGCAGGCCGGTCAGCTCGTCGAAATAGGCCGAGCGGAACAGCTGGTCCTCGAAATTCTTCTGTTCGGTGATGTCGGAGGACGCCGAGATCAGCAGCTCGCGTCCGGCAACGCGGACGGGGCGATGGGTGGTCAGCAGCACCTGGCGTGCAGCTCCGTCCTGGAGCGCTTCCTCGGAGATGACCGCCTCGCCGGACCTCAGTGCCCGCTGGCAGGCTTCCCGGCGCGGCGTCGGATCGGGCGACGGACGGCTGCCGTCCATGCCGAGCAGGGCGGCCGCGACATCGTTAACCAGCAGAAGCTCACCCTGCGCATCCTGCACGGTCAGACCGGCAGGCAGCATTCTAACGATTTCCTTGAGAAATCCGAGTTCGGCTTCACTCGCGCCGGAATATCTGTTGTCGTTCATAGAAGTCATGAATCTTGTTGTTTCAACGCGCCTTTGCAATGGACGCGATCTTGCGCAGTTCCCTCTTAGGTTTGGTTAAGGGGTACGGAGAAATACGGGGGTGTTTTGCGGCGATGCGACGCGCCCGACCCATCGTCATTAACGGAGCGTCAACGCGCGCAACGAAACTGCGAGCGGGGCGCGCGTCTCTTGCGCTCGTGCCGCGTCTAACCGTTCTGCGGGATGCGGCATTGCATGATGCAATGCAGGCCGGTCTTGAGATACGAGACCTCGGACTTGCCGTCGAAAGCCGACAGCGCCGACTTCAGCAGCTTGGTGCCGAAGCCGGGCTCGGAGACCTTGTCGATGCTCGGGCCCTCGGTTTCGTCCCAGGTGACGGTCAGACGGTCGCCGCTGACGGTCCACGACACCTGCAATAATCCGCGCGGCGCGGAGAACGCACCATATTTGCCCGCGTTGGTGGCGAGCTCGTGAAACATCAGCGACAGCGTGACGGCGAGCTTCGGCGGCAGGAACAGCCGGTCGCCGTTGAGCGTGAAGCGGACATGGCCGTAAGGTCCGAGCTCTGCGATCAGGAGATCGCGGATATCGCAGCCGCCCTTGTCGATCCGCGAGATCAGATCGTCGGTTGCAGCCAGCGACCGTAGCCGCGGGTCGATCCGGGCCCAGACCTGCGGCTGGTCGTGCAGCACCTGGTGCAGCACGGCGTGCGCGGTCGACAGCTTGTTCTTCAGCCGATGCTGGAGCTCGTCGACCAGCAGCTTGCGGTATTCTTCTTCCTCGATCAGGCGTTTGGAAATCCGGCGCTGTTCCGCCAGCATCCCGCGATAATGCTCGACGCCCCAGATCGTGAGGGCGGAGACGCCCCAATAAAGGGTCAGCAAGGTGAACCTGGAGCGATCGGCAAGAGCGTCGCTGAAATTGACGACGACGCCGAGCACGCCGCCGACCAGCGCGGTGATGATGCCGATCCGCAAGCCGCCGAATGCGGCGGCAAAGAACACGGCCGGAAAGTACGGGGTGAAGTAGACGTCGGGCCGCACATGCGCGAGACCCCAGCGCGCCACCGTCGCAACCAGCAGGCAGGCGACCGCGAAGCCGAGGCTCAGAGCGAGCGATGGCGCTGCCACGCCCTGCCAGCCCTTGCGGAATTCGTCGATCAGCTTCTCCATGCCCGGCCCGGTTGCGCTATGCGCGCGTAAATCGAGAAAGGAGCGGGAATGTTACGCATGTCGCATGCACAAGCAAAGCTTGCCTTGTCGCAGACCGGCAGGAATAGTGACTGTCGCGGCGCCGAGATCGATCGGCGTCCGCCATTTGACATCAAATCATTCGAAAACAGGAACATTCCATGGGTAGGTTGGATGGCAAGGTTGCGGTGATTACGGGCGCGACGAGCGGGATCGGCCTGCGTACGGCGGAAGTCTTCGTTGCCGAAGGTGCCAAAATTGTGATCGCGGGGCGGCGCATACCGGAAGGCGAGGCGCTGGCGAAGCAGCTCGGGGCCGATTGCATCTTTCGCCAGACCGACGTGACGGTCGAAGCGCAGATGCAGGCGCTGATCGCGCTCGCGGTGGAGAGGTTCGGCCGGATCGACTGCCTGTTCAACAATGCCGGCGGCCCGGCGCAGACCGGGGGCATCGAAGGTCTCGATGTCGAGCGGTTCGACGCGGCGATGGCGACCCTGGTGCGCAGCGTCATGCTCGGCATGAAGCATGCCGCGCCCGTCATGAAGAAGCAGGGGTCTGGCAGCATCATCAACAATGGCAGCATCGCAGGCCGTCTCGCCGGCTTTTCCTCCTCGGTCGTCTATGGCGCGGCCAAGGCGGCGGTGATCCATCTCACCAAATGCGTGGCGATGGAGCTCGGCGAGTCCAATGTGCGCGTCAACTCGATCTCGCCCGGCGCGATCGCAACCGGCATTTTCGGCAAGGCGCTGGGGCTGTCGACAGAGGCCGCCGAGAAGACGCCGGCGGTGATGCGTGATGTCTACAAGACCGCGCAGCCGATCCCGCGCGCCGGCATTCCTGATGACATCGCCCTTGCTGCGGTGTTCCTGGCGAGCGACGAGTCGAGCTTCATCAACGGCCACGACCTCGTCATCGACGGCGCCATCACCGGCGGTCGCAACTGGAGCCAGCAGCAGCAGGGATTGTCAGCGTTGCGCAAGGCGTTTGATGAGGCGTAGCGGATAGGTCTCGAGCCCCGGATGCGGTGCGGCGTGAAGTGCCGCTCCGCAGAGCCGGGGCCCGTCTATCCGCAGCTTACCCTCTGGCTTGCTGGGTCCCGGCTCTGCGCAGCAGCGCAAGCGCTGCAGCGCGTCCGGGGCACGAGAGTTGAGCCCGCGATATCTCTGCAACTTTCGTCATTGCGAGGAGCGAAGCGACGAAGCAATGACGGCGAGGGCGCCTACACCGCCTTCACCCGCACCCGCAACCCATCCCGCGGCTTCGGGATCGGCCACATCTGCCAGTCCGGCTTGTAGCCCGGCTCCAGCGATACTTCGAGGTTCTGCAAAAAGTGCCGGGCAAAGCACTTCGCCTGCATGTAGGCGAAGTGCAGGCCGAGGCACATATGCGCGCCGCCGCCGAACGGCACCCAGGCGAAGCGATGCCGGTTGCGCTGGGCTTCCTCGGTGAAGCGCAAGGGATCGAAGCGATCCGGCTCCGGCCAGATGTCCTTCATGTGGTGGGTGTAGAGCGGATTGACGCCGACGGCGGTACCGGCCGGAATCGTAAAACCCTTGAAGGTGAAATCGCGCATCGCACGGCGCGGCATCGACGGCACCGGCGGCTTGATCCGCAGGGCCTCCTTGAACGCCATCTCCGACAGCGGCATTTTTTCGAGGTCGTCGAAGCTGCTCGGCGAACCCGGTGCGAGCCCCAGCGCAAGAACCTCTGCGCGCAGCCTATCCTGCCAGTCCGGATTGGCGGCGAGCTCGCCGATGAAGGAGGTCAGCGACGAGGTCAGCGTGTCGTGCGCCGCCATCATCAAGAAGCTCATATGGTCGATGATGTCCTGCTCGGAGAGCAGGGCGCCATCCTCGTGGGTGGCGCGGCAGAGCTGCGAGAACAGATCGTCGCCGCCGTGATTGCCGCGTCGCAGCGGGATCTGCTCGCGGAAATAGGCGACGATGCGCTTGCGTCCCTTCACGCCGGCGGCCATCTGCGTGCCCGGCAGCGGCCGGCGGATCGGGGCGACGGCAGCCGCGACCATGTCGACGAACGCGCGGTTGATCTCGTCGACCTCCGGCCCGATATCGGCGCCGAGGAACGACGCCGCCGCGAGGTCGAGCGTGAGCTGCTTCATCGCCGGATAAAGCTTCATCTCGCCAGGCTTCGCCTTCCACTGCGCGACGCGCGCGGCGATGCCGTGGTCGAGATCGCTCAGGTACGACTTCATCGGCCCCGACTTGAACGCGACCGACAGCGCCTTGCGATGCAGCCGGTGCTCGTCGAAATCGAGCAGCATCAGGCCGCGCGGAAACAACAGGCCGAGCACCTTGTTCCAGCCGTGCGTCGAGGAGAACAGCTTTTGCTGGTCGAACAGAACGAGCTCGTTGGCCTCGGGCCCGAGCAGCACGACATTGGTCTCGCCGAAAATATGGGTGCGGTAGACCGGGCCGTATTTGGCGCCGTTCGCTTCGATATGTCCCTTGGGATCGGCGAGCACCTGAAAGGTCTTGCCGATGATCGGCCAGCCCTCGTCGCCGGGGATGTGCGTCAGCTCGTTGCGCCTGGGTGCGGTGAACGGAAGCGCAGGGGCGACATTCTGCATCGACATGACGATTGCTCCGGTTGACCGACCGAACAGGCGCGCGAACACAGATGACTACGACCCGCGCCAGCTGACCGGGGTCAGCATAGCACAGGCCGGTATGTCTTTCTTGTGAACGTCGTTACAAGCGTAGTTCCGACGGGCCTACCGCTTCGCCGCTTCCTTCTGCAAATCCGGGGCGTTGACGGCGGGAATGGCGACGCGGCCGGCGCCGGTCACCTTCAAGGCCTCTGCAGCCTTCTCGTTCTCCATGATCTTCGCCATCACGGCCTGCCCGGCGCGTTCGAAGATCGCGCGGTTCTCGATCACGAACTTTTGCGACTTGCGCAGTCCGTCGATATAGCCGTTGATCTCCGGCACGACGTAGCGCGCCACCAGGTCCCAGCTTCGGCGGGTATTTTCGGGATTGGCCCAATCGTGCACGAAGCCGATCACGGCGCCGACGCCGCCCGACACCTGCATCACGTTCTTGATCATCTTGACGAGGTCGTCGGGCGTACCGATCACGGAGGCCGCACCGTCGACGAAAGCGGTCTTGTCCACGGCCTCGTCGGGCGAGGCGAACGCGGTCAGGCCCGGCCGCTGCAGCGTGCCGACATTATATTCGTTGTGCCAGCGCATCAGGCCGGCGCCGGCTTCGCGGCGGGCCTGCTCGCGGGTCTCGGCGAGGTGCCAGGTCAGCAGCACGCGCCAGTTCGCCCGATCCACCTTGGTGCCGTGCTTCTTGGCGGCGTCCTCGGCGAACTGCCATTGCTGTTGCAGGGACATCAACCCCTGCGTCGTCATCGAGCCCAGCGAGATGATGCCGATGCCGTACTTGCCGGCGAGCGTCATGCCCGAGGGCGAGATCTGCGAGGCCACTACGAACGGCATCTCCTCCTGCAAGGGCAGGATCTGGAGCGCGGCGTCGTTCATGGTGAACCAGTCGCTCTTCGCGGTGACGCGCTCGCCGTTGAACAGGCGGCGGATCACGCCGATGGCCTCGTCCTGGCGGTCGCGCTGCGTCATCGGGTCGATGCCGAGCGTGTGCGCGTCCGACGCCAGCGCGCCGGGGCCGGAGCCGAAAATGGCGCGGCCGCCGGTCATGTGGTCGAGCTGCACCATGCGCTGGGCGACGTTGAAGGGATGATGATAGGGCAGCGACACCACGCCGGTGCCGAGCTTGATCCGCTTGGTGCGCTCGCCGGCTGCGGCCAGAAACATCTCGGGCGAGGCGATCATCTCCCAGCCGGAGGAATGATGCTCGCCGCACCAGAACTCGTCATAACCGAGCGCGTCGAGCTGCTCGACCAGGTCGAGATCGCGCCGGAACTGGAGCATCGGATGCTCCCCGATCGGGTGATGCGGGGCAAGGAAGGCTCCGAACTTCAGGCGCGCCATGGCGTTCTCTCCGGCTGAATTTTCTGTTTGTTGAGGCGATGAGGCTACGTGCTGGCGATAGCGAAGGCAATCGCGCGGTGTCCCGCGCGGCGGAATGCAGGCATGCGTTGAGACGCTGCAACGACCTGCCTGGCCTGCATGGTTCGAGACGCCCGCTTCGCGGGCTCCTCACCATGAGGGTCTGAGGCTGCGCCGCGAAACGAGACCTCATCCTGAGGAGACCGCCGAAGGCGGGCGTCTCGAAGGATGGCTGCGAAGAGACTGTTCGATGAGCTTGCGGCTACCGCGTCATCCTGTTCCACGCATCCAGCCCGGCGATCTTGTACGCCTCCGCCAGCGTCGGATAGTTGAACGTGTTCTGGATGAAATAGTCGATGGTGCCTTTGAGGTTGAGCACGGCCTGGCCGATATGGATCAGCTCGGTGGCGCCTTCGCCGAGGATGTGCACGCCGAGCAGCCGGCGCGTCTTGGTCGAGAAGATCATCTTCATCATGCCGCTGTTCAGCCCCATGATGTGGCCGCGGGAGGTCTCGCGGAAGCGTGCGATGCCGACCTCGTAGGGAATGCCGCGCGTGCGCACCTCTTCTTCGGTGAGTCCCGTCGTCGATATCTCCGGCACCGAATAGATGCCGTAGGGGAAGAACTCCGGCGGCGCGAGCGGCTCCATGCCGAGCGCGTGGCAGGCGGCGACGCGTCCCTGCTCCATCGAGGTGGAAGCAAGGCTCGGAAAGCCGATCACGTCACCGGCGGCGTAGATATGCGGCACGCTGGTTTGCAAGGTCACGGGATCGACCGAGATGCGGCCGCGATGGTCGACGACGATGCCGGCCGCCTCTAAGTTGAGCCGATCGGTGGCGCCGACGCGCCCGGCCGCGAACAGCAGCATTTCCGTGGTGACGTGCCGCCCGTCCGACAAATGCGTGACGATGCCACCCTGCGCAGTCTTCTCGATCGAGTTGACCTTGGCGCCGAGCCGCAGCGCGACGTTGCGGTCGCGCAGCTCGTGCACGAACTCGTCGATCAATTCCTTGTCGATGAAATCGAGGAAGGTGGGCCGCGGTTCGATCAGGGTCACGGGCACGTCGAGCGCGCTGAAGATGGTGGCGTATTCGACGCCGATCACGCCGGCGCCGATCACAGCCAGGCTGCGCGGCAGCTTTGGCAGCTCGATGATCTCGTCGCTGTCGAGCACGGTGGTGCCGTCGAACGGCACGTAGTCGGGGCGGAACGGGCGCGTGCCGCAGGCGATCAGGATGAAGGCGGCCGACACCACTTTTACCTCGCCAATTGAGCTCGTGATCTCGACCTCGTGCGGTGAGACCAGCCGTGCCTCGCCATTGGCGGTGCGCACCAGGTTGCGGCTGAACTGATGTTCGAGTACCTCGACCTCATGGTCGAGCGTCTTCTGAAGACGGATCATCAGGTCGCTCGCCGCGATGTCCTGCTTCACCTTGTAGGAGCGGCCGTAAAAGCCGCGCTCGCGCCAGCCGGACAGATTGAGCACGGTCTCGCGCAGGGTCTTTGAAGGAATCGTGCCGGTATGGACCGAGACGCCGCCGACCCGCCGGCCCTTCTCCACCACCAGCACGGCCTTGCCGAGCTTGGCACATTGCACCGCGGCCCGGCGCCCCGACGGGCCCGAGCCGATCACCACCATGTCGTAGTCGTACATCCGGAAAACTTCCGAGCCCGCAAAACCAGCGGGAATTGCCATGCAGCAATCGGGCCAAAGCGGCAAGTCCTACCTCGGAGGTAATCGCGCCAATGACGCCGATCTGCGAGTTTTGCGCGCAAATAAATCGCCGAAGGCTCGCGCGAAAATGCATCAAACCGTCACAAAACAAGTCGATTCGTCGCGCCGCTGGGGCGTGCTGGCGATCGTCGTCGCTGCTCAATTCATGTTCGGCGTCGACGCGTTCATCGTGAACGTCGCCATTCCCACTATCGCGGTGGACCTGCATGCGACGCCGGCGCAGATCGAATCCGTCATCGCGATCTATCTGATCGCCTACGCCACGCTGGTCGTCACCGGCGGCCGCCTCGGCGACATCCACGGCACGAAGAATGTCTTCCTGGCCGGCGTGCTCGGTTTCACGGTGACCTCGCTGTGGTGCGGGTTGGCGCAATCGGGCGCGGAGCTGATCATCGCACGGCTGGCGCAGGGCGCGACTGCAGCGCTGATGGTGCCGCAGGTGCTGGCGACACTGCATCTGCTCTTCACCGACGAACAGCGCAGCCGCGCATTCGCCATCTACGGCATCGTGCTCGGGCTTGCGGGCGCCGCGGGCTTCCTGCTCGGTGGTCTCCTGGTCACGGTCGACCTTGCCGGTACCGGCTGGCGCTCGGTGTTCTTCGTCAACGTGCCCTGCGGCCTCGTCATTGCGGCCGCCGCCTGGCGCATCATGCCGTCAGTGCCGCGCCGGGCCGGCACGCGGCTCGACATCAACGGAAGCATGGTGCTGTTCGCGGGGCTGTTGTGCCTGATCGGACCGCTGCTGTTCGGTCACGATGTCGGCTGGGCGCCGTGGCTATGGGCCGTGATGGCAAGCGGCGGCGCGATCCTTGTCGCGTTCCTGAAGCTCGAGCATGCGGTGGCGCGCGCCGGCGGCATGCCGCTGATCGATCTGACGCTGCTGTCCGATGCAGCCTTCCTGCGCGGGCTCGGCGCGGCGTTCTTTTTCTTCGTCGCCAACCTCTCGTTCTATCTGGTGATGACGCTGTTCATGCAGCGCGGCCTGAAGATCCCGCCGCTCGCAGCCGGCATGGCCTTCATTCCGCTCGCACTGGCTTTCGTGGTCGCGTCGCGTCACAGCGGCGCGCGAGCGCGCCATCGCGGGACCAAGGTGTTGATCGAGGGCTGCATGCTGCAGATCGCGGGCCTCGCCGCACTCGCGCTGGTCACGGGCTATATCGATGCGCCGGCGCCGATCCTGCTCGCACTCGTCATGATCATCTTCGGCTACGGGCAGGGGCTGGTGATGGCGCCGCTATCCGGTGCGGTGCTCTCGACGGTGAAGCCTGTCGCGGCAGGCTCGGCGTCCGGCATGTACGGCACGACGGCGCAGATCGGAAATGCGGCCGGAGTGGCCGCAATCGGCGCGGCGTTCTTCGCGGTTGAAGCGTTGCAATCGGCGCGCGCAGGCTTCTTCGTTTCGCTCGCCGCGTTTGCGGCGTTAATCACGATCTGCGCCGCATTTCTGGCGTGGATGCGCCGCGTCTCTGCACGAAGTTGAGGCATTGCGGTTAATTCATGCGTATTCCTGCGGATTTTTGCGTGATTTCGGGTGATAGACAGCACACGGGCTTTTTATTTTGCACCGCAGCAACTATTTGGTTTGGGTGAACGTTGAACGTCGCCTGCCAGGAGTTGCCGTGTCGCTTGCCAAAAATCTCGCTCTCTTGAGACATCTGCCAAAGGTGGATGGTCTGCGCCTTGCCGAATTCGGCCGGAGCGCGGACGTGTCCAGCCCGTTGGAAGAGGTCACGGGCTTCGGCGACAATCCCGGAAACCTGCGCATGTTCGCGTTCGTGCCGGCGCAACTCCAGAAGCCGCGCGCGCTCGTCGTCGTGCTGCATGGCTGCGGCCAGACCGCCGCTACTTACGATCTCGGCGCGGGATGGTCGACGCTCGCGAAGCATTACGGCTTCGCGCTGGTGATGCCCGAGCAGCAACGCGTCAACAATGGCAACACCTGCTTCAACTGGTTCAATCCGGAAGACACTGCGCGGGACGGCGGCGAGGCGCGGTCGATCCGCGAGATGATCGCGCATATGGCCGAAGCGCACCGCATCGATCCCAGGCGCGTCTTCATCACCGGTCTCTCCGCCGGCGGCGGCATGACGTCGGTGATGCTCGCGACCTATCCGGAAGTTTTTGCGGCCGGTGCGATCATCGCTGGACTTCCCTACGGCATCGCGTCGAATTTGCGCGAGGCGCTCGACGGCATGTTTCATTCGCCGCAGCGGCCGGAGCGCGAGCTCGGCGATTTCGTGCGGCGCGCCTCGAACCATCACGGGCCGTGGCCGAAAATCTCGGTGTGGCACGGCAGCGCTGACCGCACCGTCAATCCCGGCAACGCCAGCGAGATCGTCAAGCAGTGGCTCGATTTGCACGACCTGCCGGCTGTGCCGATGGCGGAGACGATTGTCGATGGCTATCCGCGCCAGGCCTGGTGGAACAAGGACGGCGAGACGCTGGTCGAGTCCTACGCCATCACCGACATGGCCCACGGCACGCCGCTCGGCCTCGCCGACAATGATCAGCGTTACGGCATCGAAGGCGCATTCCTGATCGAGGCCGGTATCTCCTCGTCGTACCACATCGCAAAGTTCTTCGGCCTCACCGGCTGGATTCCGGACGCGGCCGGGAAGAAGGCGGGGCCCGGGACGTCGAAGCCGGCGCTTTCACCCGCGCCGCATCTCGCCCGCTCGATCCGCGCCGCAGTCGCCGAAGAGCCGGCCGAGCCGAAGCGCGCGGCGGCGCGCGGCTTCGATCTCGGCCAGATCATCACGCGCGCACTCACCGCCGCGGGCTTGATGAAGTAGTTCGTCGCTCGATAAGCGACGGCTACGCCGTCTGATCGATCCATTCGATCGGCGCCACCGTCACCTCGCCGCCGGCGACCTTCCGCGTCATCTCCTGATAGGCCTTGAAGAAGTCGCGCGATTGCAGCGCTTTTTGCGCGGCCTCGTCGGTGACGCTGGCGAGGTGGAAATAGCTGGCGTCGTCGCGGTTCTTCAGGACCCGATAGCCGATCCGCCCCTTCAACTCCGGATCGCCCTCGATCGCCTTGATGAAGCGGCCGATCTCCTGGTGCCAGGCTTCCGTCGTGCCGTTCCTGAATTCGTACCTGATCATGAAGTGCTTCATGTGACGCTCCCTGTTCGTCCAGTGCGTCATCATCTGCGCCTTGCAGGCGATCCTGCAAGTATGGACAAAATTGATAGTATGGACTTTTTCGACGTTGCTCCTATCCTCCTGCAAGCTGGCTGCGTATGGAGGAGGCGACATGGCAAGGGCAAACCCGGCGCGCACCTGTCCGGTTACGGCCTTTCAGAAGATGATCAGCGGCAAGTACAAGCTCCGCATCGTCTGGGACCTCAGGGACGGCCCGCGCCGCTATGGCGAGATCAGGAGCGGCCTGCTGCGCGGCGCGGCCGGCAGCGCCGAGATCACCCCGCGCGTGCTCAGCCGCGAATTGAAGGCGCTGACCCAAAGTGGCCTGATCGACCGCAAGGATTTTGGCGAGGTGCCGCCGAAGGTCGAGTATCGCCTGACGCGCAAAGGCAAGAGCTTCGTGCCGGTCGTCGCCGCGATCCGCGACTGGGGCGAACGCAACCTCAGTGACACCGCGGCGTTGGCGGAGGCCGCCGAGTAGCGCTCACATCTCGCCGGTGATGAACGGATTGGTCATCCGTTCCTGGCCGATGCTCGAGCCGGCGCCGTGGCCGCAGATGAAGCCGACGTCGTCGCCGAGCGGCAAAAGCTTGGTCTTGATCGAATTGATCAGCGTGGCGTGACTGCCGCCGGGCAGGTCGGTGCGCCCGACCGAGCCTGCGAAGAGCACGTCGCCGACATGGGCAAAGCGCAAGTCCTTGTTGAAGAACACCACGCTGCCGGGCGAGTGGCCCGGGCAGTGCAGAATGTCGAACTGCAGGCCGCCGATCGACACGCTGTCGCCCTCGTCGAGCCAGCGGTCCGGCTCGAAATTGCGCACCTCCGTCATGCCGAAGCGCGCGCCGCTCTCGACCACGTTGTCGAGCAGGAATTTATCCGCGACATGCGGCCCCTCGATCGGCACCTTCAGCGCATCGCGCAGTTCGGCCGCGCCGCCGACATGGTCGATATGGCCGTGGGTCAGCCAGATCTTCTCCACGGTGACGCCGGTCTGCTTGATCGCGTCCAGAATCTTCGGCACGTCCCCGCCGGGGTCGATCACAACGGCCTTCTTGCCGGGCTCGTCCCAGATGATGGTGCAGTTCTGCTCGAACAGCGTCACGGGGACGATGATCGCGCCGGCCTTGGCTTGTTGGGATTCTTGGTTGTCGTTTTGCTCGGTCATGGGCCTCACAATGCCGATTTTTGCCATGCCGCCAAGCAAAAGATTCGTGCCTCGCCCGGGAACAGCCGCACCCGCCGTCACACGGCCGTCCCAATTCGCCTGCTGGTTTGAACCGCGGCGTTCGTTCCGCGTTCACTCGCGCGAGACGCAGATTTTTGGGTGGGTTTTCCGGCATGGCTCAGGGCGGCGACAATTGGTGGCGCGACGGCATCTTCTATCAGATCTACCCGCGCTCCTTTCAGGACACAGACGGTGACGGCGTCGGCGATCTCGCCGGCATTCTGCGCCGGCTGCCTTACGTGAAATCGCTCGGCGTCGACGCGATCTGGCTGTCGCCAATCTTTCCGTCGCCGATGGCCGATTTCGGCTACGACATCTCCGACTATACCGGCATCGATCCGCTGTTCGGCACGATGGAAGATTTCGATGCGCTGCTCGCGGCGGCGCATGACAACGGGCTGAAGCTGATCCTCGACCTCGTGCCGAACCACACATCAAGCCAGCATCCCTGGTTCGTCGAGAGCCGGTCCTCGCGCGACAATTCCAAACGCGACTGGTACGTCTGGCGCGATCCGGCCGCCGATGGCGGTGTCCCGAACAACTGGCTGTCCGAATTCGGCGGCAGCGCGTGGGCTTTCGACGAGACGACAGGTCAATATTACTACCACGCCTTCCTTGCCGAGCAGCCGGATCTCAACTGGCGCAATCCGGATGTCCGCGCGGCGATCTACGACGCGATGCGGTTCTGGCTGGAGAAGGGCGTCGACGGCTTCCGCGTCGATGTGATCTGGCACCTGATCAAGGATGCCGAATTCCGCGACAACCCGCCGAACCCGCATTACGTCGAGGGCCGGCCGCCGAACGAGAGGATCCTGACGCAATACTCCACCGACCAGCCGGAGGTGCATGACATCATCGCCGAGATGCGGCGCGTCACGGACGCGTATCGCGACCGCGTGCTGATCGGCGAAATCTATCTGCCGCTGCACCGGCTGATGGCCTATTACGGCAACGACCTCACCGGCGCGCAAATGCCGTTCAATTTCGCGCTGCTCTCGACCTTCTGGAGCGCGCGATCGATCGAGACAATCGTCGACGATTACGAGAAGGCGCTGCCGAAGGGCGCCTGGCCAAATTGGGTGCTCGGCAATCACGATCGTCCGCGCGTCGCAAGCCGCGTCGGGCCGGAGCAGGCGCGCGTTGCCGCGATGCTGCTGCTGACGCTGCGCGGTACGCCGACGCTCTATTACGGCGACGAGATCGGCATGCATCAGCTGGCGATCTCCCCCGAGGACGTGCGCGATCCCTTCGAGAAGAATGTGCCCGGCATCGGAGTGGGGCGCGACGGCTGCCGTACGCCGATGCAGTGGGATGCGTCGCCGGCCAGCGGCTTCTCCGGCGTAAGGCCCTGGCTGCCGCTGCCGGAGGACCATATCCGCGAGAACGTCGCCGATCTCGAAGCCGATTCGCGTTCGATCCTCAGTCTGTACAAGCGGCTGATTGCCTTGCGGAAGGCATCTCCGGCGCTGGTCGAGGGCGACTACCATCCGATCGCCGCGCAAGGCGATCTGCTGGTCTATCGCCGCGAGGCCGAGGGCACGGCGGTGATCGTCGTGCTCAATCTCGGGCCCGACCCGATCGCCGTGACCTCCAGCGCGATCCGTTTCAACAGCGAGATCTTGCTGTCGACGTTTCTGGATCGCGAGGGCGAGAGGCTGGAAGGCGTGCTGGATCTGCGCGGCAATGAGGGCGTGGTGGTGATGCTGCCATACATCTAGCCGCTCGCGGGGACGACGGCCGTGTGCGGAGATGCACCTACCCCGGATGCTTGTTACCCGCGGCATTCCCGTCGATGTCGCTCCGCTTCAGCAAATAATCCAGCCCTCCGATGCGGTACCAGCGATAGCCATAGGGCGCCAGCACGACGCGATGCTGGCCGCGCTTGTCGGCGTGGCTGTGATCTTCCGCGAGCAGGTTGATCAGGTGCGCGCCGGCCTCGCCGGACAGCCCCGCCGAGAATGCGATTTCGCGCGGCTTCTCATCCAGATTGTGAACGAACAGCACGGAATTGTTGCGCCAGTCGTAACGCATGATGAACACGGAGGGATCGCGCGTCGGAATGATCACGAAGTCGCCCCAGCCGATCTCGGGCACCTCCTTGCGCATGCGGACGATGCGCTCGGTCCAGTTCAGCATGGAATTGGGATCGCGCCGCTGTTTTGCGACATTGACGTGCTCGTAGCCGTAGGGGCCCGTGTCGATGACCGGGCATGCCGGCTTATCGTTCTTGGTGAAGCCGCCATGCGGCTCGGTCGACCATTGCATCGGCGTGCGCGCGCAATTGCGCTCGGGGAGCGAGAGATCGTCGCCCATCGCGATCTCGTCGCCGTAGCGGATGACGGGCGTTCCCGGCAACGTGCACATCAGGCTGTAGGCGAGCTCGAGCCGCCTTCGGTCGCCGCCGACCATCGGCGCGAAGCGGCGGCGAATGCCGCGGTCGTAGAGCTGCATGTCCTTGTCGGGGCCGAAGCGCTTGAACACGATGTCACGCTGCGCCTTGGTCAGGCGTCCCAAATCGAGCTCGTCGTGATTGCGCAGGAACAGGCCCCATTGCGCGCTGGCCGGCCGCGGCCTGGTCGCCTTCAGCGCCTTCGCCAGCGGACGCGAATCGCCGGATGCCAGCGCATAGAACAGATGCTGGTTGACGTGGAAGTTGAACATCATGTGCATGCGGTCGCCGTCGCGGCCGAAATATTCCATGTCCGTCTCAGGCAGCACGTTGGCTTCGGCGAGGATGATGGCGTCGCCCTGCCGCCATTGCAGGAATTCGCGGAACGCGCGCAGCATGTCGTACTGCTCGACCGGCTTCTTCACCTTCGCGCCCTTGGTGGCGATCACGAACGGCACGGCGTCCATGCGGAAGCCGGAGACGCCGAGCTGGATCCAGAAGCCCATGATCTTCAGGATTTCGGCCTGCACATGCGGATTTGAGGTGTTGAGATCGGGCTGGAAATCGTAGAAGCGGTGGAAGAACCAGGCGCCGGCTTCCTTGTCGCGCGTCCACGTCGACTTCTGCACGCCGGGAAACACCATGCCCTTGTTGGCGCCGGCCGGCTTCTTGTCCGACCACACATACCAGTCGCGATAGAGCGAATTCCTGTCGCGCCGCGCCTCCTTGAACCAGTGATGCTGGTCGGAGGTGTGGTTGACGACGAGGTCGATGATGATGCGGATGCCGCGCTGCTTGCAGCCGTGGGTGAACTCGACGAAATCGCCGAGCGTGCCGTAGCGGGAATCGACGCTGTAATAGTCGGCGATGTCGTAGCCGTCGTCGCGGCCCGGCGAGGTCTGGAACGGCATCAACCAGATCGTGGTGATGCCGAGGCCGTGCAAATAGTCGAGCCGCCGCAGCAGGCCCTTGAAGTCGCCGACGCCGTCGCCGTTGGCATCCATATAGGTGCCGACGGAGAGGCAGTAGATCACGCCGTTCTTGTACCAGAGATCGTCGATCATGCGCGAGCAGCCTCGATGCTCCGCCGAGGTGTGGCGGCTGCGTGATAAGTGCGTGGGGGAGGCGAGGTTCCCGCACTCCGCTGTCGTCCCGGGGCGCGACGTAGTCGCGAGCCCGGGACCCATAACCACAGGGAGTAGTTTGGCCAAAGCTCGGAGTTACCTGCTCACCCGACAACTTCTCCCTGTGGCTATGGATTCCGGGCTCGCGACTGCGTCGCGCCCCGGAATGACGGGCCCACCGGAATCGGCTAAGCTCCCCCCATGGACAGCCCCGCCCGCAACATCGCTCTCGTTCCGCCGCCCGATCGCCGCCAGTCCGAGACGGCGCTTGCGATCGCGCGCGGCACGGCGCGGCTGCTGCGCTCGCTCGGCTTTACCTGCATCAGCGAACTGCCGCTGCCGTCGGGCCGGCGCGCCGATCTGGTGGCGCTCAACGAGCGCGGCGAGATCTGGATCGTGGAGATCAAATCGTCGGTCGAGGATTTGCGTGCCGACCAGAAATGGCACGAATACCGCGCCCATTGCGACCGGCTATTCTTCGCCTTCACGCAGGATTTGCCGTGCGAGATCTTTCCGCAAGACACCGGCCTGATCATTGCGGACGCCTATGGCGCGCATCTGCACTGCGAGGCGCCCGAGCACAAGCTTCAGGCCGCCACGCGCAAGCAGATGACGGTGCGTTTCGCGATGGCGGCAGCGCTCCGGATCAACCGTCTGGTCGACCCGCAGGGCCACGCGGATTTTTGGGAGTAGCGGCGCGGCGAACGCGGACGCCGTAGGGTGGGCAAAGCGAAAGCGGGCCCACCATCCAAGCCGATCAGGATTGAAGTAGAAGCGGTGGGCACGGCGCTACGCGCCTTTGCCCACCCTACGAGACCGCTACCGCGGCGCGCGCTTGGCCAGAATCCGCTGCAACGTACGACGGTGCATATTCAGCCGCCGCGCCGTCTCCGAGACGTTGCGGTTACACATCTCGTAGATGCGCTGGATGTGCTCCCAGCGGACGCGGTCGGCGGACATCGGGTTCGTCGGCAACTCGGATTTCTCCGAGCTGGTCGAGAGCAGGGCGGCGACGACGTCGTCGGCATCCGCGGGCTTCGACAGATAATCGATCGCACCCATCTTCACGGCGGTCACGGCGGTGGCGATGTTGCCATAGCCGGTCAGCACGATGGCGCGGGCTTCGGGGCGCTTCTTCTTCAGCGCGGAGACGACGTCGAGACCATTGCCGTCGCCGAGCCGCAGATCCACCACGGCGAATGCGGGCGCGGCCTTGCCGATCTGCGCGAGGCCATCCGAGACGGTGTCACACGACGTCACCGCAAAGCCACGGGTCTCCATCGCGCGCGACAACCGCTCCAGGAACGGCTTGTCGTCCTCCACGATGAGAAGCGAGCGGTCGGTCTGTTCGTTCAGTTCGGCGATGGCGTTCAAGGTGTTGTCCTCTCTCTGCACATCTACATATGGCGTCGCAATCAGGCGGTGCCAAGGCCGCAAATAGTCGATCGGCCCTGCTGTGCGACGCAAGGTCGCGGCCTATCCTATTGTTTCTTCGAGCGTCTCGATAGTCTCAAAACGCTCTCTCGGCCAATTGATGTGAACCACAGCACCGTGTTCCGGAAAGGTCCGGTTGGTAAACGAGACCTTGGCCCCGGTGCGTTCCAGCAAGGTGCGCGCGATGAACACGCCAAGCCCGAGCCCACGCTGCTCGCCGCCGCCGTCATCCAGATTGCGCCGCCGCGACAAATAGGGCTCGCCGATCCGGTTAAGGATATCGGGCGGAATGCCCGGGCCGTCGTCGGAGATCACGAGCTCGATCGTGTCCTTGTTCCACCATGCATTCACCTCGACGGTGGTGCGGGCGAAATCGACCGCGTTCTCGACGATGTTGCCGACGCCGTAGAGGATCGCGGGGTTGCGCGAGCCGATCGGCTCGGCGAAGGCCGCCACCGCGATCCGCACCTTGATGTCGACGCCGAAATCGCGGTGCGGCGCCACCACCTCCTCGATCAGCTCAGACATTTTCATGCGGTCGAACGGCGCGCCTTCGGAGGAAAGCTGGGTGATCTTGCTCAAGATGTCGCGGCAGCGCTGGGTCTGCTCGCGCAGGGTTTTCAGGTCGGCGGCGAAACTTGGATCCTTCACCGTCTTTTCCAGCTCGCGCGAGATCAGGAAGATGGTCGCGAGCGGCGTACCGAGCTCGTGCGCGGCTGCGGCAGCCAGGCCGTCGAGCTGGGTCAGATGCTGCTCGCGTGTCAGCACCAGCTCGGTCGCAGCCAGCGCGTCGGCGAGCTTGCGCGCCTCCTCCGTCACCTGGAACGAGTAGAGGCTGGTGACGCCGATCGCGAGCACGATCGAGAGCCAGATGCCGATGAGATAAATCGGCGGCAGCACCAGGGGATCGTCGGAATCCCAGGGCAGCGGCAGATGGAAGAAGAACAGGACCGAGGCACAGGCCACCGCGAGCAGGCCGAGGCCGAAGGTGAGGCGGGCCGGCAGCGCCGTGGCCGAGATCAGCACGGGCGCGAGGAACAGGAACGAGAACGGGTTCTGCAGTCCGCCGGTGAAGAACAAGAGCCCCGCCAGCTCCACGATGTTCAGCGCCAGCAGTCCGGCCGCCTGCATCGGCTCCAGCCGTTGCAGCGGATTGGACACGGTCTGGAGTGCCAGGTTGAGCGCCGCCGACAGCGCGATGATGCTGACGCAGGGGACGATCTCGACGTTGAACTCAAGCCCCTGCGCCACGATGAAGATCGCCGCGAGCTGGCCGAGCACCGCCAGCCAGCGCAGCCGCAGGATCGTGTCCAAGCGGATATGCCGCTGTGCGTGGCGGAAGTCGGTATCGGCAGTCTCAGTCATCTCGGCCAATGTGGCGGTGCCTTCTCGGTCACAAACGCGGGGCTCGCGGAACCACCCGGATTACAAGCCTTGCGCTATCCGCTGCAATAGCAGAAGAACGGCTAGCATGACCGGGAACGACAAAGCTTCAAGTCCGCCGACTGTCGCGGAGCGCGGCTCCTCTGCGGCCATTGCGGTCGATCACCTCGTCAAGGTCTACAAGCAGACCCGCGCCGTCGACGATATCTCCTTTTCGCTGCCGCGTGGCAGCATCACCGGGCTTCTGGGCGGCAACGGCGCCGGCAAGACCACGACCATCGCGATGATCATGGGCCTGGTGCTGCCGACCTCCGGCCGCGTGCAGGTGCTCGGGCATCGGATGCCGGAGCAGAGCGCGGCGGTGCTGGGGCGGATGAATTTCGAGAGCCCCTATGTCGACATGCCGATGCGCCTCACGGTGCGGCAGAACCTCACCGTGTTCGGCAAGCTCTATGCGGTGAAGAACGTCTCCGATCGCATCGCCAGGCTGGCCGACGAGCTTGATCTCACCGAATTCATCGACCGCGCCAACGGCAAGCTCTCCGCCGGGCAGAAGACCCGCGTCGCGCTGGCGAAGGCGCTGATCAACCAGCCCGAGCTGCTGCTGCTGGACGAGCCTACCGCCTCGCTCGACCCGGATACGGCCGACTGGGTGCGGGCGCATATGGAGCGCTATCGCAAGGAGAACAACGCGACCATCCTTCTGGCTTCGCACAACATGCTCGAGGTCGAGCGTCTGTGCGACCGCGTCATCATCATGAAGCGCGGCCGCATCGAGGACGACGACACGCCGGAGGCCATCATGGCGCGCTACAACCGCACCACGCTGGAGGAGGTGTTCCTGGACGTCGCGCGCGGGCGGGTGAACGGTGCGAAGGAGGCGGCGCGATGACCGAGCTCTCCCTTCACCGCGGCATTTCCATCCATCGCATCGGCGCAATGATCCTGCGCTACTGGTACCTGTTGATGTCGTCCTGGCCGCGGCTGCTCGAGCTGCTTTATTGGCCCGCGCTCCAGGTCATCACCTGGGGCTTTCTCCAGCTCTACATCGCCGAGAACGCCAATTTCTTCGCGCGCGCCGGCGGCACGCTGATCGGCGCCGTCATCCTCTGGGACATCCTGTTCCGCGGCCAGCTCGGCTTCTCGATCTCGTTCCTGGAGGAGATGTGGGCGCGCAACATCGGCAACCTCATGATGAGCCCCTTGAAGCCGATCGAGTTTCTGCTGTCGCTGATGATCATGAGCATGATCCGGCTCGCGATCGGCGTCATCCCGATGACGCTGCTCGCGCTGTTCCTGTTTCACTTCAACGTCTACGCCCTCGGTCTGCCGCTGATTGCATTCTTCTGCAATCTGATCTTCACGAGCTGGGCGGTCGGCATCTTCGTCTCGGGGCTGGTCTTACGAAACGGCCTTGGCGCCGAGAGCATCGTCTGGACCCTGATGTTCGCGATCATGCCGCTCGCCTGCGTCTACTATCCCGTCAGCGTGCTGCCGGCATGGCTGCAATACGTGGCCTGGTCGCTGCCGCCGACCTATGTGTTCGAGGGAATGCGGGCGCTCCTGATCGAACAGACCCTCCGGATCGATCTGATGTTGCGTGCGTTGGCCATCAATGCGGTGCTGCTGGTTGCATCTTTTGGGGCATTCCTTGCCCTTTTGCGGAGCGCCAAGAAGCACGGCTCGCTGCTCTCGAGCGGTGAATAATCTCACTTTCCCGTGGATTCAGGCTGATTTAGCCGTTCCGGCTCCGTAGATGTACGGAACCATGCATTGACGCAATATTACGCATTCGGCAGTATGTTGCGATGCGAAGAGGATTTTAACGATGCCTATTGGTGAGTTCGGCGGCGCGCCGCCCCTGGCGGCCGAAGGCAGTCCGGTCCTGACGACGCCGATGTACTGGATGTACGAGATGGGGCAGGCCTCTCTCAATCCGGCGCGTGCGGTCACCGATGCGACCAAGCTCCTGTTTCAGAATCCCCTCAATCCGTGGGCGCGCACCGAGGTCGGCAAGTCCGTCGCCGCGGCCTGTGAATTGTTCGAACGCACCACGCGCCGTTACGGCAAGCCGGAATGGGGCCTCAACGACACCGAGGTCAACGGCATCCGCGTTCCCGTCGAGGTCCGCTCGGTCTGGGAAAAGCCGTTCTGCAAGCTGCTCTACTTCGATCGCAAGTTCGCCCGTCCCTTGCGCAGCCCGCAGCCGCGCGTGCTGATCGTGGCGCCGATGTCCGGCCACTACGCGACGCTGCTGCGCGGCACGGTCGAGGCGTTCCTGCCGGCGCATGAGGTCTACATCACCGATTGGGCCGACGCCCGCATGGTGCCCCTGAGCGATGGCCGCTTCGATCTCGACGACTACATCGACTACGTCATCGAGATGCTGCACGTCCTTGGCGGCAACACCCATGTCATGGCGGTGTGCCAGCCCTCCGTTCCCGTCGTTGCCGCCGTCTCGATCATGGAAGCGCGGCGCGACCCCTTCGTGCCGACGTCGATGACGCTGATGGGCGGCCCGATCGACACCCGCCGCAATCCGACCGGGGTGAACAAGCTCGCCCAGGAGCGCGGCATCGACTGGTTCCGCAACACCGTCATCACCAAGGTGCCGTTCCCGCATCCGGGCATGATGCGCGATGTCTATCCGGGCTTCCTGCAGCTCAACGGGTTCATCAGCATGAACCTCGACCGGCATATGGACGCCCACAAGCGCCTGTTCGCCAATCTGGTGAAGGGCGACGGCGACCTCGTCGACAAGCATCGCGACTTCTACGACGAATATCTCGCGGTGATGGATCTCTCCGCCGAGTATTATCTGCAGACGGTCGACACCGTGTTCGTGAAGCACTCGCTGCCGAAGGGCGAGATGACCCATCGCGGAACACGCGTCGACCCCTCGAAGGTCACGCGCGTGGCGCTGATGACGGTCGAAGGCGAGAACGACGACATCTCCGGGCTCGGTCAGACCGAAGCAACACACACATTGTGCAGCTCGATCCCCGATCACCGCCGCGTTCATTACGTCCAGAAGGGCGTCGGGCATTACGGCGTGTTCAACGGCTCGCGCTTCAAGTCGGAAATCGTGCCGCGCATCCATGACTTCATGGTCTCGGCTGCGAATCCGAGCTCGTTGCAGGCCCTCGCGGCCGAATAAGCGCGTTTTTCGGCTTTCCCGCTGAAAATCGGCGCCCTGTCGGAGGTTCCGGCAGGGGCTGGTTCCCTCCAGATTCGCGGTATTTAGGTAGCCTTATAGGAGTGAGTCCCACCTCATCCTTTGGGGGTGCCGCATGCGTCCAGCGGGGGCGAAAAAACCGGGTTCCAACCCCAGTCTGTAGGGTCTCCCGGACGCTAGACCGCTGTATATTGGGCAAATGATTTGTTTTTGCGCCGAGCGCTTTCCCTGGCGGCGGTTATGGCAGAATCCGGGCGCCCTCCTGCCCCCCGGACTGACAGACATGGCCACTCGCGCACTCCTCTATCGACGGCCCCACGAGCCGAAGACCCTGGTCATCACCCATGGATCGCAGTTTTTTGCGATTCGATTGCGTCGGCACCGCCGCGCGCGCCGCTACACGCTCAGAATCCATCCGAGCGATCGCGAAGCCATCCTCACCATCCCGCCGCGCGGCACGCTGGCCGAAGCCAAGGACTTCGCACAACGTCACGGCGCGTGGATCGCTGCACGTCTCGGCCGTTTGCCGAAGGCTGCGCCGTTCCAACCCGGCACAGTGATACCGCTACGCGGCACGGCCCATCGTATCGTTCATCGTGCCGGCACGCGCGGCACGGTATGGACGGAAGTGCGCGACAGCGGTGAACGCATTCTCTGCGTCGCCGGCGGGGTCGAGCATGTCGACCGCCGCGTCAGCGACTTCCTCAAGCGCGAGGCGCGCCACGATCTCCAGCGCTCGGCGGAGGCCTATGCCGTCGAGCTCGGCGTCAGGGTCAAGCGCCTCTCGATCCGCGATCAGTCCAGCCGTTGGGGCTCCTGCACCTCGGCTGGCTCGCTGTCGTTCTCCTGGCGCCTGATCCTCGCGCCGCCCTACGTGCTCGACTACCTCGCCGCGCACGAGGTCGCCCATCTCGTCGAGATGAACCACTCGGCGCGGTTCTGGCGCGTCTGCGGAAAGGCCTGCCCGTCGATGGAGCGCGCCAAGAAGTGGCTCGATACGCACGGCAACGACCTGCACCGCTATGGGGTCGAGGATTGATCCTCGTCGCAGACTAGGCCTCGCTGCTAGCCAACACTCACTGGGTCGCCCGGCTTGACCGGGCGACCCAAGTATTCCAGAGGCGGTTATTGTTAAGCCGAGAAGCCGCAGCGTACTGGATTCCCCGCTTTCGCGGGGAATGACAGCGGAGGACGGGGCGACATCAGTGCGTCTCGTGCCACGCTTTCCGATTTCCCCGAGCGACCGACCCATCGGACTATCCAGGCGAGCAGCTCTCGTCGCGCGACATCGCGGGCGTTGAACGCCGACGATGGCTGCTCGTTGTTCGGCGTTAGCCGGGATGATCTTGCTTGATGTGCTTTGACAAAATTCGTCGCCCGGATGCCGCGCGTCCTCAAACCATCTCTCAGGTCAGGCGCTGATATCTGCGCTTGTCCCCGGCTGCGCGCGCGAGGCGAGATAGGACGATTGCAGTTGCACGGCGGCCTTCTGGCCCTCGGCCAGCATCGCCTGGAAGGCCGCGTCGAGTTGATCGCGACTATAGGTCGCAGAATTGCTCTGACGCGGTGTCCATTGCGATTGCGTGATCGCGGTGGACGCTTTTTCGACGGTGCCGCCAAGCAGCTTGGCGTAATTGTCGGCTCGCCATTGCGCCAGATCAGGTCCACTCAGACCGGGAGGATCCTCGAGCTTGCCGATCTTTGCGGCCGCCGCGTTGGTCATCGTCGAGGACCCGCCATTGTACAGTGTGGCCACCACCTTGCCGTCAACCTTCACCTGGGCATAGGTGTTCTCAGGTGCATCGTCCGAGACGGCCGGTTGAGTCGCGTTCGCGCCGTGGGTCATCAGCCAATTCGTTGCCATCAGGTCGCGCAGGACCGGGTTGTCCGCCACCGAGATCGGCTTGGCGCCTTGCAGCGGCTTGAGTTGCGACACGCTGATTCCTGGGCTGCTGGTCGCAGCGTCAGTTGCAGTCGACGCCTCCGGCTGGAGATCTGATGTCGTTGTCGCATTGGAACCGGACGTTGATGCAGGACGCAGATAGGGCAACGCCGCGCTGGATAGACCTGCAATCATGGAACGCTCCTTCCCACTAAACCCGAGTCTTTGGGACTCAACTCAGCCCGAGCAAACGCTGCTGGCAGTATCCATCACTGTCATCGCCCGCGAAGGCGGGCGATCCAGTACGCCGCGGCAGCTGCTTTGAATCTCGACGTCTCGGCGTACTGGATTCCCCGCTGGAGCCTGTCAAGGGGCTCGCCGAAGGCGAGACCCATTGGCGGGGAATGACAGTTGAGAGCGGGGCGACGTCAGCGCGCTTTGCGCGATCCCCGCCATACTTCGCGACGATTGCGCGGCACGCTCGATTTGTCCCGCCGGATCAAACGTTTCCTACAATCCACCGCGCGGCGCGCCTGAAGTCACCGGCTACTGTGCATGGGGTTGTTTTCGCGTTTTTTGTTTTGAGGCCCTGGGGACCTCAGCTCGAAGCTACCGATTTCCGCCGAACAGCCGGTCCATCAGCCAGCCGTCGAGCCCTGCGGCGGCTTCCGGCCGCACATTGGCGCGCGTCGGAGGCGGGCGATAGCCGCCACTGCTCGCCGGTGCCGGTCCGGGTGCTGTCGTCGCCGTCGGCGGCGATACCTGCGATGCCGCCTGCGCGAGGTTCGACAGACCCCAGCTCGCTTGCGAGTTCGGCAAGGCGGCCACCGGCACGCCCTCGTGCGCCGTGCGCATGAAGCGGGTCCAGACTTCGACGGGCAGGCCGCCGCCGGTCGCCTTCTTGGTCGGCGAGTTGTCGTCATTGCCGAGCCAGACGCCGGTGACGAGGTTGGCGGTGTAGCCGATGAACCAGGCGTCGCGGTAATCCTGGCTGGTGCCGGTCTTGCCTGCTGCCGGCCAACCGGGGATATCCGCCTTCTTGGCGGTGCCTGATATCAGCGTCTCCCGCATCATCGTGTTCATCATGCCGACATAGCGCGGATCGATAACTTGGTTGCGCTCTTCCGCTTGCCGCATGTAGAGCAGCTTGCCACTGAGCGTCCTGATCCGCGTGACGACGTGCGGCGCCACCGCGAAGCCGCCATTGGCGAAGGGGGCATAGGCGCCGACCAGCTCGACGACCGAGACTTCGGAGGTGCCGAGCGCGATCGAGGCATTGGGCTCGAGCTTCGAGGAGATGCCGAGCCGGTGCGCGGTGCGCACCACGTTCTTCGGTCCGACCTCGAGACCGAGGCGGATGGCGACGGTGTTGAGCGACATTGCCAGCGCCTGCGTCAGCGTCACCGCGCCGAAATATTCATGGGTGTAGTTCTCGGGCTTCCAGCCCTTGACCTCGATCGGCGCGTCCTGACGCAAGGTATCAGGCGTCAGCCCCTGCTCGAGCGCGGTCAGGTATACGAACGGCTTGAACGAGGAGCCCGGCTGGCGTTTCGCGGTGACCGCGCGGTTGTACTGGCTGTCGGAATAGTTCCGCCCGCCGACCATGGCGCGTACCGCTCCGTCGGGCGTCATCGCCACCAGCGCGCCTTGGCTGACATTGAACTTGACGCTCTTGGCCGCGAGCTCGTCGATGATGGCGGCTTCCGCCACGCTCTGCAGCTTCGGATCGATCGTGGTCTCGACCTTGATGCTCTCGTCGATCTGGCCGACCAGATCGTCCAGCACCTCGCCGATCCAGTCGGCGACGTAGTTGAGCGTGCCGGCTCCGGCCGGCTTCACGTTGTAGGAGGGGTGGCCGATCGAGGCCTGCGCCTGTGCTTCGGTGATGAGTTTTGCATCCGCCATCGCCGCGAGCACGATCTGCGCGCGCGCTTCAGCGCCTTCCGGATTGCGGTTCGGCGCCAGCCGCGACGGCGATTTGACGAGGCCCGCCAGCATCGCGGCTTCGGCGACGGTGACGTCCTTCGCCGACTTGCCGAAATATTTCTGCGCCGCGGCCTCGACGCCATAGGCGCCCGAGCCGAAATAGACGCGGTTGAGATAGAGCTCCAGGATCTCGTTCTTGGAATGCTTGCGCTCCAGCCAGATCGCGAGCTCCGCCTCCTGCAGCTTGCGCGCCATGGTCCGCTCCTGGGTCAGGAACAGGTTTTTCGCGAGCTGCTGCGTCAAGGTCGAGCCGCCCTGCGAGACGCCGCGATGGAGTACGTTGGTGACGAGGGCCCGCAGGATGCCAATCGGGTCGATGCCGAAATGCGAGTAGAAGCGGCGATCCTCGATGGCGATGAAGGCCTTCGGCAGATAGGGCGGCAGGTCCTTCAGCGAGACGTTGGCGCCCGCCATCTCGCCGCGCTGCGCCAGCATGCTGCCGTCGATGCCGACGATCTGGATCGTCGGTGGCCGCTTGGGAATCTCCAGCGACTGGATCGGCGGCAGATGGGCGCCGACATAGATCACGACGCCGATCACGGCGATCACGCCCCACAGGCCGAGCACCGCACCCCAATAGACGAGGCGGCCGAGGCTGAAGCCTCCGCCCGATTTCGACCGGCGCTTGGCGCCGCTGCGGCCGGCTTGTGCCTTCCGCTCGCGCGGCGGCTCGTCGCCGGCATCCTCGCTCTTGCGCTTGGCGGATGATTTCGTTGATTTCTTCGGCTTGTCCTCGCCGCCGGGGACGCGGTCGGCCGCGGTCAGGCGCAGATCGGCGAGCGCAGCAGGCAAGCCGAACAACGGCTCCTTCCGCCCACCCTTTTTCTTTCCCCACGCCATACGCAAAACGCCCGGTCAGCCCGCCCCGCCGCACGCTACCGGTCGCTGTTTAAGGCCCGGTTACCCAGAGCTTAACGCGCGATTAGGAGGTGCGGCATTCGCCTGCCGCAGTTCCGCTCGCCGGGCGGCAGAGCTAGGATCGCCGACATAAAACAAGAGGGAACCGGCATGGGCCATATCGATGCGGCCTACGGCCGCGAGAGCGGCCCGGTGTTCGAGCGCCTCGGCGGCCGCATCGTCTGGCAGGGCAAATTCGAGTTGATGCTGATCGGCCCGCAAGAGGAGCGCTGGGACCATTGCTTCATCGCCGAATATCCAAGCGTTGCCGCCTTCGTCGAGATGATCCGCGATCCCGTCTATCGCGAAGCGGTGAAGCATCGCCAGGCCGCGGTGGAGGATTCACGGCTGATACGGCACGCGGTGCTGCCGGTGGGGAAGAATTTTGGGGAGATACCGGAGTAGATGTCTCTGCGCGCATCTCCCTCCGCCGTTATGGCCGGGCTTGACCCGGCCATCCACGCCCTTGCCTTGCCGCTCCAAGAACGTGGATGCCCGGGCCTTCGCCGCGCCGAAGCGGCTTCGGCCGCGCAGGCGGGACAAGCCCGGGCATGACGTCGTTGAGGCAGTTGTTTCCGAGAACTAATCGATCGGGCCCGCGTCCTCCAGGATCGGGCCGAACAGCTCCCAGCGTTCGCCGTTGAACTTCATCATCTGAAGCTGCTTGTTAACGCGGTAGTCGGTCGCCGAGGTGTTGGCCTTGATACCGGGCAGCGCGATATCGCTGGTGACGTCCTTCAGCGACGCCGCCTGCTTCATGACGTTCTCGCGCGTCAGATCGTCACCGCACTGCTTCAACACATGGACCAGGAGCTGGGCTGTGCCATAACCATAGGTGTTGAAGTTCGAGTCCTTGTCGCCGTCCGGATAGTACTTCGCCATGAAGTCAAAATACTTCTTCAGGCCGGCGTCGTCCTTCCAGGTTGGATCGAGCGGTTCTTTGCCGTAGTTGACGCTGATCAGGCCCTTGGCCGCATCAAGGCCTGCCGGCTTCAGCACCGCACCGACCGAGGTGGCGTTGATGTCGACGATCTGGATCGGATGCCAGCCCATTTCGGCGATCTTCTTGATCGCCTGTGCGGCCTGCTTCGGCGTTGTGGCGCTGAAGAACAAATCGGCGCCGGCGTCCTTGATCTTGAGGATCTGCGAATCCACGGTCGGATCGGAGACCTCGTAGGACGCTTCGGTCACGATCATCTTGGCGGCTTTGTCGCCGAGGCCGGCCTTGATGCCGTTCAGATAGTCCTTGCCGAGGTCGTCGTTCTGATAGAGCACGCCGATCTTGGCGTCCGGATGCTGCTTCAGAATGTATTGGCCGTAGATTCGGCCTTCGACGAAGTAGTTGGGATTGTAGCCCATGGTCCACGGAAAGTTCTTTGGATCGGTGAACCTCGAGGCGCCGGTCGCTGCGAACAGCTGCGGCACCTTCTTGGAATTGAGATATTTCTGGACGGCCGCGTTCACAGGCGTGCCAATGATTTGGAAAGTCAGCAGCACCTCGTCGCTCTCGACGAGCTTGCGTATCTGCTCCACGGCTTTCGGCGGCGAATAGGCGTCGTCATACTGGATCAGGTTGATCTTGCGACCATTGATGCCGCCCTGGTCGTTGATCATTTTGAAATAGGCGGCCTGGGTCTTGCCGATCGACGAATAGGCCGACGCCGGTCCCGAAAACGGCATGGTCTGTCCGACCTTGATCTCGGTGTCGCTGGCGCCCGGATCATATTTTTTCTGGGCACTGGCCGCGGTGACCGACAGCGCAATGGTTAGCGCCGTTGCCGTGGCCAGATGCAGCATTCCATTCCTCATTCGCAATTTCCTCAGTTTGTTATTGCCGATGATCTGCCCGGATGCTCTTGCGCACAGGACGTCACCGCTGAGGGCGATTGTGGATGAGGCGTTGCTGCAACGCAAGGTGGGTGGAGACGCGCAGTTCGTAGGGTGGGTTAGCCTTGTGGCTGCGCGAAGCGCAGTCCGCCAGGCGTAACCCACCACTTCTGCTGCCGCGGATGTCGAAGAGGTGGATTACGCCGAGCAGATGCGCTTTGCGCATCTGCAGGGCTAATCCACTCTACGCAGTTACTAACCCGCCGGGCCGTTGTCCTCGATGATCGGGCCGAACAGCTCCCAACGCTCGCCGTTGAACTTCATCATCTGCATCTGCTTGTTGACGCGATAGTCGTTCGGTCCGGTGTTGATCTTGATGCCGGGCAGCGCGAAGCTCGGGGTGAAGTCCTTGATGTTGGCGACCTGCTTCATCACGTTCTCACGCGAAAGGTCGTCGCCGCACTGTTTCAGCACCTGCGTCAGCAACTCGGCGACCGAATAAGCGTAGGTGTTGACCGTGTTGAGCTTGTCGCCTTCGGGGAAATACTTGTCCATGAATGCGAAGAAGGCCTTCACGCCCGGATCGTCCTTCCACTGCGGATCACTCGGCTCCTTGCCGTATTGGGTCGAGATGATGCCCTTGGAGATGTCGAGGCCGGCCGGCTTCAGCGTCGCCGAGATCGGGCTCGCATTGATGTCGAGGATGTGCACCGGCGTCCAGCCGAGCTCGGCCACCTTCTTGATGGCCTGCGCCGCGAATTTCGGCGTCGAGGCATCGTAGAAAAGATCTGCGCCGAGCGACTTCAGCTTGACCACCTGCGAGTCGACGGTCGGGTCGGTGACCTCGTAGGACACCTCGCCGACGATCATCTTGGCTGCCTTGTCGCCGAGGCCGCTCTTGAGGCCGGCGAGATAGTCGCGGCCCATGTCGTCGTTCTGGTAGAGCACGCCGATCTTGGCATTGGGGTGATTGGCGAGAATGTACTTGGCGTAGATGCGTCCCTCGGACACGTAGTTGGGATTGTAGGCGATGGTCCAGGGATAGTTCTGCGGATCGTTGAAGCGTGCGGCGCCGGTGGAGGCCAGCAGCTGCGGGATCTTCTTGCCGTTGAGATATTTTTGCACGGCGGCGTTCGCGGCCGTGCCGATGATCTGGAAGGTGAACAGCACCTCGTCGCCTTCGACGAGCTTGCGCACCTGCTCGACCGTCTTCGGCGGCGAATAGGCATCGTCATACTGGATCAGATTGATCTTGCGGCCGTTGATGCCGCCCTGATCGTTGATCATCTTGAAGTAGGCGGCCTGGGTCTTGCCGATATTGGCATAGACGGAATAGGCGCCGGAGAACGGCACGGTCTGGCCGATCTTGATCTCGGTGTCGCTCGCGCCGGTGTCGTATTTCTTCTGGGCGAGGGCTTGATTGAAGGGGGCTTGGCTGGCGGAGAACGTGAAGGCGAGCGCCGCCGTGGCAGCTATGAAGGCTCTGCGATTGTTCATCTTGGTTGTTCCTCCTGACGGAATTTCCGGTCGACGGTCTTTTCCCGTTGATTGCAACGGTCGCCATCGCTGCCGGAGAGTGTGGAGGAAGGTCCGGCGCCGCGCAAGGATCGCGACGCTGCGCCGTAGCGTCTCAGGTCACGAGAATCAGGTCAGAAACAGCGCAACCAGCGCGATCGCCGCCGGCAGCGCCTGCACGAGCAGGATGCGGGTGCTGACGGTCGCCGCGCCGTAGGCGCCGGCCACGATCACGCAGAGCAGGAAGAATGCCTTGATCTGGAATGCGAAGGCCGGGTTGCCGTGGACGAGGCCCCAGATCAGGCCGGCGGCGAGGAAGCCGTTATAGAGCCCTTGGTTGGCCGCCAGCACCTTCGTGATCTCGGCCTTTTCAGGCGTATTGCGGAATGTCTTCAAGCCAAGCGGCTTGTCCCAGAGAAACATCTCCAGGATCAGGAAGTAGGCGTGCAGTGCGGCGACCAGCGCCACCAGGACATTGGTGATCAGAATCAAGTTGAGCCCCCCAAAGCGTCAGCTTTCGGGTGGACGTTAGCACGGCCGGCATGGCAAGTGCGATGGCGTGTTTCGATGGCCTGGTGTCGCAATGCCCGCTCGATCAACCAAACCGCCTGAACGATTCGGCCTCGATCGCCTGACGACGCCGATCGGGATCGCGCTGCTCGTCACCGATGCCGAGGGCGCCTTGCGTGCGCTCGACTGGGAAGACTACGAGCACCGCATGCGCGAGCTGTTGCGCCTGCAATACGGCGCCGTGGATCTGAGCGATCTGCCTGCGCCGACGGAGATGCGGACGGCGCTGTCGGGTTATTTCGAAGGCGATCTCGGCCAGCTCTCGGGCGTCGCATGGCGCATCGCCGGCACGCCTTTCCAGCAAAGGGTCTGGACCGCGCTCGCGCAAATCCCTGCCGGTACCACGATGAGCTATGGCGCGATGGCCGCAAGGATCGATATGCCCAAAGCCATTCGTGCCGTCGGCCATGCCAACGGCTCAAACCCGATCAGCGTGGTGCTGCCCTGTCACCGCCTGATCGGCGCGGATGGCTCGCTGGTGAAATATGGCGGCGGGCTCGAGCGGAAGCGCTGGCTGCTGCGGCATGAGGGGGTAGAGATTTAGCTCTCTCCTCACGCCGCCGGCTGCACCGCCTTGTCGCCGGCCATCACGTGGGTCAGCGCGCTCTTGATTGCGGACTGGCGCGTCGGCGCGTTGATCTGCGCGCCCAGGAGGTCGGTGACGTAGAACACGTCGCGGGCGCGCTCGCCGAAGGTCGCGACATGGGCCGAGGCGATGTTGAGGTTGAGCTTCGAGATCGCGGTGGTCAGCTCGTAGAGCAGGCCGGGGCGGTCGAGGCCGGACATCTCGATCACGGTGTAGCGGTCGGACCATTGGTTGTTGATGGTCACTTCCGGCTCGATCGTGAAAGGCCGCGCCTTGCTGCGCACGGTGCGCCGCGCCACCACTTCGGGCAGACGCAGCTTGCCTTCCAGCACGTCCTCGATCATCTCGCCGATGCGCGTGGCGCGCCGGCCCTCGTCCTCGTCACGATCGTATTCCCTGGAGATCGAGATCGTGTCGAGCGCGCGGCCGTCGGTCGTCGTGTAGATCTGCGCGTCGACGATGTTGGCGCCGGCCGAGGCGCAGGCGCCGGCGATGATCGAGAGCAGCCAGGGATGGTCGGCGGCGAAGATGGTGAGCTCGGTGACGCCGCGCACCTCGTCGAAGCCGACATTGATCGCGAGCTTGTGGCCGGCCTGTTCGCTGGAGCGGACGAAGCGGGCATGGCGGATCTTTCGCGGCAGCTCGACCTTGAGCCAATAGGCGGGATAGTGCCGGCCGATATAGGCATCGAGCTCGTCCGCCGGCCACTCGGCGAAGGCCATGCGGAATTCGGCGTAGGCGGCCGTGAGGCGCTTGCCGCGGTCGACTTCCGAGAAGCCGCCGGTCAGCACCGGTTCGGTTTCATAGTAGAGCGAGCGCAGGAGCTGCGCCTTCCAGCCGTTCCACACGCCCGGGCCGACGCCGCGGATGTCGGCGGTGGTCAGGATCGTGAGCAATTTCATCTGCTCGACCGACTGCACCACGGCAGCGAAATTCTCGATCGTCTTGCGGTCGGAGAGATCGCGCGACTGCGCGACCGTGGACATCGTCAGATGTTCCTCGATCAGCCAGGCCACGAGCTCGGTGTCGGCCGCGCTGAAGCCGAGCCGCGGGCACAGCCGGCGCGCCACCTTGGCGCCCGCGATCGAGTGATCCTCCGGCCGTCCCTTGGCGATGTCGTGCAGCAGCGTCGTGATGTAGATCACCGCACGGTGCTCGGGCCGGATCTTGCGGAAGAGATCGCTGGCGAGCGTGAACTCCTCGATGCCGCCGCGCTCGATGTCCTGCAGGAAGCCGACGCAGCGGATCAGATGCTCGTCGACGGTGTAGTGATGATACATGTTGAACTGCATCATCGAGACGATCTTGCCGAAGGCGCGGATGAAATGGCCGAGCACGCCGGTCTCGTTCATCCGCCGCAGCACGATCTCGGCGTTGTCGGAGGTCAGGATCTCCATGAACAGCCGGTTGGCTTCCGGGTTCTCGCGCAGCTGCGCGTTGATCAGTCCGAGCGAGCGCGTCACGTCGCGCATCGCGTCCGGATGGAAGGCGAGGTTGTTCTTCTGCGCCAGGCGGAAGATCCGGATCAAATTGACCGGATCGTGCTTGAACACGTCGGGCGCGGCGACGTTGATGCGGTTGTTGTCGACGAGGAAGTCGTCGCTGTCGGGGACGCGGCGCTTCGCGGGGGCGGGGCGCAGCCGCGCCATCATCCGGCTCAGCACCGGCGCGGGCTTGGCCTGCTGGTCCTCGAGCTTGGCGCAGAGGATGGCGGTGAGGTTGCCGACTTCCTTGGCGACCAGGAAGTAGTGCTTCATGAAGCGCTCGACGTCCTGCATGCCGGGATGCGAGGTGTAGCCGAGCCGGACCGCGATCTCGCGCTGGAGATCGAAGGAGAGGCGCTCCTCCGCGCGGCCGGAGTAGAAGTGCAGATTGCAGCGCACCGACCAGAGGAAGTCGGCGCAGCGGCGAAAGGTGCGGTATTCCTGCGCGTCGAACACGCCGCGCTCGACCAGCTCGTCGGTATCACGGACGCGGTAGACGTATTTGGCGATCCAGAACAGCGTGTGCAGGTCGCGCAGTGCGCCCTTGCCGTCCTTGACGTTGGGCTCGACCAGATAGCGCGACTGGCCGCCGCGGCGGTGGCGCTCCTCGCGCTCGGCGAGCTTTGCGGTGACGAATTCGGACGCCGTGCCCTGCACCACGTCCTTGTCGAAGCGCGCGACCAGTTCGTCATAGAGCGGCTGGTCGCCGGTCAGGAAGCGCGTTTCCAGAATCGCGGTGCGGATGGTCATGTCGCCGCGCGCCTGCCGGATCGATTCATCGACCGAGCGCGTGGCGTGCCCGACCTTCAGCCCCATGTCCCAGAGACAGTAGAGAATGGCCTCAGCCACCTGTTCACCCCAGGCGGTCTGCTTGTAGGGCAGGATAAACAGGAGATCGATATCGGATTCCGGGGCCATCAGGCCGCGGCCATAGCCGCCGGTCGCGACCACCGCCATGCGCTCCGCGCCGCTCGGGATCGGCGAGCGGTAGAGATGCCGGGTCGCCGCCGAATACAGGATGCGGATGATCTCGTCCTGCACGTGGCACAGCCGCTCGGCGCAACGCCTTCCGTGACGGTCCTTCAGCAGGATCGCCTGCGCCGCGGCGCGCGCCGCGATCAGCTCGGCCTTGAGCAATTGCGCCATGGCGGTGCGGAACGTGTCCTCACGTCCCTGATGCTTCTCGGCAAGCGCATCGACCGCGGCGGTGATCCGCGCGGTGTCGAAGCGATCGTCCACCTCGGCCTTGTGCTCAGTCGCGACGCTGTCCATGTCTCACCGGATATAAGAGGTGACAGGCGCTGTCACCCGCCATTCTCTGGCAATAGTCGTTCCATGCTGGAAAAGGCCGGCCTCGGGCAAAATCGTTCTCGGCCGAGGGGCTTTCGGGATAGCGATTTTCTCGTTGACCTCTAGAAATAACTCATTGAAAAACAATGAAGTTTTTGAGGAGGCTGGGCATGACCGGGATTACACGACGCATTCTGTTGGCGGGGGCTGTTGCGCTCGCCATGACCCCCGCGGCACGGGCGGCGGATCCGCTCAAGGAAATCCGCATCGACTGGGCGACCTACAATCCGGTGTCGATGGTCCTGAAGCAGAAGGGTCTGCTGGAGAAGGAGTTCGCCAAGGACGGCATCAGCATCATTTGGGTGCAGTCGGCCGGCTCCAACAAGGCGCTCGAATTCCTCAACGCCGGCTCGATCGATTTCGGCTCGACCGCGGGCTCGGCGGCGCTGGTGGCGAAGATCAACGGGAACCCCATCAAGTCGATCTACGTCTATTCGCGTCCCGAATGGACGGCGCTGGTGACATCAAAGGATTCCAAGATCGCGAGCGTTGCCGATCTCAAGGGCAAGCGCGTCGCGGTGACGCGCGGCACCGATCCGCACATCTTCCTGGTGCGCGCGCTGCTCGGTGCCGGCCTCACCGAAAAGGACATCACGCCGGTCCTGCTCCAGCACGCCGACGGCAAGACCGCGCTGATCCGCGGCGACGTCGACGCCTGGGCCGGCCTCGATCCGATGATGGCGCAGGCCGAGGTCGAGGAAGGTGCAAAACTGTTCTATCGCAAGGCGGATGCCAACACCTGGGGCATCCTCAATGTGCGCGAGCAGTTCTTGAAGGACTATCCGGACGCCGCCCGCCGCGTGCTCGCGGTGTATGAAGAGGCGCGCAAATATTCGCTGGCGAATTACGATGATCTCAAGAAGACCTTCATCGCCGTGACCAAGCTGCCGGACGCGGTCGTCGACAAGCAGCTCAAGGAGCGCACCGAGCTCACCCACAGCCGCATCGGCGCACCCCAGCGCGAGTCGATCCTCGCTGCCGGCCTTGCCCTCCAGCAGGCCGGCGTCGTCGACGCCAAGGTCGATGTGAAGGCGACGCTGGATGCCTTGATCGACGACCAGGTCCCGCTGCCGACGAATTAGTTCGGCAAGCGTGCGCGGCAAACTCCACTGTCGTCCCGGGCAGCGAAGCGAGCCCGGGACCCTTAACCACAGGGCGTGGTTTGGCGCGAAGGCCGTCACTCCGGGTCCCCGTAACCATATCGCCCTGTGGTTATGGGCCCCTGTGTCTTGGAAGTCTGTCAGGATGGGGTGGGCGGGAAGCCGTTGGGTCCTTGGCGCTTGACGCCGTGATCCGGCCCGGTCTCCCGCCCGTTCCATCTATCAACCTGAACAGTTGCACGAGGCTGCGGCAACAGACCTCGCATCACAGGGACAGGCACCGTGATCATACCCCTTCGTT